>NCHM01000466.1 GCA_002257205.1 Rhizobiales bacterium 24-66-13 | reverse complement strand
GCGGCGTCGTCAGCGCGAACAGGTCCGCGCCATGCATGCGGCGGCCCAGCTCCATGCCGTTGACGATATTGCCCCACTGGTCCGAGCCGCCCATCTGCAAAATGCAGCCGTGGCGCTTGTTCAGCTCCACGAAATCATAGGCTTGCAGGATCATGTAATTGAATTCGAGGAAGGTCAGCGGCTGCTCGCGCTCCAGCCGCAGCTTCACCGAATCGAAGGTCAGCATGCGGTTGATGGTGAAGTGCGGCCCGACTTCCCGCAGCAGCGGGATGTATTTCAGCTCGTCCAGCCAGGTCGCATTGTTCTCCATCTTCGCGCCGGCGGAGAAATCCAGAAACCGCTCGAACACCTTGCGGATCGAGCCGATATTGGCGTCGATCTGCGCGTCGGTGAGCATCTTGCGGGCTTCGTCCTTGCCGGACGGGTCGCCGATCTTGGTGGTGCCGCCGCCCATGAGCGCGATGGGATTATGTCCGGTGCGCTGGAGCGTGCGCAGCATCATGATGGAGAGCAGATGCCCGGCATGCAGGGAAGAGGCGGTCGCGTCGAAGCCGATATAAGCGGTGATCGGCCCTTCGCACGCCTTGGCGTCCAGGCGCTCGGCATCGGAACACTGGTGGATATAGCCGCGCTCGTCGAGCACGCGCAGGAAATCGGAGCGAAAGGCAGTCATTGAGGTCCGCACAACAGGCTTTGGAAAGGCGGCTGGTGTAACAGGTCTCACGCGCGATTGCATCGGGGGGACGCGCATGGGGGGAAAGCGCATGCGGGCTCTGGGGCTGATGAGCGGCACGTCCATGGACGGCATCGACGCCGCCTTGATCGAGACCGACGGCGAACAGGTGTTCTGGCTCGGGCCATCGACCACCTATCCCTATGCGCCGCAGATGCGCGCGCTGCTGGAACAGGCGATGGCGGACGCGCGGGGCGTGAATTCCCGCGATGCCCGGCCCGGCGTGCTGGGTGAGGCGGAAGCGCGCATCACCGCCCTTCATGCCGAGGCCGTGCGCGCCTTGCTCGACCAGATGCGCCTTGCGCCGGGCGATGTGGACGTGGTGGGCTTCCACGGCCAGACCCTGCTGCACCGGCCCCATGCGCGCCTCACCTTGCAGATCGGCCTCGGCCAGGCGCTTGCAAATGCGCTGGGGGTGAAAGTGGTGGGCGATTTCCGCGCGGCGGATGTGGCGGCCGGCGGGCAGGGGGCGCCGCTGGTGCCCGTGTTCCACCAGGCCCTGGTGGGCGCGCTTGGGCTTGAGGGGCCGGTGGCGGTGCTCAATATCGGCGGGGTGGCGAACGTCACGATCATTGACGGCGACGCCGATCCCATCGCCTGCGACACCGGCCCCGGCAATGCATTGCTGGACGATTTCGTCTTCGCCCGCACCGGCATTCCCTTCGATGCGGACGGGCTTTTGTCGGGCGCGGGGCGGGTGGACGGCGCGGCGGTCGCGCGCGTGCTGGCCCATCCCTTCTTCGCGCTGCCGCCACCCAAATCCCTGGATCGCAACGAATTCCGCACGTTTGTGGCGGAGCGCGTTGCGCTCGACGGCTATGGGACCGAGGATGGGGCGGCGACGCTCGCCGCGATCACGGTGGCCTCGGTCGCCGCGATTGTGCCCCTGCTTCCCGTACGGCCCGCGCGCTGGATCGTCGGGGGCGGCGGCGCCCGCAATCCGACCCTTCTCGCCATGCTCGCGGAGCGGCTCGGCGTCCCCGTGGTGCCGGCGGAGGCCGTCGGCTGGTCCGCCGATGCGCTGGAGGCGCATGCGTTCGGGTTCTTGGCGGTGCGGACCCTGCGGGGGCTGCCGCTGACCTTCCCCTCGACCACGGGCGCGCCGCAGCCGCTCACGGGCGGGGTGGTGTTTTCGCCGGACTAGGGAGGTTTTTTGCCCTGTCTCCCGCGCTGCCATCACCTCTCCCCACGGGGAGAGGTCGACCGCGTAGCGGGCGGGTGAGGGGGCAGCGGATCGGCTCCGTGGCCTCACCCCAGCCCTCTCCCCGTGGGGGAGAGGGGGCGCGGCGGTGTTTTCGGCAGATGATTTCTAAAGTGCAGGCTCCCCCCGGCATGCGGGGGAGCGCTGAAAGTCCTCAGGCTGCGCTGGTGGTGCGGGCGCCGGGGAGGCGCTTGTCCAGATAGGTGCCGACCACGTTCATCAGCTCGTCGGTCTTGCCGTCGAAGAAATGGTTCGCGCCGGGCACGATCTGCTGCTCGATCACGATGCCCTTCTGGGTCTTCAGCTTTTCCACCAGGGTGGCGACCGCCGTGGTGGGCACCACCGCATCCTTGTCGCCATGGACGAACAGGCCGGAGGAGGGGCAGGGCGCCAGGAAGGAGAAGTCGAACAGGTTCGCGGGGGCGGCGATGGAGATGAAGCCTTCCACCTCGGGCCGGCGCATCAGAAGCTGCATGCCGATCCAGGCGCCGAAGGACACGCCGGCGATCCAGCAGGCGCGCGCGTCCGGGTTCACCGACTGCGCCCAGTCGAGCGCGGCGGCGGCGTCGGAGAGTTCGCCCGGGCCATGGTCGAACGAGCCCTGGCTGCGCCCGACGCCCCGGAAATTGAAGCGCAGCACCGAGAAGCCGCGGTTCACGAACTGATAATAAAGATTGTACACCACGGGATTGTTCATCGTGCCGCCGAACTGCGGATGCGGATGAAGAATGATCCCGATGGGGGAATTGCGGGTCTTTGCGGGCTGATAGCGACCCTCAAGCCGCCCCTTCTCGCCGGTGAAGATGACTTCTGGCATGGACGTCCGCAACCTCTCGGCGGGCAGCAGCAAAGGCGGGACAGATGCTGTTCGGCCGGGCCGAAACACAAACCTGCCCAAAGACGTCTTCGCGAGGACGTCTTGACTTGGCCTGGACGCCGCCCTATCTATTTAGAATAATTCTAATTTATCCCTTCCGGCCGCGCGATGTTAACAACGCTGCGGGGCAGAGACGGATGAAGTCTGACATATGGATGAGAAGATGCCCAATTGCAAGCCTTCGGTCCCGGATGCGCGCTCTGCCGCAGCGCCGGGGCGGGGCTGTGCAAGGGCGATGACGATCGCGAGGGTGCGGCCATGAGTGCGGCACCCGCGCGGGTCTTTCTCGACCATAACGCCACCTCGCCCTTGCGGCCGCAGGCGCGCGCGGCGATGCTCGATGCGCTCGACCAAGGCGGCAATGCCTCCTCCATCCATGCGGACGGGCGGGCCGCGCGTCAGCTTGTGGAACAGGCACGCCGGGAAATCGCCGCGCTCACGGGGGCCGATCCGCGCGGCATCGTCTTCACCTCCGGCGCGAGCGAGGCCAATGCCCTGGCGCTCCATCCCGCCCTTGAGGTGCGCGGCCGGTGGGTGACCTGCGACGTGCTTCTGGCGGGC
>NCHM01000465.1 GCA_002257205.1 Rhizobiales bacterium 24-66-13 | reverse complement strand
GATCTTCATCAGCTCGGTGACGCCGCCGGTCTTGGCCACGTCCGGCTGGGCGATGTCGATGGCGCCGGCGTCGATCATGGCGACGAAGTCGTGCAGGGAGCCGGCATTCTCGCCCGCGGCGATGCGGTGGCGTCCGGTTGCGCGCACGATGGCAAGGCCGCGAAAGTCCTCCGGCGGCCAGATCGGCTCCTCGAGCCACAACAGGTCGAGGGGGGCGAGCTCGCGGTCATAGCGCAGGGCCTCGGTCACCGACCACGGGCAGTTGGTGTCGAGCATCACCACCGCGTCGGTGCCCGCCGCCTCCACTGCCGCGCGGATCTCGGGGACGGTGACCTCGTGGAGCTTCACGTGGCGGTAGCCGAGGTCCACCGCGCGGCGCGTCGCTTTCTCCACGTCGGGGCAATTGCCGTAGCGCATGAGACTCGCATAGACGCCGATGCGGTCCGCGAAGGGGCCGCCCAGCAGGTCCACCAGCGGCAGGCCCGCGGACTTGGCGGCGAGGTCCCACAAAGCGACATCGACGGCGGAGATGCCGTACATGATCGGCCCCACGCGGCCGAAATTCTGGAGCTGGAATTCGAGATCAAACTTGATCTTGGCGATTTCGCACGCGCGGCGGCCCACGATCAGCGGCAGCACCCGCGTCTCGATCAGCATCTTCAGCCCGCGATCCTCGCCGCGGGAGAAGGCCTCTCCCCAGCCGACCATGCCGGCATCGGTCTCGAGGCGCACGAACAGGGTGTCGAATTGCGTGCGCGGCGCACCGCCGAAGCTCCAGGGCGGGACGCCGCCGGATTCGAACGGAACAGAGATGAGGATCGCCTCCGCCCTGACGATGCGCTGGCCCGGCAACGCTACGGAACGTAGCGCGCCGGGTTCGCCGGCGGCCATGGTGGAAATCGTGGAAGGAGCGGTCGTTGCAACCGAGACTGACATTTTGTGCCTTTTTTCGTCTTCCGCTCGGCCCTATGGTGGGCGAACGTCTCGTGCTGATTGTTGACAATTATCTGATAACGTCCGATTTAGTTGGTCAATGGATGGATTGACTAAAGTTCGGGCTCGAATTGATTAAAGAGGGAGCAAGCAACCGATGACTGCTCTGAAAATGGTCTCGGCGGTCGCCAAGCGCAGTCTCGATAGAGCGGCCGCCGATGCGCTCCGGCAGGCGATTGTCTCCGGCGAGGTTCTGCCGGGCACGCGCCTCACGGAGATGGAGATCGCCGCACAATTCGAGCTTTCGCGCGGCACCATCCGCGCCGCGCTCCAGCGCCTCATGGGCGAGGGGCTGATCGTCCAGCGCCCTTATGCGGGCTGGGAGGTTGTCACCCTCAACTCCCACGACGTGTGGGAGCTTTATACCCTGCGCGCCAGCCTGGAAGGGCTTGCCGCGCGCCTCGCCGCCCGCCACCCGGACCGGCGCGCGCGCATGGAGATCGCGTTCGATGTGCTGAAGGCAGCGGCCGCTTCCGGCGACGGCCGCGAGATCACCGAGGCCGACCTATCCCTGCACAAGACCATCGTCAGCCTGGCCGGCCATCAGCGCCTCGCCAGCCAGTATGAGGTGGTGGGGCAGCAGGTGCGGATGTTCATGGCCTCGTCCAACGCCATCCTGCCCCGCTCGGCGATGCTGATCGAGAATCACATTCCCCTGGTGACGGCGGTGGCCGAAGGCGATCCCGATCTCGCGGAGCGCTGCGCCAGCGCCCACAGCACCAGCTCCGGCGAAATCCTGATGCGTCACCTGGAGGCGCAGAAGCATACGCACGCGGAGGCATCCGAGCCCCCAAAGTCCGGCTCGCGCTGAGCCACAGCGGCGCCCCGACCGCCCGATCCCGCGCCGCCCGCCGGCCGCACCCTCACCCGCAGCGAGGAGCAGATGGAGTTCACCACCCTGATCTATGAGCGGCTCGACGGGGTCGCGCGCATCACGCTCAATCGCCCGCAGCGCACCAACGCCCTGTCCCAGGCGATGCTGGGCGAGATCTGCACCGCCATGGACGCGGCCGAGGCGGACGCAGAGGTGCGCGCCGTGATCGTGCGCGGTGCGGGCAAGGCTTTCTCCTCCGGTTTCGACCTGAAGGAGCAGATGGAGCGTCGCCCGTCCGGCGTCGCCGACTGGCGCCCGCTGCTGCGCAAGGATTTCGACACGGTGATGCGGTTCTGGCATTGCCCGAAGCCGACCATCGCCGCCGTGCGCGGACCCTGCCTTGCCGGGGCGTGCGAGTTGGCCCTCGCCTGCGACATGACCATCGCCGGCGAGGACGCCTTCTTCGGCGAACCGGAGCTGAAGTTCGGCGCGGGCATCGTGGTGATGATCCTGCCCTGGCTGGTGGGACCGAAGATCGCCAAGGAGATCATCCTCACCGGCGCCGACCGGATCAATGCGGCGCGGGCGCGGGAGATCGGCATGGTGAACCGCGTGGTGCCCGACGCGGAGGTGGACGCGGAGGCGCTGCGCATCGCGGCGCACCTCGCCGTCATCGATCCCGGGCTGGTCAAGCAGACCAAGCGGGCGCTCAATCGCGCCATCGAGGCCCAGGGCCTGCTGCAGAGCCTGGAAAGCGCCCTCGAGATGGACCTCGCCATCGAGGGCGAGGGATCGCCGGACAAGACGCGGTTCATGGACATTGCGCGGGCGGAGGGGCTGAAGGCCGCGCTCGCCTGGCGCGACGCCCGCTTCTCGGCGGCCGGCACCGCCCCGGTGCGCCCATGAGCCCCGCCCTCGCCCGCCTGACGAGCGACGCCCTCGCCGCCTATCCTTTCCTCATCGAGAGCACGGAGGGCGCCGCCCTTACGCCGGGCGCCATCCTCGACCGGGCGCGGGCTCTCGCTGCTGCCTTGGGTGCGGCCGGGCTCGGGCGCGACGAGCCCGTGCTCGTGCGCGTGGCGAACCGGCCGGAAGATCTCGTGGCGTTCCTTGGCGTGTGGCAGGCCGGCGCGGTCGCCGTCCCGCTCCATGCCAACGCTGCGCCGGCCACGGTCGAGGCCGTCACCATGCAGTCGGGGGCGCGCTTCCTGGTGGACGGCGGCGCGCTTTCGACCATCGCCATGGCCCCGCCGCCGGAACGCCCGCTGCTGCGCGGGGCGGCGCTGATTGTCTTCACCTCGGGCTCCACCGGCAGACCGAAGGGCGTGGTGCTCGGCCACGATGGCTTCGCGGGCAAGATCGGAGTGTTGGCGCGCCGCGTCGGCATCGGCCCGGGCGACACGGTGCTGCTGCCGCTCCAGCTCATCTTCATCTTCGGCCTATGGGTGCTGCTGGTCGCCCTGGCGCGCGCCGCCCGCATCGTGCTGATGGGCAAGTTCTCCGCCGAGACCGTGCTGGAGCTGATGCCGCGAACCACGGTGCTCGGCTGCGTGCCGTCCATGCTGC
>NCHM01000464.1 GCA_002257205.1 Rhizobiales bacterium 24-66-13 | reverse complement strand
GCGGTCGAGCGCTTCAAGCCCGATCTGGTGATCTATATGGTCACGGAACGGTCCCTGCCCTGCCGCGGGCAGCCCATCGGCATGCCGCCGGGCTGAGAGATCTCAGCGCGTGAAGGTCAGCGCATTTCCAGCAAGGCCGCCGCGCCGTCGCGGCCGGCACCGAGGTGGAAGGCGATCTCCTTGACGTCGAAATCCGCCCGGTCGAGAACGGCCCGCCAGCCGGCGAGGTCAACCCCATAGGGATTGTCGCGCAGCAGCTGCACCTTCACGAACGGGAAGCCGGCGGCGATCAGTTCGCGCCAGCCCTGGTGCAATTGATTCTCGCCCTGCGCGCCGGGCGCGCCTGGAAACAGGATGTCCACGCCGAGGCCCGCCCGTTCCAGCACCGCGCGCTGCCCAACCTCGTAATCGCGGATGATCTGGAACTTGTCGCCGAGCGAGCGCACCTCGCCCCAGAAAGCCCGCGTGGCGGGATGGGCGAGCGCCGACGCCTTGTAGAGGAACAGATAGCTCTGGAAATGGGGGGCAAGCTCCGCGCTCTGCGTCAGAGCCACCACATCGGCAGGGCTGCTGCGCAGGCGCTCCAGCGTCGCGGCGAGGGCCGCCGTGGAATGATAGACGCTGTCATTGGCGAACAGCACCTCGGGCGCCGCCCACACCTCAGGCAGGTAGCGCAGCGTGGCCGCCCAGGCAGCGAAATCATAGCCGTGGTTCTCCCGCGTCACCACGGCGTCGGCAACGTCAGGGCCGGGATCGAGACAATCGAGGTCCGGCCGGTCGGTGGCGATGATCAGCACCACCTGCATGCCGCTCGCCCGCAGATCTGCGCACAGCCGAAGAGTGTGGCCGAACACCCGCCCGTCCGCCGCCGCCGTCACCATCAGGCACACCGGGCCGCCGGAGAGCGAGGCCGCCGGCAGGCGCACAGCGCGAAACGCAGGGCCGAGCACGTCGCGATCCTCCTGCACCGGCGCGGCGGACACGGTGGATAAAAGCCGCAGCGCCTTGCGGATGCGGCGCACGGGATTGCCCCGCGCGGTCACGTCCAGCGCAGCGATCAGCAATTGCTTGGACGCTTCCATCCGCGCCTTGAACGACACCATCGCCTGCTCTCCCTGGCGCCAACCCTCGGCGAACCGCCGCCCTGCTCAGAAGCGAGTGACGATCTCGTCGAGATTCGGCCGGGGACGATCCTCCAGCTTCTGGGTCGCGGTACCGATATAGACGAAGCCGGTGATGCGCTCATGCTCGGCAAGGCCAAGCGCCGCGCGGGCCTTGGGTTCATAGGCCGGCCATTCGGTGAGCCAGGTCACGCCATAGCCGAGCGCGGTCGCCGCGATCAGCAGGTTTTCCACCACCGCGGCGGAGGAAAAGACTTGCTCGATTTCCGGGATCTTCACATGGGTCGCGGCGCTGGAGACCACCGCCACCACCACAGGCGCGCGCAGGAAGCGGTTGCGCTCATCCTCGACGCGGCGCGGCGTGGCCTGCGGATCCACCTGCGCCAGCACGTCGGCGAGCACAGCTCCAGCACGGGCCCGCCCTTCGCCTTCCAGCAGAATGAAGCGCCAGGGCACGAGCTTGCCGTGGTCCGGCACGCGCGCGGCAATGGTCAGCATGTCGCGCAAATGCTCCGGCGAGGGGCCAGGCTCGGCGAAATCGAGAATGCGGGTGGAACGGCGGGTGCGAAGCACCTCAAGAATGTCGGACATGGCAAGCCTTCAAGCAATCGCACGGCGCGGCCCCACCGGTCACCGCGCCTAAGGGCGGCGAAGGAGGGCTACGCCCACATTTTCCGCGCCTGCCTTATCACGCCGGGCGCGGCAGCCAAAAGCGACATAGCGCTCCCTGTGCGATCTGCCGGCGCGCGGACACGGGCAATGTCGTTGTGGTGACTTGAAACCGCCGCGGTTTCGATGCACGTCAGGAGCCATGCGCCGAAAGATCGAAGCCGCCCGCCGCCGGCGGAACTGGCTGTTTCCCTTGCTGCTCCCGTTCGTGGCCGCCGCGCTGGCGAATGGCGCGGCTTTCGGCCAGGCCATGCCGTTTGCCGGAGCAACCCCCGCGCCGCCGCCGATCGATGCCTTTTCCGCCCCGCCGGCGCTCGGCACCAATCCCGGCCTGCGCACTACGCCCCAGGGGCAGGCCCCCAGCCGCGAACCGCACGCGGTGCTTCCGGCCGCGCCGGCGGGCAAGACCACGGTGGGCGTGTTCGCCCGCTTCAGCGCCGACGGGCCCGCCATTCCCCACGGGCTGATGTGGCGCGTGTTCGCCGATACGCCCGAAGCCTCCGGCGCCTTTCCCCTCGTCGCCGAGAGCACCGATCCCGCCCCGGTGTTCTTCCTCAACCCCGGCGGCTATATCGTTCATGTCACCTATGGGTTTTCCACCGCCGCCCAGCGGCTGCAAGTGGGTGCGGTGGCGCGGCGCGAACAATTCGTGCTGCCGGCGGGTGGCCTGCGGCTAGAGGCCGACGTGGAATCCAAGATCATTCCGGGCCAGAAGCTGACCTTCGACATTTACGAAGGCTCGTTCCTCCAGGGCCGCACCTCCACCCAGCCCTATTATCGCGGCGCTAATGCCGGCGACGTGGTGCTGCTGCCGGAAGGCACGTATCACGTGGTCTCCACCTATGGCGACGCCAATGCGGTGGTGCGCGCGGACGTCAACGTGCAGGCGGGCAAGCTCACGGATGCCACCTTCCACCACCGCGCCGCGCAAATCGTGCTGAAGCTGGTAGCGGAGAAAGGCGGGGAGGCCCAGGCCAACACCCAATGGTCGATCGTGACGCCGGGCGGCGATTCCATCAAGGAATCCATCGGCGCCCTGCCCACGGTCGTGCTCAGCGAGGGCGACTATACCGCAATTGCCCGCAATGACGGAAAGGTCATCAGCCGCGACTTCAAGGTGGAGGCGGGCAAGGACCGCGAGGTCGAGGTCATCAACAAATGAGACCGCCGCCCTCTTCCGCCGCACCCGGAGTCTGCCTGTGACGACCCTCTATCTGGCCGCCGCCTTCATCATCGGGGCGTGCATCTCGCTTCAGGCGCCCATCAACAACCAGCTCGCCCAGGCCTTCGGTCACAACACCATTCTCGCCGCCCTGTTCTCGTTCCTGGTGGGCACCATATTCCTCACCGTCGTCGCCGTGGCGCAGGGCGGCATTCCCGCGGCGCTCGCGGCACTTCCCGGCCAGCCGCTGTGGAAGCTGTGCGGCGGGTTTCTCGGGGCCGCCTTCATCATCGGCTCGATCTATCTGGTTCCGAAGATCGGCCTCGCCAGCCTGCTGGCGCTGGTGATCTGCGGCCAGCTCATCTCATCGCTGGCGCTCGACCATTACGGGCTGGTGGGGCTGATCGAGCGCAGGCTGACCCCGGTG
>NCHM01000463.1 GCA_002257205.1 Rhizobiales bacterium 24-66-13 | reverse complement strand
GTTCCAGGGCGCGCCGGACTTCCTGGTTGCGGCCCGCGCGGCGGTCTCGCTGCCGGTGCTGCGGAAGGATTTCATGTACGACACCTATCAGGTGGCGGAAGCGCGGGCCTGGGGCGCCGATTGCATCCTCATCATCATGGCTGGCGTCGACGATGCGCTCGCCCGCGACCTGCTGGATTCGGCGACCGCCTATGGCATGGACGCCATTGTCGAGGTCCATGACGGGGACGAGCTGGACCGCGCGCTCGCTTTGCCCTGCACCCTGGTCGGCATCAACAATCGCAATCTGCGCACCTTCGAGACCACACTGGACACCAGCGCGCGCCTCGCCCCGCGCGTGCCGAAGGACCGGATCTGCATCGGCGAGAGCGGCATCTTCACTCCGCAGGACGTGGCGCGCCTCGCGGGCATCGGCATCGGCACGATCCTGGTCGGCGAGAGCCTGATGCGGCAAAGCGATGTCGCATCCGCGACGCGCACGCTTCTTGCGGCGTAAGCTTGCCGTATACGTCACCCTGAGGTCTAATGGCCGCGCATCGGCCCAGAAACGAGGCGGATGCGAGGAAACGATCAAGGGAGAATGCTCATGAGGACGCTGCTTCTGGCGGCTGCGCTGTCGATCGCCGCCGTGCCCGCCTTCGCCGCCGATGTGACCGGCAGCTGGGCCACGCCCACGAAGAATGGCATCGTCGAAATCAACAAATGCGGCAATTCCGTCTGCGGCCGGCTGGTGTCTTCCGACGGCATCAAGGCCGATCCGGCGCTGAAGGATGTCAATAATTCCAACGCGTCGCTGCGCAGCCGCCCGCTCAAGGGCCTGCAGATTCTCCAGGGCTTCTCGGGCGGCCCGGCCGAATGGACGGGCGGCGAGATCTATAATGCCGAGGACGGCAAGACCTATAGCGCCACATTGACCCTGGACGGGGACAATACCCTCAAGGTACGCGGCTGCGTGATCGTGCCGTTCTGCAAGACACAGACCTGGACCAGGAGCCGCTGACGCCATGACCGAACTGACCCATCTGGATGCCCAGGGCGCCGCGCGCATGGTCGACGTCTCGCAGAAGGCGGTCACCACGCGCGAGGCGCTGGCGGAAGGGCGGGTCGTGATGGCGGCGCCGACGCTGGAGCTGATCCTGTCGGGCAATGCGAAGAAGGGCGACGTGCTCGGCGTCGCCCGCATCGCCGGGATCATGGCCTCCAAGCGCACCCATGAGCTCATTCCCCTGTGCCACCCGCTGATGATTTCCAAGGTGGAAGTGGAGATCGAGCCCGATGCCACCCTCCCCGGCCTCGTCGTGCGCGCCCGCGTCAAGACTAGCGGGCAGACTGGGGTGGAGATGGAGGCGCTGACGGCGGTTTCCCTCGCTTGCCTGACCATCTATGACATGGCCAAGGCCGCCGACCGCGGCATGCGCATCGAGGGGATTCGCCTGCTGGAGAAAGCTGGCGGCCGCTCCGGCGAATGGCGCGCCGACGACGCCTAAGGCGCCTGAGCTAAAAACTAAATCGGGAGCAGGCGACATGGCATTGATGCCAGTGGATGAGGCCCTCGCGCTTGTGGTGGCCGGCGTTGTGCGATTGTCCGTGCAATCCGTGCCGGTTGCCGAAGCCACGGGCCGCGTGCTCGCCGCCGATCTTTGGGCGCGGCGAAGCCAGCCGGCCGCCGACATGTCGGCCATGGACGGATATGCGGTGGCCGCCGCCGATATCGCGCAGGTTCCCGCCACCTTGCGCGTGATCGGCGAATCCGCCGCCGGGCGTCCGTTTGCGGGCACAGTCGCGCCGGGGGAAGCGGTCCGCATCTTCACCGGCGCGCTCCTGCCCACGGGGGCGGACACGGTGGTGATTCAGGAAAATATCGCGCGCGAGGGGGATCTCATCACCACCACCGCCGCCACCGCGCCGCTGCGCAACGTGCGCAAGGCCGGGTTCGATTTTCCCGCCGGCAGCCTGATTCTTCCCGCCGGGCGCCGCCTCACCGGTCGTGACGTGATGCTGGCGGCGGCGGCCGACCATGCCACGCTCGACGTTATCGCGCGGCCGAAGGTGGGCATTCTGCAAACCGGCGATGAACTGGTTCGCCCCGGAGAAGGCCGCGGCGCGCTCTCCGACGTCGTGGTGTCGAATGTCTATGGCCTCGCGGCGCTGGCGCGCGCCCATGGGGCGGATGCGGTGGACCTCGGCCTTGTGGGCGATTCCCTTGATTCGACCCGCGCCGCCATCCGCGCCGCGGCCGAATCGGGAATAGACGTGCTGATCACCTCCGGCGGCGCCTCGGTGGGTGAGCACGATCTGATCGCGCCCGCCCTGCGCAGCGAGGGGGTGACGCTGACCGTCCACAAGATCGCCTTGCGGCCGGGAAAGCCGCTGATGTTCGGCGCGCGCGGCGCCATGCGCGTGCTGGGCCTGCCGGGAAATCCGGTGTCGGCTTATGTCGGCGCCGTGTTGTTCCTGGTTCCGCTGTTGAACGCGCTCCAGGGAGCCGCCACTCAGGGCCCGCACCTGCGCGCGGCGCGCCTCGGCTGCCCGGTGAGAGCCAATGATTCCCGGGTGGATTATATGCGCGCGACCCTCTCGTTCGCCGACGACGGAGCCTTGGTCGCGACGCCGCTGCCGATCCAGGACAGCTCGATGCTCACCACGCTCGCCATGGCCGATTGCCTGTTGATCCGGCCCGCTTTCGCACCCGCCGGAGAGACCGGCGATGCCTGTTCCGTGCTTCAGCTGCCCTCCTGAAATACCGTTAACGCGATGTTCACCCTTGCGGAACACAAAAGGAACAGCTAATGCTTGTTCATGATTTGTTTCGGTTTCAATGATCTCTTGCGGGACATCGCTGCCGAGACGGAAGCGGGATGGGGACGGGTGAGACCATGCTGACGCGCAAGCAATATGATCTGTTGCGTTTCATCCATGAACGCCTGAAGGAAACCGGCGTCCCGCCCTCCTTCGACGAGATGAAGGAAGCACTCGACCTTCGCTCAAAGTCCGGCATTCATCGGCTGATTACCGCCCTGGAAGAGCGCGGCTTCATTCGCCGCCTGCCCAATCGCGCCCGGGCGCTGGAAGTGGTCCGCCTGCCGGACAGCGCAGCCCCCGGCCTTGCCGCGAGCCGTGCGGCCACCGCCGGCGGGCGCGGCTTCTCCCCGAGCGTGATCGAGGGCAGCCTCGGCCGTGTGCGCCCGCCGTCGGAGGATGAGGAAACCGCGCCGACGGTGACCGTGCCGGTCATGGGCCGGATCGCCGCCGGATCGCCCATCTCGGCTATCCAAACCCGCAGCCACACCTTGAACGTGCCGCCCGAAATGCTGGGCACCGGCGAGCATTTCGCCCTGGAGGTGCGCGGCGACAGCATGATCGAGGCCGGCATCCTGGAT
>NCHM01000462.1 GCA_002257205.1 Rhizobiales bacterium 24-66-13 | reverse complement strand
ACCACCGCGTGCTCCATCTCCTTGGGCACGATGCGCACGGCGCGATATTCGATGTCGGCGTGCCCGCCCTGGGTGTTCGCCACCTCGATGCGCATGGCATCGTGCTGGTAGCGCTTGGCGAGCGCGACGATGCCGCGCGGCAGGGTGGCGGAGAACAGCAGGCTGCGGCGGGTCTCCGGCGCGGCGGAGAGGATGAATTCCAGATCCTCGCGGAAGCCGAGGTCGAGCATCTCGTCTGCTTCGTCCAGAACCGCCACCTGGAGTGCGGAGAGATCCAGCCCGCCGCGCTCGATATGGTCGCGCAGACGGCCGGGGGTGCCGACCACGATGTGCACGCCGTCGGACAGCAGGCGGCGTTCGCGGCGCGGGTCCATGCCGCCGACGCAGGCGACGATGCGCGCCCGCGCGTTCTCGTACAGCCATTCCAGCTCGCGGTGCACCTGCAGGGCGAGTTCGCGCGTGGGCGCCACGATCAGCGCCTGGGGTGCGCCGGCGGCGCCAAAGAATTCGGCTTCCCCGAGCAGGGTTTCGGCGATCGCAAGGCCGTAGGCGACGGTCTTGCCGGAGCCGGTCTGGGCCGAGACCAGCAGATCGCGCCCGGCGGTTTCCGGGGCGAGCACGGCGGCCTGCACGGGCGTCGGCTCGTTATAGTCGCGGGCCGCGAGGGCGCGGGCAATGGACGGGGAGGGGGTCGAGAAAGCCAAAGGCGAAACCTGTTTTCGATGAGGCGCAAGCGCCGTGTGGCGCCTCCTTCGGGAAGCGCTGGATGGGGTAGCGATACGGCACGGGCATGCACCCTTTGCGACAGGGCTCCGCCCCGCGCGGCCGTGACGCGAAATGAAAATGCGCCTCCTTCTAGCCGAGGGCGTGGCGGGAAGCCATTGAATCCGTGCAAAACCGCGCGCGCACTAGACCCGCGCCCCACGCCGAGGCCGGTCTCGGAGCGTCCGGGTCACTAAGACGCGAGGCGGTTGCGCCGGGCATGGCACCGGGGCGATGATCCCTGCGGGGCGGGATTGAACCTCGCGGCCGCCCGAGCCCGCAGGAAATGCGGTGCATCGGGCGCACTATCGGGAGACGCTTCATGACATCCTCCTTCAGTCCCTCCGCGCCCGCGCCCTCCGCGCCGGAGTCGTCCGCGCCCGACGCGGGCTTGTCCCGCCGCGATGCGCTGGTGCTCGGCAGCGCCGCGATCGCCGCCAGCGTGTTCATGCCCCACGTGGCGCGGGCGGCGGCGCCGTTCGTAATACCTCCGCTGCCCTATGCGGAAGACGCGCTGGCGCCCACCATCTCGGCCCGCACCGTGGGTCTGCACTACGGCAAGCACACCAAGGGCTATTACGACAAGGTCAATGCCCTCTCGACCGGCAAGCCCTATGCCGACATGACGCTTTCGGAAATCGTCGTCGCCTCGAAGCAGGCGGGCGATACCGCCATGTTCAACCAGGCCGCCCAGGCGTGGAACCACGATCTGTATTGGGCGAGCTTCAAGGGGGGCCCAGCCGCGCCTACCGGGGCGTTTGCGAAAGCCGTCGAGGCGGACTTCAAATCGCTCGACGCGCTCAACCGCAAGATGGTCGAGACCGGCGACGGCGTGTTCGGCACTGGCTGGGCTTGGCTGGTGCGCGACGGCGATCGCCTGGCCGTGCTCGGCCTGAAGGACGGCGCCAACCCGCTACCCGACGGCAAGAAGGTGTTGCTCGGCATCGATGTGTGGGAGCACGCCTATTATCTCGACTATGAGAACAGGCGCACTGCCCATGTGGAAGCGGTGCTGAAGGACCGTGTGAACTGGCAGGTGGTCGGCGACCGCTTCGCCTGAGCGTGGCTCGCCCGTCCCCGGCGGCCCGCGCGGTCTGCGCGCGGGCGGTGCCGGTCAGATGCCGATATCGTCCAGCTTGACGCCGGTGGTCTCGATGCGGAACTGCCAGGTGATCCAGGCGCCCAGCAGCGAGGTTGCGACCAGGATATAGAGCAGCGGCTTGGTGCCGAGGTCCAGCAGCAGGATCGGGAACAGGAAGGCGGTGAGCACCGCGCCGATCTTGGCGAAGGCGGCCGCAAATCCCGCGCCGCGCCCGCGGATGTGGGTGGGAAACACCTCGCCGGCGAGAAGGTAGGTCTGCGCGTTCGGTCCCATGTTGGTCATGAAATTGAACAGCATGAAGCCGGTATAGATCAGGAAGATCTGCGCCCCGCCGGTATAGTCCACGGAGAAAGAGGCAATCAGCAGCCCCGCCGCGCAGCCGATGAAGCCGAACACCTGGAGCGGGATGCGCCCGACCTTGTCCGCCAGCATGACGGCGGCGCAGATTCCGACGATCAGCAGCAGGTCGATGAAGGCCGCGCCCTCCGCCGCCAGCATGTCGCTGGCGATGATGTCGGTGAGGTCGTGGTTCACGCTGGCATGCGAGCCGATGGCGGCGGCGAGGATGGTGGGGGTGAAGATGCCGATGCCATAGGTGCCGAGATCCTGGAGGAACCAGGGCACGGAGGCGAGGATGGTGGCGCGCAGGTTCTTCGCCTTGAACAGGGCCCACAGGTTGCGCTCGTGGTGCGGATGGGCGTGGGGATGGCGCGCCTTGAGCTTGATTTCCTTAGGGTAGTCCGGCTTGCGCTTGAGCAGCTTGTGGACTTCGCGCTCGGCTTCCGCCATGCGGCCGTGGGCCGCCAGCCAATGGCCGCTTTCGGTCACGTAGAAGCGCCCGACCAGCACGATGACGGCGGGAATGATGGCGGTGGCATACATCATCCGCCACGCCGCAAGTTCCGGGGCGAAGGTGAGGATGAGATAGCCGACGCCGGTACCCACCAGGGCGCCCACCGCCTGGAAGCCGAAGGCGCTGAGCACCAGGCGGCCGCGCGCGCTGGAGGGAATGCTTTCCGAAATCACCAGATGGGCGGTGGGATAATCGCATCCCAGCGCCACGCCCACGCCGAACAGGAAGAACACCATCCAATAGAAATTCGGCGCCACAGACAGCAGCACCAGGAACAGGATGAACAGCGCCATCTCGGCGATGAACATCAGTTTTCGGCCGAACTGGTCCGCAAGGCCGCCGAGGAACAGGGCGCCGATCAGGATGCCGAACAGGCTCGCCGCGCCGACCAGGCCGTGCTCGAACGCGCCCATGGAGAATTCCACCGCCATCAGCGGCATGGCGACGCCGGTCATGAACACGACCAGACCCTCGAAGAATTTTCCCGCCGCCGCGAGCCCCCAGATGCGCCATTGCATGGCCGTCATGGGCGTTACGGAAACTTCCGTTCCGTCACGCCACAGCGGGCGCTCATCGATATATTCCTGAACGGAACGGGCTTCCACCGCCGGTGCCGATGGGTTCGGCATATGCATATCGTTTATGACAGGGGTACCCTGGTGGCCGGGCGAACTCTCGGATATGAAAGGCTTTTACACGGGAGGCTCGGGGATGGCGGCGTGTTTCGAAGGGCTCGGTCGGCCCATCTTTGCCCTTGCGGGATTGGCGCTCGCGGGCGTCGTGGCCGGATGCCAGGCGCCGGGGCCGAGCTGGGGCACGGGCGCCGTGGTGGAGACCGGGCCGTTCGACAGCGTTTCGGAAACGGTTGTCGGCATTCCTGCGCCGACCGCCGGGCCGCGCGTGTTCCAATGCAGCGGACCCTGGGCGCCCACCACCACGGAAGTCAATCTGATCGCCGATTTCGGCGCGCAGGCCATCACCCGCGCAGATGTGCAGGAGCCGGACGGCTCCACCGGCCCCGGCTCGGTGCTGCTGGCGGGCGATTCAAAGCTTCGGGTCGATATCGCCTGGGCCGACGGGCTCGGCTACACCGTGCCGACCCGCGCCGCCTTCACCGAGGAAAGCGCCTGGAGCGTCGCCGGCGTGCGCATCGGCGCCTCGCTGGCCGATGTCGAGCGGGCGAACGGGCGCCCGTTCCGCATCCAGGGCTTCGGCGGCAATGCCGGCGGCGTGGTGGTGGACTGGCAGAAGGGCGCGCTCGGCAACATGCCCGGCCCGTGCCGGCTGGGCGTGCAGTTCGCGCTGACGGCGGAAGCCTCGAACGGCGGGCAGGCGAAGGTTTCCGGGCCGAAAATATTCCTGTCGTCCGATCCCAATATCCGCGCGCTGAAACCGATTGTCGGTCTGTTCTGGGTGAATTATCGCTGGTAAGTCGCTAAGGCCGCGGATCCGCCGGGAGGGCTGGGGCGGCGTCAACGGAGACCTGTCATGTCTAAAGCCAAGATGCCGGAGCGCAAGTCGTCCCGTCGCACACTCGTGCTCGCCTTCACCTTGGGCATCGCCTGCACGCTTGGTGCAAATGCGCTGATGTCCACGGCGCGCGCCAACCAGCCGTTCATGGACGCCGCGCTCGCCTCGCTGCGGGCGGCGCGCGCCAATTTGGTCCAAGCCGAGCCCAATAAGGGCGGACATCGCGACCGCGCCATCGAGCTGGTGGATGGCGCCATCAATCAGGTGGAGCTGGGTATCGCGTTCGCCGCCGGCCGGTGAGCTGGCGCGCTTCACCTGCGCGTTCAGCAAAGATCAGCGGCTGACAGTGGAAAAAAGGTCGCCACTGCCAGCCGCCAGTCCACCGCAAGCCCCCCGACTTGCGATGATTTCAGGCGCCCGGCGCGATCCGCGAGGGGTAGGCGAGCGCGGTCTCGCACCATTTCGCGACGCGCAGCAGCTTCACGTCCTCGCCGAACGGCGCCACCAGTTGGATGCCGAGCGGCAGGCCGCGCGGCCCGGTTCCTGCCGGCAAAGCGATGGCAGGCACGCCGATCGTGGTCCACGGCACGCACAGGCCGGGATCGCCGGTTTCGCCAAGCCCCTCGGGGGCTTCTCCCGTCGCCGGCGCGGTCAGCAGCGCATCGAAGCCCGCGAGCACGCGCGTGAACTCCGCCCGTAGCGCCAATTGCGCCGCGCGGGCAGCAAGATAATCGGTGGCCGTGATCGCGGCGCCCCGCTCCACCAGCGCTTGCAGGCGGGCGGAGGTCTTGTCCGGGAAACGGGCCACCAGATCGCCGAAATTGGCCGCACCCTCGGCGCCGCACACGGTCGCGGAAATCGCCGGTAGCTCGGCGAACTCTTCCGGCAGCGTCACCGCCTGCACCGTGGCGCCCGAACCGGCAAACCGGGCCGCCGCCATCTCCATGAGCGCGATCTGGCTGTCCTCCAGGGCCGGCGCACCGGCCGGGCGAAGCCAAGCGATGCGCGGCGCCGGGAAGGGCGTGACGCCAGCGACGCCGAACGGGAAAATCGTGCGCCGCGCGGTGCCGGGCCCACCCGCCAGCAGTGACAGCACGAAGGCGGCATCGTCCACGCTGCGGGCGAACAGGCCGAGATGGTCCAGCGATTGGGAGAGATCGTGCACGCCCTTGAGGGCGATGGTGCCATG
>NCHM01000461.1 GCA_002257205.1 Rhizobiales bacterium 24-66-13 | reverse complement strand
CTGCAAAAATTTGGTCTCAATCTGTGCAGATATCCATTGGGGGTCACTTGATGAAGAAGATCGTTATTGCCGCAGCTGCCAGCATGCTGCTTTCGGGCGCCGCTTCCGCCGCCGACCTGAGCACCATGCCGGTGAAGGCCGTGGCCCCCGCGCCCGTCGCCCCCATGTGGGATCTGGCCTTCGGCGTGACCGGAACCTCCGATTATCTGTTCCGTGGTATCAGCCAGACGAACAACAACCCGGCGATCCAGGGCTTCGTCGAGCTGCAGATGTTCGACTGGGTCTATTTCAACGTGTGGGCGTCCAACCAGAACTGGGTTGAGAACTTCCTCTGGGACGGCAACAGCTCGCTTGAAGTCGACTTCGCCGGTGGCCTGCGCCACACCTGGGGCAACTTCAGCCTCGACGTCGGCGGTGCCTATTACACCTATCCCGGCAGCAGCAACAGCATCGACCCGACCACGCTGCTGAAGACCGGCCCCGGCTCGACCGACTATAATTATTGGGAAATCTACGCGAAGCCCAGCTATGTCGTGGCCCCCTGGCTGACCGTCGGCCTGAACCTCTTCTGGTCCAGCGACTTCGCCGCCACCGGCACGGACGGCACCGCGCTCTCCGGCACCGCCAAGGTTCCGCTGCCGGCTTTCGGCCCGGGTGGCGACTTCGGCTGGTACGTTTCGGGCGAGTTCGGCCATCAGTGGCTCGACACTAGCTCCTACAATTATTCGGTGACCAATTTCGCCGGCATCACCTACGATCAGTCGATCCCCGGCTACAATTGGTGGAACGCGGGCATCGCCTTCACCTACAAGGCTGCCACGCTTGACCTGCGCTATTCCGGCACGGATCTCAGCGGCAACGATTGCAACTTCATCATCGGCAACAACAATGCCTGCGGTGATAAGATCGTCGCCAGCCTCTCCTTTGCGACCTCCTTCAACGCTCTGAAGTGATCGCAGGTCCCCCGTCCTCCGGACGGGGACCTCTTAAAGCGCCGCGCTCCACGCGGCGCTTTTTTTATGCCCGCCGCCATCCAGGCCGGCCCACTGCTGCATCGCACGCGAAACGCAAACCGTCGCAAGCCAAACCCAGGCGTAAACCTGGGCGCAAGCCCGATTGCGGCGAAGGGGCGGCAATCGGCGGCCCCGCAGCAACGCCATTGCGCGAAACGCCGCCGCGCCGTACCGTTCTTGCGTCGGGTGGCAGCGATGCGCAATTTCCTCTGCTGGGCTTCGCCAAATGCAGGGGCGTTGATCTTGTGAGTTTGCCGCTTTTCTGTCATGTTCAGCGAGATAGGGCAGGGCTACTGCCCTATCAATAGCGTCTCAGCTGTCGGTCATCGCGAGCGTCTGTCCAGGACGCGCGCTTTTACGCGCGGAAGCGCGCCGATCAGCGAGGGTTGCAGTCTGCCGGCACGGCTCCGGCATCAGGGAGAGGGCAAAATCATGGATGCGACCGATCGCAGGGAAGGTTTGACCGGACGGGTGGCTCAGCGCGCCGCCGCCGTGAATGCCGGCGCGATTGTCGGTCGGCCCAAAGCTTTCGGCCTGTTTGATCCCGCGCAGGAGCGGGATGCCTGCGGCGTCGGCTTCATCGCCGACATCAAGGGCCGCAAGTCCCATCGCATCATCGAGGACGGCATCCAGATCCTGCTCAATCTGGAGCATCGCGGCGCCGTGGGCGCGGACCCGCGCGCCGGCGACGGCGCCGGCATGCTGGTGCAGATTCCCCATCGCTTCTTCGCCAAGGAAGCCGCGCGCCTCGGCTTCTCTTTGCCCGAGCCCGGCCATTATGCCGTCGGCCACATCTTCCTGCCCCGTGACGCGGAGGGCGAAGCGATCGTGCGCGCCGCGTTCGAGCGGCTGGTCGCCGAGGAGGGCCTGAGCCTGCTCGGCTGGCGCGACGTGCCCACCGACAATTCCTCGCTCGGCGAAAGCGTGCTGCCCACCGAGCCGCGCCATGTGCATATCTTCCTCGGCCGCGGCGAGAGCATCGCCGACGAGGACGCCTTCGAGCGCCGCCTGTTCGTGCTGCGCAAGATGATCTCCAACGTCATCTATGACGCCAAGGACCCGCGCACCGCCGGCTATTATCCGGTGTCCCTGTCGTGCCGCACCCTGGTCTACAAGGGCATGTTCCTGGCCGACCAGCTGGGCGCCTATTATCCCGACTTGCACGATCCCGATTTCGAGAGCGCGCTGGCGCTGGTGCATCAGCGCTTCTCCACCAACACCTTCCCGGCCTGGCCGCTGGCCCATCCCTATCGGATGGTCGCCCATAACGGCGAGATCAACACGCTGCGCGGCAATGTGAACTGGATGGCGGCGCGGCAGGCGTCGGTGGACACCGAATTGTTCGGCGCCGACATCTCCAAGCTGTGGCCGATCTCCTATGAAGGGCAGTCGGACACCGCCTGCTTCGACAATGCGCTCGAATTCCTGACCCAGGGCGGCTATTCGCTGCCCCACGCGGCCATGATGCTGGTGCCCGAGGCCTGGGCGGGCAATCCGCTCATGGATGAGGAGCGGCGCGCCTTCTACGAATATCACGCCGCCCTCATGGAGCCGTGGGACGGGCCGGCGGCCATCGTCGCCACCGACGGGCGCCAGATCATCGCCACCCTCGATCGCAACGGCCTGCGCCCGGCGCGCTACATGGTGACGAGCGACGATACCATCGTGCTCGCCTCGGAAATGGGCGTGCTCACCCTGCCGGAGGAGAAGATCGTCACCAAGTGGCGCCTCCAACCCGGCAAGATGCTGCTGGTGGACCTGGTGGAAGGCAGGCTCGTGCCCGACGAGGAGATCAAGACCTCGCTCGCCCGCGCCCATCCCTACAAGGAATGGCTGAAGCGCACCCAATTGGTGCTGGAGGACCTGCGCAAGGTCGAAGCGCGCGAGGTGCGCACCGACGTGTCGCTGCTCGATCGCCAGCAGGCGTTCGGCTACACCCAGGAAGACCTGAAGCTGCTCATGGCTCCCATGGCCGTGACCGGCCAGGAAGCGGTCGGCTCCATGGGCACGGATACGCCCATCTCGGTGCTCTCCAACAAGTCGAAGCTGCTGTATTCCTACTTCCAGCAGAATTTCGCCCAGGTGACCAACCCGCCCATCGACCCGATCCGCGAGGAACTGGTCATGAGCCTGGTCTCGTTCATCGGCCCGCGGCCGAACATCTTCGATCTCGAAGGCAATGCCCGCCGCAAGCGCCTGGAAGTGCGCCAGCCCATCCTCACCAATGAGGATCTGGAGAAGATCCGCTCCATCGGCTTCATGGAGGAGCGGTTCGACACCCGCACGCTCGACATCACTTATGCGACCGACAAGGGCGCGGCGGGCATGGAAGGCGCGCTGGAGCGCCTGTGCGAACGCGCCGAGGCGGC
>NCHM01000460.1 GCA_002257205.1 Rhizobiales bacterium 24-66-13 | reverse complement strand
GGATGCGCCCGACAATGCGCGCCGGTTCCTCGGCCAATATGGCCTGCCGTTCGCAGCGGTGGGGACCGACCCCAAAGGACGCGCCGCCATCGAATGGGGAGTGTACGGCGTTCCCGAAACCTTCCTTGTGGGGCCGGACGGCGCGATCGCCCACAAATTCGTCGGCCCGCTCAGTGAGGAGACGGTTCGCTCCACCTTGCTGCCGCTGGTGGCGAAGCTCTCCGGCAAGCCGGGCTGAGAGCTGAATTCAGTCCTTCGGATCGCTTTTATCCTCGAACCGCGCCATCAGCGGCGCCTGGGCGAAGGCGAACACGAAGGTCAGCGGGAGATAGCCGAAGGTCTTGAAGTTCACCCAGGTGTCGGTGGAAAAGCTGCGCCACACCACCTCGTTCAGCACTGCCATCACCAGAAAGAACACGCCCCAGCGCAAGGTGAGGATGCGCCAGCCCTGGTCGGTGAGGCGCACCATTCCGTCCAGCACATAGGGCAGCAGCGGCTTGCGGAACAACAGCCCGCCCAGCAGCAGCGCGCCAAACAGGGCGTTCACCATGGTCGGCTTCATCTTGATGAAATGGTCGTCCTGCAACACCAGCGTCAGGGTGCCGAACACCATCACCACCACCGCCGAGACCAGCGGCATCACCGCGATGCGGCGCGCCAGCACCCACATGGTCGCAAGCGCGGCGAGGGTCGCCACCATGAACACGCCGGTGGCCACATAGATGCCGCCATAGGCATTGCCGATGAAGAACAGCACCAGCGGACCGAGTTCCAGGGCAAGCTTGAGGCCCGGCTTCATCTTGGGGCGGACGGCGGTTTCGGCTGCGGCGCTTTCGGTCATCGGATCCTCGTTTCCGCCCCCTTTTGCAGAGCCTGCGCGGCGCAATCAAGGCCGGCGGCGGATTTCGCGCGTGGCCGCGCCGCCTTAGCCGCGTGGGCCGAGGCAGGAAACGATCTCCGGCCCCTCCGACACCACGCGCCCCTGGAGCCGCGCCGCGAGCCGGCGCACCCCGGTGGAAGGCTTGCCAGCATCCCGCCGGTGGGGATTGGGCAGCATCACCGCCAGCAAGGCGGCCTGCTCGGAAGTCAGATTGGCCGTACCCTTGCCGAACGCGCGGCGCGCGCCGGCCTCGACGCCGAACTCCCCGTCCGGTCCCCATTCGGCGATGTTGAGATAAATCTCCATCAGCCGCCTTTTGCTCAGCACCAAGTCGAGCCACAACGCGAGCGGAAGTTCCATCGCCTTGCGCACGAACCAGCGGCCGGGCCACAGGAACAGATTCTTCGCCACCTGCATCGAAATGGTGGAGGCGCCGCGCGCATCCTCGATCTCGTCGTCGGCGCGAGCGATGGCAGCCTGGATCTCCGTGACGTCCACGCCCCAATGCTGGCAGAAGCGCGCATCCTCGGACGCGATGACGGTGCGCGGCAGGATCGGCGCCATGTCCCCGATGGGGGTCCAGACGCGTTCCACCCTCTGCCCGGTGAGCCAGCGGCCCAGCATCAGGGTGGAGACCGGATTGATCACGTTATAGAGCACCGACAGCACCAACGGGACGAGGGCCAGCACCAGGACGAGGATCACGAACCGCCTGAACAGGGACATGGCCGCTCCGCGGGGCGAGAGAACATCGTACGGTAAGTGCGAAGGTCGAGCTTCGGTTCCGCCGGCGGCTTGACCGCCCGCCCTGGTTGGGGCACCGGGAAGAGCGCGTCAACCGCGCACTTCCCCCGACGCGCTCCAGCCCGAAGGCCCGCCCGGTGTCCCTGCCCCTCCCTGCCCGCCTCGAAGCCGCCGCCGCCCTCGCCCAGGCGCGGCTGGACCGCGCCCTCGCCGATTCGCCGCTTCCCGGCGAGCGGCTGCGCCCGAAGCGCCTGATGGAGGCGATCCGCCACGGCAGCCTGGACGGCGGCAAGCGCCTGCGCCCGTTCCTGGTCCTGGAGACAGCCGCTTTGTTCGGCCTTTCCCCGGACGCGGCGGTGACGGCAGCCGCGGCGGTGGAATGCGTGCATTGCTATTCCCTGGTCCACGACGATCTGCCCGCCATGGACAATGACGTACTGCGGCGCGGGCGGCCGACGGTCCATATCGCCTTCGGCGAGGCGACCGCCATCCTCGCCGGCGATGCGCTGCTCACCCTCGCCTTCGACCTGCTGGCGGGAGAAGACACCCATCCCGATGCCGCCGTGCGCATCGCGCTTGTGTCCGCCCTGGCGCGGGCGGCGGGCATGGGCGGCATGGTGGGCGGGCAGATGCTCGACCTCGCCGCCGAGGGCCGGTTCGCCGACGGCGCGCCGCTCGCTTTGTCCATGGACGAGATTCGCGATCTCCAGGCCATGAAGACCGGTGCCCTGCTTGCGGTTTCGGTGGATGCGGGCGCGCTGCTCGGCGGCGCGACGGGCGCGGAACGCGCGGCGCTCGCGGCTTATGGCCGGGCCCTCGGCGCGGCGTTCCAGATCGCCGACGACATTCTCGACATCGAGGGCAGCACCGCCGATCTCGGCAAGACCGCCGGCAAGGATGTGACTGCCGGCAAGGCGACCCTGGTGGCGAGCCTCGGGGTGGAGGCGGCACGCGCGCTTCTGGCCGAACTGGTGGCCGAGGCGCAAGGCGCACTCGCCCCCTTCGGTGCGCGCGGCGCGATCCTTTCGGAGGCGGCGCGCTTTGTCGCCGAGCGCAAGAATTGAGCGGGTGGGACGTGCGCGCGGGCGCTATCTTGCGCGCGAGATGTGATCGCCGGAGGACGGGTGCACCGGGCCGGCCCGGTCGCGCGCGGCTTCCGGCCATGCTAGCGTCCGCCGCATCGTGACACGCAGACCGCCCCCCTCCCCCATGACCCGCCGGGCTTTCATCGCCGGAGCCTCAGCCTTGGCCGCAGCGCCCCTCGGCGCCGCCCGCGCGCTCGGGCAGGTGCCGGCATCCGGGCAGGTGGATGTTGTGATCGTCGGCGCCGGAGCCGCCGGCATCTCCGCCGCCCGCAAGATCGCCGCCGCCGGGCGCAGCTATGCCCTGATCGAAGCCAGCAAGCGCGTCGGCGGGCGCGCGTTCACCGATACCAGCCTATTCGGCGTGCCCTTCGATCGCGGCGCCCACTGGCTGCATGCCCCCGACAACAATCCGCTGGCTGAGCTCGGCCAGCAGGCAGGTTTCGATCTTTATGCCGCGCCGCAGGGGGCCCGCCTCTACATCAATGGCCGCGAAGCCTCGCAGAATGATTATGAGGATTTCGTCTCGGCCGTGCGCCGCGGCGAACGCGCCATCGGCGCCGCCGGGGACGCCGGGCGCGACTTTGCGGCCTCCCGCGTGCTGCCCGACCTCGGCATATGGGGACCGAGCGCCGCCTTCGTGGCCGGGCCGTTCAGCTGCGCCAAGGATCTCGACCAGGTGTCGAGCGTGGATTTCTCCCG
>NCHM01000459.1 GCA_002257205.1 Rhizobiales bacterium 24-66-13 | reverse complement strand
TGCAGGAACGAGAGCTGGAGCGCGAGCGCCTCGGGGTCGGTGCCCTCCAGGCTCGCGCAGCCGATCATCACATCGATATTGTTGCGCAGGATATAGGCCCAGACCCCATGCCACAGCAGCTCCACCGTGCGCTTGTTGCGATACGGCTTGAGCACGCAGGAACGCCCCAGCTCCAGGAATTTGAGGCCCGGATGCGCGGCGACGATGCGGTTCACGTCGAACTCGCTCTGGGTGTAGAAGCCGCCATGGCGGTCCGCCACATCCTGCTTGAGCAGGCGATAGGTGCCGACGACCTTGGGCTTGCGGCGGCCGAGCACCATCTTGCCGGCTTCGTAATCCAGCACCAGCATGTGGTCGCAGATGGCGTCGAACGCATCCACGTCGCGCCGGGCGAGCCGGGCGGCGGCGTCGGGCACGGCGGACATTTCCTCGTAGAAGACCTTATAGCGCAGGCGCTGGGCGCGGCGCACGTCGCGCGCGGTGCGGGCGAGCCGCACTTCCAGCGGCCCGAGACGGCCGAGCACCACCGGTTCGCCGAACGGCACGGCCTCGCGGTGGCGGATGCCGGAATAGGCGCGGAAATCGGAGACCAGCTTCTGCGGGCCGTTCAGCGCCGGCTTGCCGTCCGCGCGCGGCACGGGCGGAGCGAACAGGGGCGCGCCGAACTTGGCGCCGGGAAATTTGGCGAAGCCTTCCTTGGCGACGTCAATGCCGCGGCCCACCAGAGCCGGCCAGCTGAAAGGCTGCGGGTCGAGACCGGAACCGGACGGATCTTGGCGTTTCATGCAACGACCCCCTCCTCGGGCCGCCGCTGGACAACGGCGGTTCTATGGGATGCCGCGCGCCGTCCCAGACGAGCTCGAAACCGGGCGCGCGCATCGTGCGCGTTCATCCCGCGTGACCATCACATTCACCATAGTTTTCCGACGGCTATGTGACAATGGCAGATTGTGACACCCCGGTCCTGTCACATGACGGCGGTGGCGCATTGCAGGCTTTAGGGCCGCATGCTAGCGCGAGATGACGTAGGGCAATGGGGATTCGGGGGCATCATGTCTAAGGTTCGGTTTCTTTCGCGCGCGGCCGGCTGCGCGCTGGCGCTCAGCATGGCGTTTTCGAGCCTGGCCCAGGCCCAGGCGATGCCCACTCCCGCCGCCGTCACCGTCATCAACGTGCCCGGCGTCGGCGCGATGAATGTGCTGAGCTATCAGGCGCGCTTCGTTTCCGCCGATCCGGCCACCCGCCGCGTGGTGCTCGAAACCCCGAACGGCAAGCGCTGGGCGGTGATCGCCCCGCCGCTGTTGGGCGATGTCATGCTGCTCGCCAACAGCCGCAAGCTGCTGATCCGCGTGCTGCCCGGCCTCGTCACCGCGCTCGGGAAGGCCCATCAGGGCACGCCCGGCGTCGCGGTCTCCGAACTTGTGCTGAAGGACGGCCTGCCGGGCTGGCCGGAGGACTACGGCTTCCGGGAAGTCACCATCACCTCCATCCTGGTGAATATCGACAAGACCAACGGCACCATCAGCTTCGAGGGGCTGGACGGCGCGGTGCGCACGGTGAAGGCGGCCAATCCGCAGGTGCTGGCCGATCTCCAGAAGGTGGAACTGGGCGATTTGTGCCAGATCACCTATTACGAAGGCCTCGCCATCAACGCCATGTAGTTTCTCCCTCTGGCATCGCCGCGCGGCGGGCAGGATCGAGGGTTCGCCCGCGCGGGCAAGGGCTTGCGCGGGCAAGGGCCTGCGAAGCAAGAGTCTGCGGGCGCAAAAAGGTGAAACACAAGCGGCGGCGGCTCAGGCCGCCGCGCGCGAGCGGTCGGCCAGGGCACGATAGGCCAGCGCCTCCGCCAGATGCCGGCGGCCAAGGCTTTCCGCCCCGTCGAGGTCGGCGAGGGTGCGGGCGACCTTGAGCACCCGGTGATAGCCGCGCGCCGACAGATTCATGGCGCTGGTGGCATCGCGCAGCAAAGCGAGCCCACCGGCATCGGGCGCGGCGACCACCTCCAGAAGCGGGCCGGTCGCCTGGGCATTGGTGCGGATGTCGGGCCGGTCCAGCGCGGCGTAACGCTCCACCTGGAGGGTGCGCGCGGCGGCGACCCGCGCCGCCACCTCCCGCGAGCCCTCGGCCGGGGCGGGCAGCACCAGATCGGCGGCGGTGACGGCCGGCACATCCAGATACAGGTCGATGCGGTCGAGGAACGGACCGGAAAGGCGCCCCTGGTAATCCTCCTTGCAGCGCGGCCCGCGCTTGCAGGTGAAGCCGGGCTCGCCCGCATGGCCGCAGCGGCAGGGGTTCATGGCGGCGATCAATTGGAACCGCGCCGGATAGGTCACGCGGTGATTGGCGCGGGCGATCAGCACATCGCCGGTTTCCAGCGGCTGGCGCAGGGAATCCAGCACCTGGGGCGAGAATTCCGGCAATTCGTCCAGGAACAGCACGCCGTGATGGGCGAGCGAGACCTCGCCCGGCTTCGCCTTCGCGCCGCCGCCCACCATCGCCGCCATGCTGGCGGAATGATGCGGGGCGCGGAACGGCCGGCGATCCACCAGGGCCCCGTCCTGGATCGCGCCCGCCACCGACGCGACCATGGAGACGTCCAGCATCTCCGCCGGCGAGAGCGGCGGCAGGATGGAGGGCAGGCGCTGGGCGAGCATGGATTTGCCGGCGCCGGGCGGGCCGACATAGAGCAGATTGTGACCGCCGGCGGCCGCGACCTCGAGCGCGCGCTTGGCGGTTTCCTGGCCCTTCACGTCCCTGAGGTCGAGGTTCGAGCTTCCGGGTGGTCGCAGGCGCGGGTCTGGCCGGGCGAGGATCTGCCGGCCCGTGACATGGTTTGCCAATTGGATCAGCGAGATGGGGGCGAGAATCTCCATGTCGGGGCTGGCCCAGGCGGCTTCCGCGCCGCAGGCGCCGGGGCAGATGAGCCCGTGTCCGCGCGCATTGGCGCCGATCGCCGCCGGCAGCACGCCCGCCACCGCGGCGATGGACCCGTCGAGCCCGAGTTCGCCCACCACCGTGAAGCCGGCGAGCGCATCGCCCGGAATGGCGCCGATCGCCGCCATCAGCCCGAGCGCGATGGGCAGATCATAATGGGAGCCTTCCTTCGGCAAATCGGCGGGGGCGAGATTGATGGTGATGCGCCGCGCGGGCAAGGCAAGCCCCGAGGCGATCAGGGCGGCGCGCACGCGCTCCTTGGCTTCGGTCACGGCCTTGTCGGGCAAGCCGACGATGGTGAAGGCCGGCAGGCCCGGCGCCACATGCACCTGCACATCCACCGGCCGTGCGTCCACGCCCTCGAACGCCACGGTCGCCACACGCTGGATCACGCTTCAGCCCCCCGGCTTGCCCCTGCCACCCAAGGTAGTGGAGGGCGCGCGGCGGCACAAGAACATATTGGGAACACCGCGTTTATGCGCCCTTTATG
>NCHM01000458.1 GCA_002257205.1 Rhizobiales bacterium 24-66-13 | reverse complement strand
GCCCCATTGCCCGCAAGCGCCATGCGCGGCACGGTTTCGCCTGGGATTTCCGAAAGCGCGCGCAGCATGTCGCGCTCGCGCTCGGTGATGCGCAGAATCTCACCGCCACGGCTCAGTTCGCCGCGTCCGAGGTGGAAGCTGAATTCGCCGAAGCGGACCTCCTCGATGGCTTTCTGCGGCGCCGGCGCGGCGCGCTTGAGGATCGAGCCGACGCGCAGCAGCAGTTCGCGCGGCTCGAACGGCTTGCCGAGATAATCATCCACCCCCGCCTCCAGGCCGGCGATGCGGTCCTGGATTTCCGAGCGCGCGGTGAGCATGAGGATCGGCACCGTCGATGTGGTGCGCAACGAGCGGGCGAGATCGAGCCCGGATTCCCCCGGCATCATCACGTCCAGCACCAGCAGGTCGAATTCCAGGCCTTCCAGGCGCCCGCGCGCCTCCAGGGCCGAGGCGGCGGTGGTGACGCGATAGCCATGCTCGCTCAGGAAGCGCGAGAGCAGGGTCCGAATGCGGTTGTCGTCGTCCACCACCAGCAGATGGGGGGCGTCGTCCGCGGGCGCCGGCGGAGCGGGATGGGGGGTCGTCAGTTCGGTCATGTCTCGTGCCTTCAGGCGGGCCGCACGCGGGCGGATGCGGCGCGCCGGGTGAGCCGCTCCACCTCGGTGCGATCTTCGGGGTCGATCATGGCCACAAGAAAGCGCTGCGCCGCCTCGCGCGCGCCGGGCCCGCATTCTTCCAGCGCCAGGGCGATGCGCTGGCTCTGGAGGGCGACGAACTCGCGGGCCAGGGCCTGCCCCTTCATGGTGGGATAAAGCAGGCGCTGGCGGCGGTCGGACGCGCCGGCGCGGCTCTCCACGAACCCCTCGTCCACCAGCTCGCGCAGCACCCGGCCGAGGCTCTGCTTGGTGATGCGCAGGATGTCCAGGAGGTCCGTCACGCGCATACCAGGATGGCGATTGACGAAGTGCAGCACGCGATGATGCGCCCGGCCAAAGCCGAGGGGCGCGAGGATGGCATCCGGATCGCCGACGAAGTCCCTGTAAGCGAAGAAGAAAAGTTCGATCAACTCCACCAGCGACTCGGCCTGCGGGGCGGCGGCCGGCCGGTCGGGCTGGGACGCTTCGGGGGCGGTGGGAAGGGGATTTATGTCAGCCATGTTGACTTTTTTCGGTCCGATCATTACTCACAGGCTTGCGGTCGCGAAAGGATCGGTCTCCAATAACCCATCTGGAGTTCGATCATTGCGCCTTTCACAGCCTGCACCATATGTCAGATGTGAAAATATCCGTACCGGGCACGGCTGCAAAGGGCAGCCGTCATGGGAGGCGAAGGCCGTCTTAAAGACGCGGCCGGATCAGGAGTTAAGACCATGAGTGGTGGAGAGCCTTTCGACAAACGCGACGGTTGGATCTGGTTCGACGGCGTCCTGGTGCCTTGGGCCGACGCGAAGATTCACGTCCTCTCCCATGGTCTGCATTATGCCAGCTGTGTGTTCGAAGGCGAGCGTGCCTATGGCGGCACCATTTTCAAGAGCGCGGAGCATTCCGAGCGCCTGCGCCTCTCGGCCGAAATGCTGGATTTCACCATTCCCTACGGCATCTCCGAGATCGATGCCGCCAAGCGCCTCACGCTGGAAAAGAACGGCCTGGTCGACGCTTACGTGCGCCCGGTCGCCTGGCGCGGCAGCGAGATGATGGGCGTTTCGGCGCAGTCCAACACCATCCATCTCGCCATCGCCTGCTGGGAATGGCCGAGCTATTTCGACCCCGAGCAGCGCCAGAAGGGGCTGCGGCTGGACCTGGCGGAGTTCCGCCGTCCCGATCCGGCGACTATCCCTTGCCGCGCAAAGGCTTCGGGCCTGTACATGATCTGCACCATCTCCAAGCATAAGGCGGAGCGGCGCGGGTTTGCGGATGCGCTGATGCTGGATTATCGCGGACTGGTGGCGGAATGCACCGGCGCCAACATCTTTTTCGTGAAGGATGGCGTCATCCACACGCCAAAGCCCGACTGCTTCCTGGACGGCATCACCCGCCGCACGGTGATCGGGCTGGCGAAGAACCATGGAATCGAAGTGGTTGAACGCGCGATCAAGCCGGAAGAACTCGCAGATTTCACCGAATGTTTCATCACCGGCACCGCCGCCGAGGTGACCCCGGTGGGCGAGATCGCCGACTGGCGGTTTGCCCCGAGCGGCATCACCCACCAGCTGATGGATGCCTATAGCGCGGCGGTGCGGCCGCAGCAGGCGGCAGCGTAAGAAAAAGCGCTATACTTACGTTAGGCCAATATTGCCCTTCGCTGAGGGGCAGCGCATAAGCGAAACCAAGGGGCGGCAACAGCCGCCCCTTTGTTTTAGGTGTTCATCTGCCTCACAACGCGGCAACGCGAGGGGAAACGCCATGCGCCGGCCATTGTACAAGGTGCTTTACGTCCAGGTTCTGTTTGCCGTGTTCTGCGGCCTGCTGCTTGGCGCGTTCTTCCCCCATACGGGCGCTGCGATGAAGCCGCTCGGTGACGGCTTCATCAAGCTGATCACCATGATCATCGCCCCCGTGATCTTCTGCACGGTGGTTGTCGGCATCGCCAGCATGCGCGACGTGAAGAAGGTCGGGCGGGTGGGCGGCAAGGCGCTGCTGTATTTCGAGGTGGTCTCCACCTTCGCCCTGGTGCTCGGCCTGATCATCGGCGAGGTGGTGCGGCCCGGCGACGGTTTCAATGTCGACGTGGCGAGCCTCGATACCAAGGCGATCGCCAATTACACGACCCAGGCGGCGCATACCTCCACCGTCGATTTCCTGCTGAACGTCATCCCGCACACCTTCGTCAGCGCCTTCACCGCAGGCTCGATCCTCCAGGTGCTGATGATCTCGATCCTCACCGGCTTCGCCATCGGCGGGCTGGGTGACCAGGGCGAGCCGGTGCTCAAGGCGGTTCTGGCGATCGAGAAGGTCGTGTTCGCCATCGTGAAGATCATTCTTTACGTGGCGCCGATCGGCGCGTTCGGCGCCATGGCTTTCACCATCGGCGCCTATGGCCTGTCGGCGCTCGGCAATCTGCTGGAGCTGATCGCCACCTTCTATCTCACCGCCATCCTGTTCGTGGTGCTGGTGCTCGGCACCATCGCGCGGCTGGTGGGCTTCAACGTGCTGAAGCTGGTGCGCTATATCCGCGAGGAATTGCTGATCGTGCTTGGCACGTCGTCGTCGGAAAGCGCACTGCCGCCGCTGATGCGCAAGCTGGAGAATGCCGGCGCCTCCAAGTCGGTGGTCGGCCTGGTGATCCCCACCGGCTATTCGTTCAATCTCGACGGCACCAACATCTACATGACGCTCGCGACCCTGTTCATCGCCCAGGCCACCAACACCCCGCTGACGCTGGAACACGAGCTGATCGTGCTGGCGGTCGCCATGCTCACGTCCAAGGGCGCGAGC
>NCHM01000457.1 GCA_002257205.1 Rhizobiales bacterium 24-66-13 | reverse complement strand
ATTGTGGGTGGAATAGCTGAAATGCACCGGCGGCCAGAGCATCCAGCCGCCCTTTTCGTCGATCAGCTTGCGCAGATAGGGATCGCGATAATCCGCCGTGGTCTCGAAATCGCCGCCGAACGTGGTCTCGGGATAGGCTTTCAGCACCGGGAAATAATAGGCGCCGTCGAAGCGCACCACGATCGGCCGGTCGTTGGCGATGAATTCCGCGAACAGGCTGAGCACGAACAGGATCATGAACAGCACGAACGACCACCAGCCCCGCCTGTTGGCGCGGAAATTGGCGATGCGCCGCTGGTTGAGGGGCGAGAAGAACGGCCGCTTGCTCGGCTTCGCCGCCGGCAGGGGAGCCGGCGGGTTGGCGGGGGCGGTGTGCGGGGAGGCGGGATGGGCCGTCATGGTTCAGACGTCCCGGGTCTCGAAATCGATCCGGGGATCGACCAGCATATAAGTGAGGTCCGACAGCAGGCCGACCACGAGGCCCGCCAAGGAGAAGATATAGAGCGTGCCGAACACCACCGGATAATCGCGGTTCAGCACGCTCTCAAATCCCAGCAGGCCGAGCCCGTCGAGCGAGAAGATGGTCTCGATCAGCAGCGAGCCGGTGAAGAAGGCGGAGATGAAGGCGCCGGGAAAGCCGGCGATGACGATCAGCATCGCGTTCCGGAACACGTGGCGATAGAGCACGCTCCGTTCGGAGAGCCCCTTCATGCGGGCGGTGGTGACATATTGCTTGCGGATCTCTTCCAGGAACGAATTCTTGGTCAGCAAGGTCATGGTGGCGAAGGCGCCGAGCACCATGGAGGTGAGCGGCAGCACCAGGTGCCAGCCATAATCGAGAATGCGCTCGGGCCAGGAGAGTTGCGCCCAATTGTCCGAGGTCAGGCCGCGCAGGGGGAACCAATCCAGGAACGAGCCGCCGGCGAACAGGATGATGAGCAGAATGGCGAACAGGAAGGAGGGGATGGCATAGCCGACGATGATCACCGCCGAGGTCCACACATCGAACCGCGAGCCGTCGCGCATGGCTTTGGAGATGCCGAGCGGGATCGAGATGGCATAGGTCAGCAGCGTCATCCACAGGCCGAGCGAGATGGAGACCGGCATCTTCTCCGCGATCAGGTCGATCACGCGGATATCGCGGAAATAGGAGCGGCCGAAATCGAAGGTCGCGTAATTCTTGATCATCAGCCAGAAACGCTCATAGGCCGGCTTGTCGAAGCCGAACTGCTTTTCCAGCTCCTGGATGAATTTCGGGTCGAGCCCCTGGGCACCGCGATATTTCGAGGCCGAGGCATCGGCCCCGCCGCCGCCGGGCATGGCGGCCCCGCCGGCGAAATCGCCGCCCTGGCCGGAAATGCGCGAGGTGGCGGAGGCGCCGTCGCCGGTCAATTGGGCGATCACCCGCTCCACCGGGCCACCCGGGGCGAACTGCACCACCACGAAGGAAACCAGCATGATGCCGAGGATGGTCGGGATCATGAGGGCGACACGGCGGATGATATAAGCGAGCATCGGGTCTCCAGGTTCGCGCCGACGGTGCGGGCTCTCGCCGGCGGCGTCAACCGCCCTTTGCGGGCGGCAGCGAGGATGCCGGCTTCTGCCACCAGGTGTCGAGCACCCCGCGCTCATATTTCGGCTTCACGGCGGGCCGCTCGAACACATCCCAATAGGCCACCCAATGGGAGGCCTTGTTCCATTGCGGCACCCAATAGCGGCCCGAACGCAGCACACGGTCCAGCGCGCGGGCGGCGGTGACCAGCTCCGGCCGGGTCCGCGCGGCCAGCGCGACCTCGATCAGCCCGTCCACGGCGGTATCGGAAATGCCGGAGAGATTGTTCGACCCGCGCGTGCGCGCCGCCTCGCTGCCGAAATAGGCGCGCAATTCCTCGCCCGGATTGAGCGACACCGAATAGCGGCGGACCACGATGTCGAAGTCGAAATCCTTCAGCCGCGCCTGATATTGGGCGGGATCGACGATGCGATAGGTGGCATCGATCCCGAGCAGCTTCAGATTGCCGATGAAGCGCGAGGTGTGGCGCTCGAACGAGCCTTCATCATCCAGGAACTCGATCTGCAGCGGCTGGCCCTTGCCGTCCACCAGCTTGCCTTGCTGGATGGTATAGCCGGCCTCCTTCAGCAAGGCGGCGGCGCGGCGCAGCAAGGCGCGATCCTGGCCCGAGCCGTCGGTGACGGGCGGGATATAGGCCTCCTCGAACACATCCTGCGGCAGGCGCTCGGCATAGGGGCGCAGCAGCTTTTCTTCCGCCGGAGAGGGCTTGCCCTGCGCCATCAGATCGGAATTCTGGAAGAACGACCAGGTGCGCTCATACTGGCCGTACATCAGATTCTTGTTGGTCCATTCGAAATCGAAGGCAAGCGAGATCGCCTCGCGCACCGAGCGATCGAAGAATTTCGGCCGGCGGGTGTTGAAGAACCAGCCCTGCGCGCCCGAGGGCGTGTCGTCGGGCAGCACGTCGCGCTTCACATGGCCGTCGCGCAGCGCGGGAAAATCATATTGGGTGGACCAGGCGCGCGAGGTGAATTCCTCGCGGAACAGATAGACGCGGGCCTTGAACGCCTCGAAGCCCACGTCCCGGTCGCGGAAATATTCAAAGCGCGCGATATCGAAATTGTTGCGCCCGACGTTCACCGGCAGGTCCTTGGCCCAATAGTCCTTCACCCGGTCATATTCGATGAAGCGGCCGGATTCGAAGCGGCCGATCTTGTAGGCGCCGCTGCCGAGCGGCGGTTCGAGCGTCGTCTCCTCGAACTTGTGCTTGGCATAATAGGCCTTGGAGAAGATCGGCAGGCTCGCGGCATAGAGCGGCACGTCGCGCGGGCGCTGGGCGGTGAAGCGCAGGAGAACCGTGCCCGCCCCCTCCGCCTCGGCGCCGGTGAACTCGCGTAGCGCCTGGCGGATCAAGGGGTGGCCCTGCGCCTTCAGCGTATTCAGCGAGAAGGCGACATCCTCGGCGGTCAGCGGCGTGCCGTCGTGGAAGCGCGCCTCGGGACGCAGGCGGAAGGTATAGAGCTGGCCGCCCTCGCCGATGGTCACGCCGGAAGCGAGGAGGCCATAGAGCGCATCCGGCTCGTCATTGGCGCGGGCCATGAGGCTGTCGAAGATCAGCGCCAGCCCCTGGGTGCCGTCGCCGCGCAGGATATAGCCGTTGAGCGAATTGAAGGTCTGGAACGACTGGTTATAGGCCGCCGTCGGGCCGATCTGCGAAAACGTGCCGCCCTTGGGGGCGTCCGGGTTCACATAGTCGAAATGCTTGAAGTCCTTGGGATATTTCAGATCCCCGAAGGAGGAGAGGCCGTGCCGCTCGACGCCCGGCGCGGCCGATGGCCCGCCCTCGGCCTCCGCCGCCGCCTTGCCATCGGGCGCGCCCTGGGTCTGGCCGAATGCCGGGCGGGCCAGCAGCGTGACCCCTCCGGCGGCG
>NCHM01000456.1 GCA_002257205.1 Rhizobiales bacterium 24-66-13 | reverse complement strand
GGGCACCAAAGCGGGGGCGCAATCGGCGAGGGCATGGGCCATCTGCTCCATGGCCAGGATCGCCATGGCATGGCAGGCGCGATCGGAAAGGCCGAGGGGATCTTGCGCCGTGCGGACCGCGTCGGCGAAGCGCCCGCCGCCGGGCACGATCACCACGCCGGGCCTCTCGGCGAGTCGGCCCGCCAGCGACCTGATGTCGCCACAGCGCTCCAGGCTGCCGCCGAGCTTGACCACGTGAAACGCCATGGCGAACCCCTGCGCCTTTCCCGAGAATCCTTCAAACCATGATGTTAGCCGAGCCGATTGTCCCCTCCAAGGGGCTCGGGTTGCGTTGCAGCATTGACTGACCAACGGTCACCCGCGCGCAAATGGCCAATTGGAATGTCTCCAGTGCGGTTCTTATGTCGCCGCGCGGAGTGCGGTCCGGCGCCGGTGCCGCTTCTGTTCGAATATGCCTCAGGGAAAACGTCATGCCTCGTCTTTTGCTTTCGGCCCTGGCCGCTCTGGCCGTTTCCAGCACGCTGGCTCATGCCGATCCGGACCTCGCCAAGGGTGAGCAATCGTTCCGCAAATGCATGGCCTGCCACATGATCGGGCCGGACGCCAAGGTGAAGGTCGGCCCGCCGCTGAACGGCATCGTCGGCCGCAAATGGGGCGCCTATCCGGACTATGCCTATTCCGACGACATCAAGGCGGGCGCTGCCGCCGGTAAGGTCTGGGACGAAGCCACGCTCAATGCATATCTCGCCAATCCCAAGGCGGTCGCCCCCAAGGGCAAGATGGCCTTCTTCGGCATCAAGCCGGAAGGCGAGCGCGCCGATCTGATCGCCTATCTCAAGCAGTTCAACGCGGAAGGCGCCAAGCAATAATTCCCTTGCGCCGACCGGCTTGTGTTCTCGCCCGGGCCATGGTGTGGCTTGGGCGGGAGGGACCTTCATGTCCGATCATCCTTCGCGCCTCCAGCGCGTGTTCGTCGACGAGGATCTGAGCGACGGCGCGCAGATCCTGCTGGCGGTGGAGCAGGCCCATTATGTGGCCAATGTGCTGCGCATGCAGGTGGGCGGCAGCCTGCTGCTGTTCAACGGGCGGGACGGCGAATGGCTGGCGCACCGCATCGAGGGGCACAAGCGCGAGGTGCGCTTCGCCGCCGAGCGCCAGCTGCGACCCCAGCCGCCCGCAACCGACCTGGAATATGCCTTCGCCCCGCTGAAACACGCGCGGCTGGATTATATGATCCAGAAGGCGGTGGAGATGGGCGCCGGGCAACTGACTCCGGTGATTACCCGCTATACCCAGGTGACGCGGGTCAATACCGAGCGCATGCGGGCCAATGCGGTGGAAGCGGCCGAGCAATGCGGCATCCTCGCCCTGCCAGCGGTGCGCGAACCGCTTGCCCTCGACAAATGGCTCGCCACGCTGCCAGCTGAGCGGGTGCTGGTGTTCTGCGATGAAAGCGCGGCCCTCAGCGATCCCATCGCCGCCCTGAAGACGGCCGCGCCCGGTCCGATGAGCGTGCTGATCGGCCCGGAAGGGGGATTCGCCTCCGGGGAGCGGCGCATGCTGCATGCCCATCCCGGCGTGGTGGTGCTCTCGCTCGGCCCGCGCATCCTGCGCGCCGACACGGCCGCCGTGGCCGCGCTCACCCTCGCTCAGGCGGCGCGGGGAGACCTTGCGGGGGCCGGCCCTGCCTGACGCGCGCACGGCAGAACGGCCGCGCTACCGTTGAAAAGAGGCGTGAAACGCACCGGCGCGGATTTTGTTCCCGGTGTCTCGCCCTTTTAATTTCTCCCGGCGTAACGCATTCAGGATGCGGCTTAATTTTATTTAGAAATATTCACAAATAAGGGGAATTATTCGACACGCACCATCCGTCGCATTTACGTCCCAATTTTCTTCACTCTCTCGGCAACCGAACCCCCATTGTTGCGTTATAGGCTCACGTTGGGGTGAGGTGCGGAGGGAAGATCAATGTCGGAAGAATATAGATTCGGAATCGAGGAAGAGTTCTTCGTGGTCGATGCCGAATCCAAGGCCATACAAAGGCGCATGCCATCGCGATTCTTCGACGATCTCTCGCACCATCTGGGCAGTGCCGTGACGGTGGAACTGCTGCAATCGCAGCTGGAGATGGCCACCAGCCCTGCCACGCAGGCTGGCAGCGCCCTCGATGAGCTCCGGGAATTGCGGGGAAAGGCGGCGCAGGTCGCCGGCGAGCACGGGCTGTGCTTCATCGCCGCCGGCACCCATCCCACCGCCACCTGGGAGGGCGTGCGCCATACCGAGGCCAATCGCTACAACGGCATGATGCACGATCTGCAAATGCTGGGGGAGCGCAACATGGTCTGCGGACTGCACGTGCATGTGGAACTGCCGCATACCGACCAGCGGGTCGACGTCATGCGCCGCATCCTGCCCTATATCCCGCATTTCATCGCGCTCGCCACCTCGTCGCCCTTCTGGGGCTCGAAGCAGACCGGGCTGATGGGCTATCGCCTTGCCGCCTATGATGAATTGCCGCGTACGGGGCTGCCCGAGCTGTTCGAGGACAGCGCCGATTACCAAGCCTATGTGGACGCCATGGTGGAAGCGCGCGCGATCACCGATTCCAGCTATGTGTGGTGGGCGATCCGCCCCTCCTCAAAGCATCCGACCCTGGAATTGCGGGCGCCGGACAGCTGCACGCGCATTCAGGATACGGTCGCGATTGCAGCGCTTTACCGCTCCCTGGTACGCTATCTCGTGCGCCATCCCGAGCATAATGCGAAGATCGGCGCGGTGGACCGGGCGATCGCCAATGAGAACAAATGGCGCGCCCAGCGCTACGGCATCCACGGCTCGTTCGTGAATCTCGCGGAACGTCGCGCCGTGCCGGTCACGGATGCGGTGGAATCGCTGATCGCCATGGTCGGGGACGATGCGGACGCCCTCGGAGCGCTTGATGCGCTCCTGCACCTGCGGGCCATTTCCCTCGCCGGCACCAGCGCGGACATGCAGCTGGCGGTGTTCCAGGAAGCGCACCATCGCACCGGAAATCGCGGCGAGGCCCTGAATGCCGTGAAGACCTGGCTCGCCCACGCGACCCTGCAGTGAGCGTCGGCGAGAAAAGGGCCCCTGCGGAGGGGCCCTCTTGGACTTAGCCCGCGAAGGGAACCACCGTCTGGCGCTGTTCGCCCAGGCCCGCGATGCCAACCTTCATCACGTCGCCGGCCTTGAGATAACGTGGCGGCTTCATGCCGAGGCCGACGCCGGGCGGCGTACCGGTGGTGATGATGTCGCCGGGGTCCAGCACCATGAACTGGCTGATGTAGGACACCAGATAGGCCGGATCGAAGATCATGGTGCGGGTGGAGCCGTTCTGGACCTTCTCGCCGTTCACTTCCAGCCACATGGCGAGATCGGACGTGTCGCTCATTTCATCCGAGGTGACGAGCCAGGGGCCGATCGGTCCGAAGGT
>NCHM01000455.1 GCA_002257205.1 Rhizobiales bacterium 24-66-13 | reverse complement strand
CGCTATCTGCTCACCGGCAAGGGCGTGGTGGAGGTCCGCACGCAGACCTACCGGGCGGGCGACTTCGAGATGATCGACGTCACCCCGCCCAAGCCGCCCCGCCGCGACCGCTGAGGCGGCTCGCTAGCACCGCGAGGCCTTGCCCGAGTCCGTTCACGAGCCGGTCCTCCCACCCGCGACCGCGCGTCCCGGGCCCTCCGGGCAGATGCACGAACACCACCGGCACGTCGCGCCCCGCCGTGAGCGCGAGCACGCGGTAATAGAGTCCATTGCAGAGATAGCGGCCGGCATCGCGGGAGAGCGCCACCGGCAGGCCCGCCGTGCGCATGGCGGCGAGCAGGCGGGGCAGATCCGCGCTGCTGCGGATTTCCGCAGGCCCTTCGCTGAGCTTACGCGTCGTCATCGCCGCGCCGCTCGCGTCGGGAAAGGAGCCGGCGGCGTTCACGGCCCGGCTTTCCACGCACACCACGCGCCGCCGGGATGCGACGCCAAGCAACAGGATGGCGTCGGGCTTGAGCGCGCGAATGCGGGCCTCGGCCCGATCCAGAGCCGCCCAGCGCGTGGGCAGGATCTCCACATGCCGCTCCATGTCCGCGAAGATGGGACGGGCGAGCTGGCCGAGCCGGCGCGCAACTTGCGCGGAGGGGTTTTTCGGCACGCCGGGAAACGGCCCGAAGCCGCAGATCAGAATCCGCCGTGTGGCCCGGTCCATGCGCGAGAGCCTTTTCAGCAAATGTGGATTCCGGTTTTGCGATAAGAAAAACGCGTCAAAACAAAAGCCTGGCGCACGTGCGCTAAAGCCCAAGCAGCGCCGCGATCTCGTTCGCGGCCAAGGTGGGGGAAAGGGTGCCCTCGGCGACGCCCTTTTCCAGCGCAGGCACGCGCGCCTTGATGGCGGGATCGCTGGCGACCCGCTCGGCCACCTTTTCGTGCAGCAGGGTCCACATCCAGCGCACTTGCTGGGCGCGGCGCGTTGCGGCGAAGGCACCGGCGGCCTCGCAGCGCGTACGGTGGTTCATCACCTCCGCCCACAGCCGCTCGATGCCCTCGCCGGTGAGGCCGGAATAGGTCAGGACCGGCGGCGACCAATGGGCGGCGCGTGCGCCCAGCAGATGCAGCGCCGCGCGATATTCCCCGGCCGCCGCGCGCGCGCGGATCAGATTGTCGCCATCCGCTTTGTTCACGGCGACGATGTCCGCCAGTTCCAGCACGCCCTTCTTGATGCCTTGCAGTTCGTCTCCCGCGCCCGGCAGCATCAGCACCAGGAAGGTGTCGGTGAGATCCGCCACCGCGGTTTCCGACTGGCCGACGCCCACCGTTTCCACCAGCACCACATCGAAACCGGCGGCCTCGCACAAAAGCATGGTTTCGCGCGTCTTGGCGGCGATGCCGCCGAGCGTGCCACTGGAGGGCGAGGGGCGTACGAAGGCGTTGGGATCGACCGAAAGGCGGGCCATGCGCGTCTTGTCGCCGAGGATGGACCCGCCGGTGCGCGTGGAGGAGGGGTCCACCGCCAGCACGGCCACCTTGTGGCCCTGCTGCGTGAGATAGGTGCCGAGCGCATCGATGGTGGTGGATTTGCCGACCCCGGGGACGCCGGTAATGCCCACGCGATAGGCGTTGCCGGTGCGCGGCAGCAGGCCTTGCAGAAGGATTTCAGCGCGGCGGCGATGATCCGGGCGACGCGATTCGATCAGAGTGATGGCCCGCGCCAGGGCGGCGCGCTCACCGCGAACGACGCCTTCCGCGAGCATGGCGTCGTCGTCCCTCACCTGCGTCATGACGTTCCCTTCGACGGCCCCGGTCATTGTGATTCCCGCGTCTGCGCAATGCTGCGGCGCCGAGCATGCCGGCTTCGCGACCCGCGCTCAATGGGCGAAGCTGGAACATCACGGGCCGGGCCGCGTTGTAGGGGCATCTTCCCCCACACAGGAGTTCCCCCATGAACTGGGACCGCATCGAAGGCAATTGGAAGCAATTCACCGGCAATGTGAAGAGCCAATGGGGCAAGCTGACCGACGACGATCTCGCCGAGATCAAGGGCAATCGCGAGATCTTGGAAGGCAAGCTCCAGGAGCGCTACGGCCTCGCCAAGGATGAAGTGAAGCGCCAGGTGGATGCGTGGGCCGACAACAGCCGCATGAATTGAGGCGCGCGGACCGGTTGGTCCATCGCCACATGGTTTGGAAAGGGCGCCGTGCCGCAGGGCCGCGGCGCCTTTTTATTGCGCGCCTCAGGCGAGCTTGACGATCGCGCTCGCGTCGAGCCGCGCCAGCGCGTCGGCGGCCCGCACGCCTGCGATCCGCAGCTCCGGCGCGATTTCCACCAGCGGCACCAAGGCGAAGGCGCGCTCCATCAGGCGCGGATGGGGCAGTTGGAGATCGCTGTCCTCGATCCGCGCATCGCCGAACGCCAGGATATCGATATCGATGGTGCGTGGGCCGAAGCGCACTTCCCGCGCGCGGTCGCGCCCCAGCATGCGCTCGACCAGCAGCGCGAGATAAAGCAGGCCGCGCGCGTCGAGCGGACAGTCCACCGCCACGACCTGGTTGAGATAAGGCGGCTGGGGCACCGGCCCCCAAGGCGGGGTGCGATAGAGCGCCGAGCGCGCGACGATGGTCAGCCCCGCCCGCGCCAACGTCGCCACCGCGAGGGCCAGCGTCTCGCGCGGCATTCCCACATTGGCGCCAAGGCAGAGATAGGCACGGGTGAGGCTCATGTCGCGTCGCGGATCGCTTCCGCGACGCGCGCGGCCTGGACGTGGGCGGCCACGTCATGCACGCGGATGATCTCGACCCCCGCCATGATGCCGATGACGTTGGAGGCGATGGTGCCCGGCACGCGCTCCGCCGGCAGGCTGTCGATCACCTTGCCGATGAGCGATTTGCGCGAGGTGCCGAGTAGCAGCGGATAGCCCAGCACGCGCAATTCCGGCAGGCGGGCGATGGCGGCGAGATTTTGCGGGAAGGTCTTGCCGAAGCCGATGCCGGGATCGAGCACGATGCGATCCTTGCGCACGCCGGCGCGGATCGCGCGCTCCAGCGCGCCATCGAAGAAGGCCAGCAATTCGTCGATGATATCGAGGCTGGCATCCACCTCGGCGCGATTGTGCATGAGCACGGCGGCAGCCTCGCTGTCCGCCACCACCTGTGCCATCTCGCCGTCGCGGGTGAAGCCCCACACGTCATTGACGATCACTGCCCCGGCGGCGATGGCGCGGCGGGCGACCTCGGCCTTGGAGGTGTCGATGGAAATCGGCACGCCGGTTTCCGCCTGCAAAGCCTCCAGCACCGGCGCGACGCGCGCCCATTCCTCGTCCGCCGCCACCGGCACATGCCCCGGCCGGGTGGATTCCCCGCCGATGTCGAGAATGTCCGCCCCTTCGCTGGTGAGGCGCCGGGCGGTGGCGAGCGCGTCTTCCACCGCGAGGCTGCGACCGCCGTCGGAAAAGGAATCCGGCGTCACGTTCAATATG
>NCHM01000454.1 GCA_002257205.1 Rhizobiales bacterium 24-66-13 | reverse complement strand
GAGAAGCGCGTGTTCGTGCCCGGCCCCCTGCCCGGCCCGATCCCGTTCAAGGGCGTGCGGCTCGGCGTGCCGGTGTGCGAGGACATCTGGGGCCCTGACGTGGTGGAATGCCTCGCCGAGACCGGCGCGGAAATCCTCATCGTCCCCAATGGCTCGCCCTATCGCCGCTCGGTCTATGACGAGCGCGCCAATATCGCCGTGGCGCGCGTGGTGGAGAGCGGATTGCCGCTGCTCTATGTGAACCAGGTGGGCGGCCAGGACGAACTGGTGTTCGACGGCGCCTCGTTCGCGCTCAATGCCGACCGCACGCTCGCCATGCAATTCCCCGGCTTCCAGGAGCGCGTGCGCCTCACCGTGTGGGAGCGCTTCGCCAATGGCTGGCGTTGCGTGGAGGCGCCGCTGGCCGACCGGATCGAGGGCGATGAAGCCGATTATGCCGCCTGCGTCCTCGGGCTGCGGGATTATGTGACCAAGAACGGCTTTCCCGGCGTGGTGCTCGGCCTTTCCGGCGGGGTCGATAGCGCCATTTGCGCCGCCATGGCGGTGGATGCGCTCGGACCGGACAAGGTCCATTGCATCATGCTGCCCTATCGCTACACCTCGCCCGACAGCTTCGCCGATGCGGCGGAAGTGGCCGAAAAGCTCGGCGTGCGCTACGATATCGTCCCCATCGCCCCGGCCGTGGAAGCGCTGGAAGGCATGCTCGCGCCCCTGTTCGCCGGCCGCGAGAAGGATGTGACGGAGGAGAATCTTCAGTCCCGCGTGCGCGGCACGCTGCTGATGTCGATCTCCAACAAGTTCGGCCCCATGGTGGTGACCACGGGCAACAAGTCGGAAATGTCCACCGGCTACGCCACGCTCTATGGCGACATGAACGGTGGCTACAATCCCATCAAGGATCTGTACAAGACCGAGGTGTTCCGCCTCTCCCATCTGCGCAATCGCTGGAAGCCGGTGGGCGCGCTCGGCCCGGACGGCGAGGTGATCGCCCCGCGCCTGATCGACAAGCCGCCCACCGCCGAATTGCGCGAGAACCAGAAGGACCAGGATTCGCTGCCGCCCTATGAGGTGCTCGACGCCATCCTCGCCCGGCTGGTGGAATCGGAAACCTCGGTGGCGCAATTGGTGGCGGAAGGGTTCGACGCGGCTCTGGTGAAGCGGGTGGACCGCATGCTGAACCTTGCCGAATACAAGCGCCGGCAGGCGGCGCCCGGGGTGAAGGTGACAGTGCGCAATTTCGGCCGCGACCGCCGCTATCCCATCACCAACCGCTTCCGCGATCCCGGCTGAGCGCGGGAAGCCGGACCGGACGGGGAATAGAGATCCGTCCTAATCCGCCAGTTCCAGCCGCAGGTCGAGGGTGGAGCGCTTGCCGAGGTCGTCGAAATGGGCGGCCAGGAAATCCTCGGCCGCCTTGCGCCCCACGTCCCGCAGGTGCTGCAGGAATGCCCATTCGGCATTGAGCTTGGAGGAGAGGTCGAAATCCACCAATTGGTCGGTGCCGATGCGATGCAGGCGCACCCGCCGATAGCCCGAGCCACCCAAGGTCCAGCGCGTCAACAGCCCCTGCTCGATCAATTGGGTCGCGTGATCGATGGCGCGCAATTGGGAGAGCAGCGAGGCGTTGAAGGTGATCTCGTTGATGCGGTTCTGGATTTCCGCCGCCGTGCGGGGCGTCTGCTCGCGCACCACGGGATTGATCTGCACCAGGACGATGTCGTCCGCATCCGCCTTCTCATAGAGCGGAAACAGCGGGGGATTGCCCATATAGCCGCCGTCCCAATAGGGCACGCCGTCGATCTCCACCGCCTGGAACAGGAACGGCAGGCAGGCCGAGGCCATCACCGCGTCGGCGGTCATCTCGGCATGGCCGAAGATGCGCGCGCGCCCCGTGTGCACATTGGTGGCGGAGATGAACACCTTCACGTCCGAGGCGCGGATCGCCTCGAAATCCACATGGGCGTCGATGATCTCGCGCAGCGGATTGATGTTCAACGGGTTGAAATCATAAGGGGAAAAGAACCGGGCCGCGACTTCCATGGCGAGATAGGCCGGGTTCTTGGCGAGCGACCAGTTTCCCATCAGCCGATCGAAGGCCGAGCGCTGGATCGGCGACATGCGCCCGTCACGGGAGACGTCGCGCCAGAACTGGGTCAGCGCGCCGCGCGCCTGCTCGCGGTCGCCCTTGGCAAGGCCCGAGGCGAGCACCACCGCATTCATCGCCCCGGCGCTGGTGCCGGATATGCCGGAAATGGCCAGCCGGTCTTCCTGGAGAATGCGGTCCACCACGCCCCAGGTGAAGGCCCCATGGGCGCCGCCGCCCTGGAGCGCGAGGGAAATCGACTTGACGCCGGAAGACTTCGCTCCGGACGCCTTGGCGCCCGACGTCTTCGGACTCGATGCCTTGGTGGCGGAGGCCTTGGAGCTCTTCCCGCCGGTGCCCTTAGGTGCCTTCTCCGGTCCCTTGCTCGCCGCGATCTCCGCCGCGTCTGAGGCCGGGTCTCGGGCCATGCCGGCGGGGGATTGCACCCCGCCGGCCGTGGTTCCCGGCAAAGACTCTGCGGCGGCGGCCGCGTCCGGAGTGGCGCCCTTGGATCGGCCGCGCAATCTCATCGGACCGGCTCCCGCCGCAGGACCCTCATTCGGCGACCCAGCCGCCGTCGATCTGCTGCATGGAGCCGGTGATGGACCGGGCATTGTCGGAGGCCAGGAACACCGCCAGCGCCGCCACTTCCTCCACCGTGATGAATTCCTTGGTGGGCTGGGCGGCGAGGATCACGTCGCGCTTCACCTGCTCTTCCGTCATGCCGCGCGCCTTGGCGGTGTCGGGGATCTGCTTCTCCACCAGGGGCGTCCACACATAGCCCGGGCAGATGGCGTTGCAGGTGATGCCGAAGGTGGCGGTTTCCAGCGCCGTGACCTTGGTGAGGCCGGCGATGCCGTGCTTGGCCGCCACATAGGCCGACTTGAAGGGCGAGCCGACCAGCGCATGGGCCGATGCGGTATTGATGATGCGGCCCCACTTCTTCGCCTTCATGCCGGGGATGGCGGCGCGGGTGGCGATGAAGGCGGCGGTGAGATTGATCGCGATGATCGTGTTCCAGGTCTCGATCGGGAATTCCTCGATCGGCGCCACATGCTGGATGCCGGCATTGTTGACCAGGATGTCGCAGGCCCCGAACTCGGTCTCGGCGAGCTTCACCATGCCGCCGATCTCTTCGGCATTGAGCATGTTGGCGTCGGAATAGAGCGCCTTGACGCCGAAGTCGCTCTCGATCTTGGTGCGCTCGGCCTCGATGGCGGCGGCATCGCCGAGGCCATTGATGACCACGTTCGCGCCCTGCTCCGCGAAGGCGCGCGCATAAGCGAGCCCGATACCGCTGGTGGACCCGGTAACGACGGCGACCTTACCCTTCAGCATGGTTCTATCCCTCAAGCTCGATGCGGCCCGCACGCGAAACGGGGGCCGATGGCGATGGTTTAGCGGG
>NCHM01000453.1 GCA_002257205.1 Rhizobiales bacterium 24-66-13 | reverse complement strand
GCGCAGGCGGCGGATCACATCCTTGCCGTCCATGTCGGGCAAGCCGAGGTCGAGCACCACGGCATCGGGCGGATGGGTGGCGATCTCGCGCAAAGCGCGACCGCCATCCTCCGCCGCCGCCACCTCATAGCCGGCGGCCATCAGGGCCGGGGCGAGGAAGCGATGGATCGCCGGCTCGTCGTCCACCACCAGGATCTTGCCGAGGCTCATGACGGTGTCTCACATTGCCGCGGCGGCGGGCGCGCCACCGATGGGAAGCGAAAAAATAATCCGCGCGCCGCGCCCGTCGCCAGCCACCGGGCTTTCCGCGCGCACGCTGCCGCCATGGGCCTCGACGATGCCCTTGGCGATGGCGAGGCCCAGCCCGGAGCCTTCCCCACCGTCCGCGCCCTCGCGCACGGCGCGCACGAATTTCTCGAACACATGGGGCAGCAGATCGGGCGCGATGCCGGGACCGTCGTCGGTGACGGAGATTTCCAGCAGGTCGCCAGCGCGCCGCGCGGCGAGCACCACATGGGCGCCGGGCCCGGCATAGCGCACGGCATTGCCCACCACGTTCGCAAGCGCCTGGTTGAGCAGGATCTGGTCCGCGAACACCAGCGGCAGGTCCTGTTCGCTCTCAACGGCGAACAATTGGGTCGCCCCGCGCCGCTTGGCGAGGGCAACCGCCTGATGGATCACTTCGTTGATGTCGGTCCAGTCGCGCCGCAGATCGAGCGCGCCGGCTTCCAGCCGCGTCATGGACAGCAGGTTCCGCACCATGCCGTCCAGGTGCTCGGCCTCCTCGCGCACCTGCGAGAGCAGATCGCGCCGCTGCTCGGGCGCGATGCGCGTGCCGTAATCGATCAGCGAGGTGGCGGCGCCCAGGATGGAGGATAAAGGCGTGCGGAAATCGTGGCTGATGGAGGCCAGCAGGATGTTGCGCACCCGCTCGGTTTCCGCCGCCGATTTCACGCCGGCCATTTCGTCGGCGAGTGCCGAGCGGTCGAGGGCGACCGCGGTCTGGTCCGCGAGCGTATCGAGCAGCACCGCCGATTCCGGATCGAGCGGACCGGAGGGTCCCGCGCATTCGATGCCGATCACGCCCACCTGCGTGTCGCGGGCGCGCAGCGGCAGGAACAGCCAGGGCACGCTCGGCAAGGTGCCGGTGCCGGCGCCGGCCGGCTCGTTGCGCTCCAGGGCCCAGCGCGCGGCGCTCATGGAGGCGGTGTCGAGCCGGTCTTCCGGCGGCCAGGCCGCCGCCAGCGTCATCTGCGTCCCGTGCGGCACCAGAATGGCGGTGGAGCGGCCGAGAATGGTCTGGATCTCGGAGGCCGCCGCCTCCGCCACCGCGCCGGACTCCACCAAAGCGGAGAGCTTGCGGGTGAATTCGTACAGCCGCCGTGCCGCCCGCATGCGGATCGCCGCCGCATCCGCCCGCTCGCGCGAGCGCCCGGCCACCGCCGAAATCAGCACTGCAATGATGAGGAAGATGGTCAGGGCCAGCAATTCGTGCGGCCGCGCGATGGTGAAGGTGTAGACCGGGTCGATGAAGAAGAAATTATAGGTCAGCGCCGACAGCAGGGAGGCGAACACCGCCGCCCGCACGCCGAATTGGATCGCCGGCACCAGCACCGCCAGCAGATAGACCATGGAGACATTGGGCAGCGCCACCAAGTCCGTGAGCCCCTCCCCCGCCACCGTCGCGAGCGCCACCGACCCCGCCGCGACCACATAGCCGATTGTATCGCCATGGGGTGCCGCCGGCCGGACATGGCGGACCGGCGCCGCCTCGCTCTCATCGCCGAAAGTGACCACATGCACCGCGATGCCGCGCGACTTGCGCACCAATGCATCGGCGAGGGTGCGCCAGAACAGGCGGTTGAGGCGCGAGGGACGCGCCTGCGCCACCACGATCTGCGTCACATTCTCGAACCGCGCGAAACGCAGCAGCTCGGCCACCAGATCATTGCCCACCAGCGCCCGCGTCTCGGCGCCGAGGCTCTCCGCGAGGCGCAGCGCCTCCTGGATGCGCTGGCGCTCGGCGAGGCTCGGCAAGGCGCCGGGACGCTCCACGGTGATGGCGAACCAGGGCGCATCGGCAAGATCGGCAAGGCGCTTGGCCTCGCGCACCACCCGCTGGGCCGAGGCGTCGGGGCCGACGCACACCAAGATGCGCTCGCCGGCCGCCCACGGCCCCTCGATGGCGCCGCCCTGCATGTGCTCGACAAGATCGCTGTCCACCCGCGCCGCCACCCGGCGCAGGGCGAGCTCGCGCAAGGCGGTGAGATTGGTGGGCTTGAAGAAATTCTCGATCGCCCGCGCGGCCGTGTCCTGGATGTAGATCTTACCCTCGGCGAGCCGCTTCAGCAGCTCGTCGGGCGGCAGGTCCACCATTACCACCTCGTCCGCCTCCTGGAGCGCGGTATCGGGCACGGTCTCGCGCACCCGCACGCCGGAGATGCGCTGCACCACCTCGTTCAGGCTCTCCAGATGCTGGATGTTGAGCGTGGTCCACACGTCGATGCCGGCGTCGAGGATGTCGCGCACGTCCTGCCAGCGCTTGGGGTGGCGGCTGCCCGGGACGTTGGTGTGGGCATATTCGTCCACCAGAAGCAGCGCCGGGCGGCGCGCCAAAGCGGCATCAAGATCGAATTCCGGCACCAGCCGGCCGCGATAGGCGATGGATTTGCGGGGCAAGGTCTCCAGCCCCTCGGTGATCGCCTCGGTCTCGCGGCGCCCGTGGGTCTCGACGATGCCGATCACCACGTCGGTGCCGCCCTCTTTCGCGGCCCGTGCCGCCTGGCACATGGCATAGGTCTTTCCAACGCCCGGCGCGGCGCCGAGAAACACGCGCAGCTTTCCCTTGCCCTCGCGCGCGGCCTTGGCGAGGAGGGCATCGGGAGACGCGCGCGGCTTGTCCTGCACTTTCAAGTCCCTTGTGGTGCGCTCTGGTGCGGGATTGCGGAAATGGACGGGCCGATCCTTCGCGAACCGGCCCGCCCGTGGCAATCATTTTTGCGCGTCCAACGCGATGTTGAGTTTCAGCACGTTCACGCGCGGCTCGCCGAAAATGCCGAGTTCGCGCGGCTCGATATTCTGCGCCACCACCTGGCGCACCTTGTCTTCCGGAAGATTGCGGGCGGCGGCGACGCGCTTCACCTGGTCCTGCGCATAGGCGGGCGAGATGTGCGGATCGAGCCCGCTGCCGGAGGTGGTGACGGCATCGGCGGGGATTTCGCCGGTGATGCCCTCCGCGCGGAGCGCCGCGACATCGGCGAGGATCCGGTCCTTCAGCTTGGCGCTGGTGGGCGCAAGGTTGCTGCCGGAGGAGTTGGACGCGTCATAGCCCTCTCCGGCCGCGGACGGCCGAGGATGGAAATAGCCGGCGCCCTCGGTCTTCTGGCCGATCAAGGCGGAGCCGACGACGACGCCATTGCGCTCGATCCGGCTGCCGTTGGCGGCGGCCGGGAAGGCCAGTTGGGCGATGCCGGTGACGGCGAGCGGATAGGCGAGGCCCGTGATCACCGTGAA
>NCHM01000452.1 GCA_002257205.1 Rhizobiales bacterium 24-66-13 | reverse complement strand
GGCTACTTCAAGTCCGTCAAGATCACCAACGAGCCTGGCTCGGCGCCCGACCGCATCATCCTGGTGGTGGATGTGGAAGACCAGCCGACGGGTGAGTTCGCGGTGTCTGGCGGCTATTCGACCTCGGACGGCTTCATCGCCGAAGTCTCTCTGGGCGAGAGGAACTTCCTTGGCCGTGGCCAGTATGTGAAGATTTCCGGCTCCTTCGGCCAGAACGCCCAGGGCGCGGAATTCTCCTTCACCGAACCTTACTTCCTCGGCTATCGGCTCTCGGCTGGCATCGACTTCTATTGGAAGGAAACCAGCGCGACCAGCTACACCTCCTATAATACCAACACACTTGGTGGAGGCTTCCGCTTCGGTCTTCCGATCACCGACGAAATCACGCTGGCGCTGCGCTACAACCTCTATCAGCGCGAGATCAACCTCGACTGCGCCGTGTGGGGTGACCCCTTCCTGACCTGCGCGGGAACGGCGTCCTGGGCGATCATCGAGGCGGTGGCGCAAGGTGCGACCATCACGTCGGCGGCGGGCTATACGCTCTCCTTCAACGGGCTCGACAGCAACATCAACCCGACCTCCGGCCTTTATGCGGAATTGAAGCAGGATTTCGCTGGCCTCGGCGGCGATGTGAACTTCATCCGTACCTCGGCTGACGTCCGCTATTACTATCCGCTGATCAGCGACTGGGTGCTGTTGGTGCACGGTCAGGCGGGCCACGTGAATGCCTGGGGCGACCAGGATTTGCGGATCATGGACAATTTCTTCATGGGTCCGAATCTGGTTCGCGGCTTCGCCCCGAACGGTATCGGCCCCCGCGACATGGCCTCGCTCTCCCAGGACTCCCTGGGCGGCACGTCCTACTGGGGCCTGTCGGCTGAAGTTCAGTTCCCGCTCGCCTTCCTGCCCAAGGACATCGGTCTGAAAGCGGCGGTGTTCGCGGACGCTGGCTCGCTGTTCGACTATCAGGGCCAGACCACCTTTGTGGGTGCCCCGGCGCCGTACACCTGCCCGGCGGGTGCCCAGAACGCGACCGGCAATGTCTGCGTGTTCGACGATAACGGCATCCGGTCCTCGGTGGGCGCGAGCCTGATCTGGCAGTCGCCGTTCGGTCCCCTGCGCTTCGACTATGCCTGGGTTCTGAGCCAGCAAGCCTACGACAAGGACCAGGCGTTCCGCTTCTCGGGCGGCACCAAGTTCTAATCCTGTCCTCTCATGCGGGCGTCGGCGGTCATGCCGCCTGACGCCCGCAGCGTATCTAAATCATGAGCGATCCTCTCTTTTTCCCCCTGCCGTCACCGCTGACCCTCGCGGAGGTTGCGGCACTGAGCGGAGCGCGCGCCCTGGCGGGTGACCTGCCCGCGGGTGATCTGCCCGAAGGCTGTCTTGTCCGCGGGGTCTCAACCCTCGCCGACGCCGGGCCGGGCGATCTGGCCTTCTTCGACGCGCCGCGCTACCGCGCCGAGTTCGAGGCGACCCGCGCCAGCGTCTGCATCACCACCGAGAAGCTGGCGGAAGGCGCGCCGTCCGGCCTGATCGTTCTGGTGTCTCCGCGTCCCGCGCTCGCGTTCGTCAATGTCACCCGCTCCCTGTTTGCCACCGCGCTGCGGCCGCAACCTGTGTTCGGCCATCAAGGCATTGCGCCCGGCGCCTTCATCCATCCCACCGCCCGGCTCGAGGACGGCGTGACTGTCGATCCCGGCGCGGTGATCGGGCCGGACGTCGAGATCGGCGCGCGATCGGTGATCTGCGCCAATGCGGTCATCGGTGCCGGTGTGCGCATCGGCCGGGAGACATCCATCGGCGCCGGGGCCATCCTGATCCATGCGCTGGTCGGCAATCGCGTGATTCTTCACAGCGGCGTGCGCATCGGCCAGGACGGATTCGGCTATCAGCCGAGCCCGCGCGGTCATCTCAAAGTGCCGCAGATCGGCCGGGTCGTGATCCAGGATGATGTGGAGATCGGCGCCGGCACGACCATCGACCGCGGCGCGCTGCGCGATACCGTCATCGGCGAAGGTACCAAGATCGATAATCTCGTTCAGATCGCCCATAATGTGGTGATCGGCCGCCATTGCGTGATCGTCTCGCAGACCGGCATCTCGGGCAGCACGACACTGGGTGATTTCGTCATGCTGGGCGGCCAGGTGGGCGTAATCGGCCATGTGCGCATCGGCGACGCGGCGCAGATCGCGGCCTCGTCCAATGTGAAAGACGATGTTCCGCCCGGCGTGCGCTGGGGCGGATCGCCGGCCAAGCCGGTGCGGGAATGGTTTCGGGAAGTGACCGCGCTGAAGAAATTGGGTCAGGCAAGCACCCGACGCAGCGATGAAGGGGGGGACGAATGAGCGACGCCAGCAGCAGCCCCGAGGCCCTTTCGGCCGAGAGCGAATGCAAGGTGCTTGCGAGCGCCGATCTGCAAAAGATCCTCCAGTGCCTGCCGCATCGCTATCCGTTCCTGCTGGTGGACCGGGTAGAGCGCATCGACAGTGACAATTCCTGCGTCGGCGTGAAGAACGTCACGGCCAACGAACCGCATTTCCAGGGCCATTTCCCCGGCAATCCGGTGATGCCCGGCGTGCTCATCATCGAGGGCATGGCGCAGACCGCCGGCGTGATCTGCATTCTCTCAAAGCCCGAGCGCCCGGCGGACCAGCCACCGCCCTTGGTTTATTTCATGACCATCGACGAGGCCAAGTTCCGCCGTCCCGTCGTGCCGGGCGACGTGCTTGAATATCACATGACCAAGATCTCGCGTCGCCGCAACATGTGGTGGTATCGCGGCGAGGCGAAAGTGGGCGGCGAGCTTGTCGCCGAGGCGCGCCTTGGCGCGATGATTACCGGATTCTGATGTGCCCCTGATCGACCCTCTCGCGCGTGTTTCCGACGGCGCCATCCTCGCCGACGATGTCCAGATCGGCCCGTTCTGCACCGTCGGGGCGGATGTCACACTTCATGCCGGCGTTCGCCTGATTTCCCATGTGAACGTGCAGGGGCAGACCATTATCGGTGCGCGCACCGAGGTTTATCCCTTCGCTTCGCTCGGCACGCCGCCCCAGTCCGTGCATTATAAGGGCGAGCGCACGGGGCTCACCATCGGCATGGATTGCGTGATTCGCGAACATGTGACGGTCAATATCGGCACCGTCGGCGGGCGCGGCGTGACGCGCATCGGCGATGGCTGCATGTTGATGACCGCCGCCCATGTGGGGCACGATTGCAACGTCGGCAACCATGTGATCTTCGCCAATAACGCCACCCTCGGCGGCCATGTGGACGTGGGCGACCACGTCTTTCTCGGCGGCCTGTGTGCGGTGCACCAATATACCCGCATCGGCGCTCAAGTGATGGTCAGCGGCATCACCGGCGTGCGCGAGGATGTGATTCCCTATGCCTATGTGCTTGGCCAGGCCGGGCGCCTGGTGGGACTCAACACCATCGGCATGAAGCGGCGCGGTTTCACGCGGGCGGATCTGCATGCCGCGCGCGCCGCCTATCGCGATCTGTTCTTCGGCGCCGGCGTGTTC
>NCHM01000014.1 GCA_002257205.1 Rhizobiales bacterium 24-66-13 | reverse complement strand
CTCCAGTCCAGCATCGCCGCGAGGGTCTGATGGCGAGGCGGAGCGCTGCGGCGCCCCAGCCAGAGGAGTTTGAATCGATTGGTGAGCAGCTCAGCCGTGCCCTGCAATCCATAGGCACCGACCCTGCTTCCGGCGAGTTCGATAGCCAGCGCGATACCGTCCAGTCTGCTGCAGATAGCGGCGACGGTCGGCGCGTCGGCGTCCGTCAGCGCGCCGGTGTGACCACTGGCAACCGCGCGCTCCATGAACAACTGCACCGCCGGCGCAGCCATGGCTTCGGCCGCGGTCAGATCTTCTCGCGCAGTCGGATAGTCGAGTGGCGCCAATAGGTGAACGTGCTCGCCGTCGGCGCGCAGCGCCTCTCGACTTGTGGCGAGGATATGCACCTCCGGCGCATCGCTATAGAGGCGCTCCGTCAGCGAAACTGCGGCGTCGATGACGTGCTCGCAGTTGTCGAGGACCAGCAGCATTCGACGGCCCGCGAGGAATGCGATGAGACTGGGAAGAGGATCATGCGTCTGCACGGAGCTTCCCACGGCAGTCGCAACCGCGCTCGCGACGACGGCCGCGTCGGTGACCGCGCCGAGGTCTACAAAGAAGACGGCATTGCCGAACTGGTCGAGCAGGGCGTGGGCAACGGACACGGCGACCGTCGTCTTGCCCATACCGCCCGGGCCTACCACGCTGACGAAGCGCCGAGAGGCGAGCAGTGTGGACAACGCCTCCACGGCGCCTTGACGACCGACCATACGCGTTAGGCGTGGCGGAAGCTTGTGTTTGGGGACGGAAAGGGAGGAAGGGAGGACGGGTGGCGACGCCGGTTCAGGTGGTCGAGCTGCCGCACGATCGACAGGCGCAACAAAACAATATCCGCGGCCCGTCACGTTGGCTATGTATCTAGCCCCGCCTTCGCCGTCACCGAGCGCTTTGCGCAAACTGGCGATCGTCACTCTCAGGCTGCCGTCGCCCACCACCACGTTAGGCCAAACACGGGCGATCAATTCGCGTTGGCCGACGACCTCGCCGGCCGATTCGACGAGCGCGATGAGGACATCAAGCACTCGACTGCCGAGGTCGACGGCCTCTCCGTCCCTCAGCAGCAGGCGCTCTTCCGGTATCAGCCGGTAGGATCCGAATGTGATGATATCGCCAGCAGACATGGGGCCTTGACACAATACCCGTTGAAAAGCGGGGGACCCTGTGTCCCCGTAGAATCTTTGTTCGTACTATCCTTCCATTCGCGACCGGCATTGCGTGGCTCCTCCATCGCCACTATGCGGGCGCCCCCGTCGCGAGTTCCGCCAAACTGCGGAGTTTTGCATCCAGCTTGAGAGCGGCAGCGGACACCTGGTCATTGTGGAGACGGCTCATCAACGACGAGGGCAAGTCGTAGGCCAAGCGCACTTCGCCCGATGCCGTCTGGAAGATTACGACTCTGATTGGAACATTGAGGCCGACGCCGGGGTCGTGAGTGATCATGGTTCTAGCCACCAGCGGGTTACCGATGATGTACGACCGGATCTTGGCGTCCACCCCGACGCGCGCCATCCAGGCTCCATGGTCGTTGGTGAGGAAGCGCATGAATCCGCTTCGCCCCTCATACGCCTTTATCCGCAACTCGAAGTCCGCCGGGCTGGCCGCCGTGGCGATTTCGCGTGGAATGATGCCTGGATCCGCAAGATCGCCAATCTCAGCCTCAAATCGGGCAACGACATCTTCAAAAGAGCGCTGGCTGACATGCTCGCAGTGCTGAACGGTAAAGCTCTCGATCATGGCCGCCTGCTCGTTGTCCGCGGGTAGATTTCCCTGACAACTCGGAAATTACGGGTTCACTGATTGGACATAAGCGTATATACGCCTTCAAATGCGCAATTACGCCTATATGATCCAGGCTGTCAAGGTTGCTCTATGAAGCCCACCTCTCCGGAGTTCTGTACCTGCTTGGCAATCCGCCAAGCCGCAAGGCACGTCAGTCAGTATTTTGACCAGCACTTGGCACCATCAGGGCTGCGCATTACGCAATTCTCGATCCTCGCCAAGTTGAAGGCTTACGGCCCCTTGACTATCAATAGTCTTTCTGACGTTCTGGTCATGGACAGGACAACCCTTGGCCGGAATATCCTTCCGCTGACGCGAGATGGTCTCATGGGGACCGTGCAAGGAGCCGTGGACCGCCGGAGCAAGGAGCTTCATCTCACGGATTTAGGTCGGGAACGACTCGACAAGGCTTGGCCATTTTGGGCGAGGGCGCAGGCCGGGTTCGATGCGGCCTTCGGAAGCCCTGAAGATTCGGAGCTGCGGACTTTGATGCGAGCTGTGACGACAACGGAACTTGTTATCGAGAGGACCGAGACGTGAGCCTGATCCCAAGAAGCGGTGTGCTCGAAACGGACCGGAGCGCTGCATCATATCCGCACGGTGTCGGTGCATCCCGATTTAGAGGGTGCAGATGCGGATGCGGATTTCATCGCCGCCTCGGGGCGGGTGGAGGCGGCCTTCACCATTCTTCGGAGCATTGCCGCTGCGCAGGAGAAAGCGCTGGTGTTCATTGAGCACCGCCAGATGCAATATCGCTTCATCGAGCTGGTGAAGGCGGCGTTCGGCCTCAAGCGGGTCGATCTCATCAATGGTGACACGCCCATTCAGAAGCGCCAGGCCATTGTCGATCGGTTCCAGGCGGGGACTGGCGTGGCGGGCTTCGATCTGCTGGTGCTGGGCCCGAAGGCGGCCGGAACGGGATTGACGCTGACCGCCGCCAACCATGTCATCCATCTGTCCCGTTGGTGGAATCCGGCGGTGGAGGAGCAGTGCAACGACCGGGTGCATCGCATCGGCCAGACCCGGCCGGTCACCGTGCATGTGCCCATGGCGATCCATTCCGGTTACCGCGAGCATTCCTTCGACTGCCTCCTGCACAGCCTGATGCAGCGCAAGCGTCGGCTGGCGCGCTCGGCGCTCTGGCCCATGGGCGACACGCAAGCGGATGTGGGTGAGCTGCAACGGATGCTGGGGGCGGAGATGTCTGCGCACGCGCAGGACCCGCTGCGTGCCGCGCTGGCCGCGACCTTCTTGCGCGAAGGCCTTCAGCTGCCCGAGCCGGAAGCGGATGGCTCTATTGGTTTTTCTTAGCCCCGCTGGAACGCGGATTGCGCGGTGCCATCCCGAAGCGTTTCCAACTCAATTCGCTACAAGCCCATACCGGGACAATTCGTCGACCAAGTCTCCCCGCTTACTCCACGTGCCACTTCTGAACCATTCGCACGTGCACACTGCGGTGGCGGGGCGCTGCTCGCCTGTTCAACTGACCGTCATCCGAATATCATCGAGAAATTCCGATCCCGGAGAAACGCCGGAGAGCATCAGCCGGTCACGGGCTCGCGTGGCGGCAACATAGAGCAGGTGGCGCTCGGTCTCCTGGATGGCCTCCAAGTCGGCCAAATCCCCCACTTCGCTCAGCCGCTGAGGATCGGGCAGCACATTTTCATCCAACGCTATGACGGCCACAGCGCGGAACTCCAAACCCTTGGCGTTGTGCATCTGGATGATCGGCACGGCGCAGCCTGCCAAATCTGCTGCCGCTTGCGCACGATCGATCTGACCGGGACCGCGGACCAAAATTGCCAGTTCGTCACGAGCGATACCCTGTGCTTGGCAGTCGCGGATCCATCCGGCAACAGCCGTGATTTCTACGCGCTCGTCCGCGAACAGCTGGATCTGGGGCTCTGGCCCGTCGAACACCGACACGGTGCCGTGGCGGCTCTCGCTTATGCCGTCCTGATCAGAAATGACCGGCAGAAGCAGGCGGTCGGAGAGGGAGCGGATCTGGTGCGAGGTGCGGTAGCAGACCTTCAGCACCGTGGAGCGGCCGCGAATATCCAGCCCCAGCTTCGCCCAGGAGAACGGCAGCCGGAAGATCCGCTGGCCGATGTCTCCGGTGAAGAACAGCGCATCGGTTCTCCCGCGCCCGGCGGCCGTCAAAAAGCGCACCTGCGCGACCGAAAGGTCCTGCGCCTCGTCGATGACGATGTGCGTGTAGGGCAGACGCTCTCCGCTCAAAAGCCAATCGGCCAGCCGGTGATAGGCCTGGGCCTGGGTGACAAGATTGCGCGCCGCCAGATAAGCCTGGAGGAACGCGAAGACCGCCCAGGCGGCCTCGCGCTGCTTTGCCCCCAAGCGGGTCTTGCGACCGAGGCGCGGGACCGCGCCGTAGCTGCTGGCATCGGACACGCCCCAGGCGTCGGCCACCTCGTCCCATTCCTCTAGGAGAAACGCGGCAGAATGGCCGGCCCCCAGTTGCTGCGCCTGGGCCGCTGAGACGGCCGCAAGCAGGTCCGCCCGGCTAGCGAGGCGCATGCCGCCGAAGGCTGCGGTGAAGACCTCATAGGCGGCTTGGTCCAGGGAACAGACCGCCACACGATCCCGTCGCTCGGGATGGGCTTGGGTGAGCAGATCGACTTTGCTCCGGAGCGCATCGGCCAGGGCTTCCGAAAAGGTCGCCAGAAGGACGTGGGCGGCTGGCTGACGGGCAAGGTATGCCGCACGATGCAATGCCACGATGGTCTTGCCCGTGCCCGCCGATCCCGAGATGCGCGCCGGGCCGCTCCAGGCCTTTTCCACCAGCACCCGTTGGGTGGGGTGTAGGAAGACCGCCCATTGCGCGAACGGGGCATCGAGCGCGGCCTTGAGTTCCTCCACGCCCTCGACCATGCGGAAGCGGCGCTGCGCATCCGGGTGCGAAAAGGGATCGGCACCGAGGGGCGCCCGCACCGCAATGTGCTCTTCGAGCCGACCGCCGGTGGCATAATCAAGCAGCGCCTCCGCCGCCTCGTCGGGGAGGCGGGCGAACAGGCCGTCCACGCTGGTGGATTCGGCTGCGCGCACCGCCTCCAGCCAGTCGCGCGGGACGCCGACATCGAGCATCTGGTCGTCTGTCAGGCTGGCGAAGGGATGATGAACCTGCAACGGCGCGGGGGCGGTCGCGGGCTGATCCGGCGGCGCCGGGGGAATAAGGCTCTCCTGCGCCCGTTCCACGATCTCCACGAACTGCATCGCGCCGGTGCGCTCGTGCGGCACGAGGCGGCGGCGCTCGGCCCAGCGATAGGCCTCGTCATGATGGCCCACATAGGCGAGGAGCGTATGCGCGCCGTCCTTGTGCAAGACCAGGCGGATGTCCTGCGAGACCCGGGCGGTCCAGAAGCCGGGAGAGGCCTCCACGCGGTGCATCTGCAACCCGTTGCCGCCGGGGTCGAGGGCCAGATCCACGGTGGCGATCTTCACCTGCTTCTGCTCGGCGGCGGCGAGCCGGCCGAGCGCCTTGGTGAAGGTGGAGGCATAGAGCAGGGTCACGCGGCTATACCCCCACCACCTTCATCACTTCATCGCCCAGATGGTTGATCACCTTCACCGCCACCCGGCCGCCCACGGGGCGCAGGAAGGGGCGGGAGCGGGTGCGCTTCAGGCTTTCCCAGGCTTCCAGGTCGATTTCCGCCTTCAGCGTGGTCTTCAGCGCCTTGTAGGGATCGTTCGCGCCCGGAAAATAAGCGTGGCGGACGCGGAAGTTCTCATAGTCGTAATCGGTGTCGATGAACCAGACCGCGATGTCGTCGGCGCTGGAACTTTCGATCTGCCCGCCCTTGTACATGTCGACGCCGGCCACTTCGATGGAAACGCGGCCGTCGCTTTCCTCATGCACCTTGATGTCCGGTTCGCCGAACACGGTGAACAAATTGCCGGCGCCGGTATTGGCGAGATCCGGCATGTGCAAATCGGGATTGATGCGGGCCTGGAGCACGGGCAGGGCGCCCATGCGGTCGAACTCGCTGGCATGGGCGTCGAAATTGAAGGCGGCGACGATCAGCATGTCGAAGCCGGCCTCCATGGCCTCGCGGGCGGCGGCGGTCATGTCGAGGCGCACCACGGTGCCATATTCCGGGCCGACCATGATGGCGGCGCGCCGCTCCGGGCTGTCGGCGAGCGTGGCGCTCTCCCCTTCTGAGGCTTGCCGTACCCGGCCTTCGGCGCAGACGAAGCGGCCGGGCCAGGGCTTGATGGCGGAAAACACCAGCCGGTCCGCCTTGTGGGCCTGCTGCACGCCGGATTTCTTCAGCGTGTCGAGGATCATCTGCGCGAAATCCGCGCTCTCGGAGACCGGCCCCGCTTGCCGGCGGCCCTCGGCGGCCTCCAGTTCGTCGAACAGGCTGTCGTCATAATCCACGGCGGCGACGCGATGGGGCGAGAGGCTCTCCACCGTGAAGGGACCGGCGACGCGCACGCGAGCCTTGTCCTCATAGGGCTGGTCGTAGAGATATTCGGTGTCCGCCTTGGCGGCGATGGAGGCGTCGATCTCCTTCTGGCGGGCGATGCGCTGCTCCCACCACGCCTGATGCGCCGCGCGCGCCGGGGCGGGCCACTCGGTGCCGGGCTCGCGGGGAATTTCCCAGTCCTGCCACTCTTTGCCGAGCGCGGCATTCAGCGCGGCGCGCAGGGGCTCCAGCACCTGCTGGAATTTCTCCCAGATGGTGTCGATCTCGGCATTGTTGGCGATGGATTTCAGCGTGATGTGCGGCACGCGCTTATAGACGAAGCCGTGGCGCAGCCGGTTGTAGGTGGGCGTATCGGGCGGCGGGGTGCGGGTGATCTCCCCTTCCTTCATCTGCCCCTCGCGGCTGTCGGCGAGGAGAAACCAGGGATAGCGCGCGCCCATCAGCCTGGCGCGGGCCAGCGCCAGCGCCACGCGGCTGGTATCCATGGTGATCCAGCGCCGGCCCCATTGCTCTGCTGCATAGGCGGTGGTGCCGGAGCCGCAGGTGGGGTCGAGCACCAGATCGCCAGGATCGGTGGTCATGAGGATGCAACGCTGCACCAATTCTCTGGAGGATTGCACAACGTAGACCTTCGAATCTACGCGACTTTGAACGGCTCCACTAATATCCGACCAATAATTATTTATTGGTATCGCAGGAAAATCATCTAGAAATCTAACATAACGAATTGTTTCCTTCATTTTTTCAATGCGCGAGCTCCTTACGAGTCGTGCCATTCCAATTTCACCCGTTTTCCAGAAATTGGATTTTGGGATAAAAACCCGGCCTTCAAAATAAACGGGGAAGCTTCCCGGAGGGCGCTGACTAGTCATATCGCCTTGAGCGTAGACTCTGTGATCACCCTTGGCCTCTGACAGGCTGGCTCTAACGCCATCCGGATATTGGACTCGAGTATAACCCGAGTAGCCAGACATATCATTTTTGTCTTTGAATATTGATCTGAATTTTAGATTATTTATGTTCCGCGCAAAGAATAAAACATAATCCATTACTCCGGGAACAAATTCAGAAGTTGCGCTACTTGTCTTTGGAACGCCAATCTCTGAAACAAAATTCTCGTCCCCAAACACCTCATCCATCAGCGCCCGGACGCGATGGACATTCTCATCCCCGATCTGCACGAAGATGGAGCCGCTCTCGGTGAGCAAATCCCGCGCCACGGTGAGGCGGTCGCGCAGATAGGTGAGGTAGGAGTGGATGCCGTCGCGCCAGGTGTCGCGGAAGGCCTTCACCTGCTCCGGCTCGCGGGTGAGATGGTCGGCCTTGCCGTCCTTCACATCCCGGCTGGTGGTGGACCATTGGAAGTTGGAGTTGAACTTGATGCCATAGGGCGGGTCGATATAGATGCACTGCACCTTGCCCTTCAGCCCCTCCCGCTCGGCCAGACTCGCCATCACCTTCAGGCTGTCGCCCAAAATCATGCGGTTCGACCAATGCTGGTCGTGGGCATAGAATTCCGTGCGCTGTTCCGGCTCGATGCCGTTGAAATCCGCGAACAGGTCCGGCGCCTCCTCCGGCTCCTTGCGCCGCGTGCTGGCGCGCTTCAGATCCTCGATCAGCGCCTTGGGGTGGATCTTCTCTTGGATATAAAGCGGCGGCGCCTCCACCACGAGGTCCGACCAATCCAGCACATCCTTGCCGCGCCACACCAATTGCGGATCGAGATCGGGATTGCGCCGCTCATAGGCCACGCGGATCGGCGCCTTCATGTCCGGCGGCACGAACGCCTCCAGTTCCGCCGTCGGCGCATTCTTGCGCGTCGCCTCATCATGGGTCAGCGCATCAACGCGCAAAGGGGACTTGGACATCAGGCGTTCCTTGAAGGCGCAGGCAAAACAATGAAGGCGGCAATAGAATAAGCGGCGGTCTTGCGATCAGCCATCGGCATGTGCCCCGGCGTGGGTGACCTCATCCAGCCACGCTTCCACCTTGGCGGCGAACTCGGTGCGGATGGTCCACACATCCTTGAACTCGGCATAGGCCCAGCGGCCCAGCCCGCCGAGATTGTTCACCCCCGGCACCCACAGGGTGCGCATGGTCTCCGCCTTGTCCTTGTCGCTCTCGTCGCGCGCGCCCTTGATCTCGACCACGAGGTTCAGCGGGTCGTCCGCGCCGCGGCCATCGTCGATGCGCACGATGAAGTCCGGGCGATAGCGCCGCACCTCGCCGCCGGCCGAATAGGGCACCTCGAAGCCGAGATTGTGGTTCTTCACCCAGGCGAGCACGCGCGGATGGCGATCCGCCACGCGGCAGAATTCCGCCTCCCAGTCGCTGTCGATCACCGCATAATTGATGTGGCAGCGCGGGCCGGTCTCGTAGCGGTCCTTGCTGGTCGTGAAGCGCACATGCCGCGTTGAGCCCTCGCGATTATAGGGATCGAGCAGCGCCAGCACGCGCCCCCCGCCATCCTGCGCGCGGGTGATCGCCGCCATGATGCGGTCGGCCACACGATCGGCGATACCGTAATAGAGCAATTGCGCCGGCTGGGTGCCGCCGGTGCAGGTGAGATGCTCGGCCATCCAGCGCCGCACGATGGGCTTCAACTGCATGATCAGCCCCACCTTGGGCTGCTCATCGGCATCGGTGAGCCGGCGCTTGACGATCCAGTCGGCAAGCCGAAGCTGGATGGTGGCGGGGCGGACATCGGACAGATGCGCCAGGGTCAGGTCCGCCTGCTCGCCGATGATGCCGGCATTGACCGTCTCGGTCGCGCCCACCAGATCCGGCGTCAGTTCCAGCGTCGAATCCTCGGAGAATGCGGCAGTGAGCACCTCCTGCGGCAGTTCGGTGCGATAGCCCTCCACGCGGGGAAAGCGGATCTCGCTCATGTCCCGATCCGGGATGACCGCGAAGACGCGCTCCATGTCGTCCGGCGGGCTGGGCTTGGAGACCACGGGCTGGGCCGTGAAATCGAAGGGAATGCCGAGCACATCGGCATATTCCACCTTGAACAGACCGTCGGGTTGTAATGCGTAGGATTGACGGCGCAGCGCGCGGCCGATCACCTGCTCGCACAGAAGCTGGGTTCCGAACGCCCGCACGCCGAGCACATGGGTGACCGTATTGGCGTCCCATCCTTCCGTGAGCATGGACACCGAGACCACGCAGCGAATGCCCTCGCCCAGCGCGCCCTTGCGGCCGACGGTGTTCATCACCTCGCGCAGGATGGTCGCATCGTCGACCTTCTCGGCCGCCGACCGGTCTCCGGTGCGCTGGGTCAATTCGTCCTTGAACCGCTGGATCTCCTCCTTGGCGGCCTCGCGGAATTCCGTGCTGATGGCCTCGCCGCTCTCCAGTTCCTGGCTGTCGATCAGTAGGGTGCGCATGCGCGGGATGGCGACGCCGTCAGGGTCAAAATTGCGGAACAGCGGGCATTTGCCCGCGATGAGCATCTGATTGCCCTGCGCGTCCCCCACTTGATAGCCGGCGATATAATCGTGGACGAGCTTCGACGTCGCGGTATTGTTGCACACCACGATGAACACCGGGTCCACGCCGATTCCCGCCTCCCGCCACAAAGCGTGGGTCTTCTCATAATGCCCGTAGAGCGCGTCGATGGCGGTCAGCAGCTCATTGGGAAGCTTCTGGGGGTCATAGCCCTTGGCATTCGCCCGGCCCTTCTTCGGCAGGCTCTTGCCCACATAGTCCCACAGATTGCGGAACATCGGCGTGTCGCCGCCCGGCACATTGTCCATGATCGGCACGCGGGGCAGCTTCACGATCCCGCATTCGATGGCATCCATGAGGCTGAAATCGCTCATGACCCAACCGAACAGCGACCCCTCCCGATAGCCGGAGCCGCGCAGGAAGAAGGGCGTCGCGGAGAGGTCGTAGACCATCTGGAGGCCGAGTTCGCGTTTCACCGCCTCGAGGCCGGAAATCCACAGGCGCGCGGCCTCGTTGGCCTCCTTCGCCTCCGCCAGTTCGTCGCCCTTCAGCGCCGCCAGTTCTTCGGGGGAGAGGGGACGCTCGCGATAGCAATGATGGGCCTCGTCGTTCAGCACGACGATGTTCTTGAGCCCCATCAACTCGCCCGCCACGCGCCGAATCATGGCGCCATCACTCTCTTGACGGGGCGTGGTCTGCAACGCCGCCTGCTGCACCTTGTTGAGCGGCACCTCGTCCTTCTTCTTGAAGGCGTGGTAATTGGTGATGACGATCTTTGCCCGGCCGAGGTCCGGCAACATATCTTCCGGCACGAGCTCGCGGGTGCTGTAATAGCTCTCCGGATCATTCGGCTGCAGCACGCGCAGGCGGTCCTTGATGGTGATGCCCGGCGCCACCACCAGGAAGCCGCGCGAGAATTTCTTGGCGTTCGGGTGCCGCACCGCATTAATCGTCTGCCAGGCGATCAACATCGCCATCACAGTCGTCTTTCCGGCGCCGGTCGCCAGCTTCAGCGCCATGCGCATCAGCTCGGGATTGGAGGCCGCATTGGCGGCTTCCAGATGCGTCCAGAAGCGGCGCCCCTGGGACGACGACTTCGGTGCCACCTCGGTCAGCCAGATGACCGTCTCGACCGCTTCGACCTGACAGAAGAACGGCTTCTGATTCGCGAAGGGGTACGTGCGCCAATGCCGGAGCAGCCGCGCGGTGGAGGGCGTCACCTGCCATTGGCTTTCAGGCAGGCGGCGCCAGCTTTCGACAGCAGAGCGGATGCCGTTGATCACTTCGGTCGGATTGTATTCCTGCCCGAGCTCGTCAGCGAGAAGGTCTGCTTGAAGCGCCCTTCCTCGTACCCTCTTGGGCTTAGGGATTGGCGAGACCAGGGCACTGGTGCGGCGTTTCAGGACCACCTCACTTGTGGGTTGCCCTCCCGAATCCAGCTCCCAATGACGTGAGGGTTCCTCATAGGGCGAGTTGAGAATCGGAGACTGGAAAAACGCGTCGCTCATAATGGTCCGCCCACCCGCGCTCAACGCGCCTCTGCCCATGTTGGCACACGGCGCCCGCGGATGGTCAAGGCGAGGCTGCCGTTAGGAATACCCTCGACAGATTTATTACCGGTTCTAGGGCCGTGCTCTCTGACGGTCCTGACTTTCCCTCTTTACGCGTGCGCGGGGAGTTTCTCCGGCCCTGCCTTCGGCCGCATTCAGAACGTGAGCCATTAAAGCTCACTTATCAGCAGCGTCTGCGGATTTTCGGCCTTTTCCTGCCTATGCACTCGGTCAGAGAATAGCGCGAAGTAACGCGCGAGCTTTTCAAGCGCGTCGAGCTTGTCCCATTTTAAATGGTCGCGCATTTGCGAACCCATCTGCAAAAAAATGCATCTGCCTCTTCATGCGCTTCCCGAGAGAGCCTCACCCTTGACGGGCCAAGTAAGCGGGTTGCCATCTCGAATTCGGCGTCGACATATCTACATATTTCATATGGAATTATTTCGGTGCCGAGTTCTCGCGTCTGCGCCTTTCGCTCCATTAGCGAACTCACCAGATCACAAATCGCCTTCGGCGGCTCGGATTCTTCCATAAGCGTGGGGAAGTGCATAGGGGGCACCCTCTCGCTGGGGTGATAGCGCAGCCACCTTAGTACCGTTGCCGGACGCAAGGCATAAAATATCTTCTTTAAAGGAATATACTTTCCGTCTCCAAAGTACATGCGCCGCTGCCGAAGCCCAAGATGGAGATAGTGGCGCGTCATCAGCTCTCGGCTCGCAAATTTCGTTGCGAAGGCAAGGAGCTCGATTTTGAATTCTTCTGATCCGGAATAGGAAATCGGACTTTGCAGCCATTCGATGACGACTGCGTTACCCTTGAGCATCAGCTTCAACGCCTTGCCCAGATCCCAGCCATTGATATCAAATATGGGGTCAATCGGAATTTCGATGACGTCGCGGGGTGGTGATAGGCTTAGATACTGGTCGATGCCCCGAATGAATATAAATCGGCAATCATAGTCGCTGTCTGGAGAGGCAAAACCCCAGGCCCGACTCCCTGATTCGACGGCCAGAGCGATGTTTGCGTGGTTCTCCTGCGCGATCCGTTGCAGCGTCTGGTCGATCTGCTGGACCGCATCGCGTGACATTTTTTGGGGTATGTTTCTCAGGGTCTTAAAGGCGATGGTCTCCTTTTCTGCAGGCCTCCCTTTGCCCGATTTCCGGAGGCGGCCTTACCTAGCTTTTACCCAGGATCGACTGGGCTTTAGCGCGAGACCGTGAGACGCCTTGCAGCCGATATGCCCCGCAAATCGAGCGCCGGCCGGCTGCACCCGCGGGAAGGTCGCCGAATGCCGCGTGGTCGAGATCCTAGCCGACCACGGCGAATGCCGACATCACATCCATGACGCCGAAGCCGTTGGAAGTGGCTGAGTATTTCGTCGGATCGGATGGCCGCGCGCCCACATGTCAAAGTGACGCGTAACGGTCTCGTCGCTTGACACCATCCAATGCTTTGGGTCTTCCTGTGTCCATGGTCTGCACCCTTGCACATGCCTTGCGAGCGATTCCCCGTCTGGCGATCCGCCGGATGGTGGCTGTCGCCGTGACGCTTTGCCTGCTTATCGGCGGCTTTGCCGAGCCGGTGGTTGCGCACCACGTCGATGATGTCGATGCCCTCGTCTCGATGAGCGACGGAGCACTCGACCAGGGTGCCGAGAAGAAGCTTCCAGGCCACGGGCCGTCCTTGCCCTCCGCCGACCACGATTGCCACGGTTGCTCCGCAGCGGTGCTCCATGCACCCCTGGAGATTGTGGTCGCCCACGTCCCGATGGTTCTCGAGATCCTATCCGAGAACCTCGTCGAGGGGCGTGTTCCCGGCACCGAACTGCGTCCCCCCCGAGCCTGATCCTTCCGCACGTCGCGCGCTGACGCTCTGCGTCAGCTAATGCAGACCCATGCTTGGAACGGATCATGTCTTTTCATGCCCTCGCGCTCGCGCTTGGGGCAGCGCTTGCGCTGCTTCATGCGCCGCAGACGCTCGCCGCGTCCCCGCGCCCCATCACATTGTCCCAGGCCCTGGCAAGTGCCCTGGCCGCCAATCCGAGGCTGACCGCCACCGAGCGTGACATCGGCATCGCGGGTGGCCGGAGCATTCAGGCGGCGGCGCTGCCAAATCCGAACCTGTCCCTCGAAGTCGAGAATGCCTTCGGCACAAATTCATACCAGGGGCTCGATCTTGCCGAGACGACGCTCCAGGTCAGCCAGCTTGTGGAGCTCGGCGGAAAGCGGGAGGCCCGGATCGCAGCCGCGAATGCGGGAGTGGGAGCCGCCCGCTGGGAAAGCGAAGCGCTGCGCCTTCAGGTTCTCGCTGAGACGACCGCGGTGTTCGTCGCTGTACTGAGTGCTCAACGGCGCCTCGACGTTCTCCAGACACAAGTCGGCGCCATCGAACGTCTCGCGCCGCTCCTTCAGAACCGCGTCCAGGCTGGCGCCTCTTCACCGGCGGAGATTTCACGCGCCAGGGTCGCCGCCGATCTCGCCAAGGTCGAGATGGACCGCGCCAAGGCTGCCCTTTCGACGTCTCGCAGGGAGCTCGCTCTTCTCATGGGGTTGTCCGAGGCGAAGTTTGGCCCCGTGAAGGGCAACCTCGCCAAGGTCAACGCGCCCCCGCCGCTGCAGCGGATCCTCAAGGCATCCCAGGAAAACCCTCAGCTCACGCGCTTCACGGCCCTCAAGGCTCAGCGGAGCGCAGAACTCAGCGGCGCGCGGGCGAAGGCGATACCCGACGTCACTCTGGGCGTCGGGTATCGCCATTATAACGAGACCGTGGACAGCGGCATGGTGTTCTCCTTGTCAGTCCCGCTGCCGCTGTTCGACCAGAACCAGGGTGGGATCATTGAGGCAAACGAATCCCTCCGGAAGGCGGAGGCCGAGGAGGCCGTCGTCCGCAGCGCCCTGATCTCACAGATCGGACGCGCCCACGATACTCTGAAGGCCTCCTACGACGAGATCGCGATCCTCCGCTCCGGAACGATCCCGGAGGCGCGCACCGCGTTTCAGGGCATCGAGAGCGGCTATTCCGAGGGTCGCTACACGCTGCTCGAACTTCTGGATGCCCAGTCAGCACTAACCGAAACCACGCTCCGCGAGCTCGATGCCCTCGTTTCCTATCACACGGCCCTCGCCGCCCTCGAGGGGCTGACGGGCCGGCCCGTCACGTTCGCAAAAGGAAAATCCAAATGAGCCGCGCGGCGAGACGCGACATGGCGCTGCTTCTGCTCGGCCTCGTGGCCGGGGCGGGCACGCTCTATTTCTTGCAGGATCGACCTGCCTCCGTCACCTCCAGCCAGGCCGCAGAGGGTGACCATGGAAAGGAGGAAGGTCATGCGGAAGGAGCGGTCGAGCTCAATGATGCCAAGCTCGCGGCCGCAAGCATCGGCCTCGAGACCGCCGGTCCGGCACATTTGCGCCAGAAACTCCGCCTGAACGGGTTGATTCAGCCGAACCAGGAGGCCGTCGTCCAGGTCGCGCCGCGCTTTCCCGGCATTGTCCGGGAAGTCCGCAAGCGCCTGGGGGACAAGGTCAACAAAGGTGATGTCCTTGCCGTCATCGAGAGCAACCAGAGCCTCACGACATACGATCTGAAGTCCCCCATCTCGGGCACCGTGGTGGATCGCGCCGTGGCGTTGGGAGAATACGTCTCCGAGCAGAAGCCCGCCTTCATCGTCGCCGAGCTCTCCACCCTGTCGGTGGATCTCTCCGTCTACCGGAAGGATTTCGCGAAGGTCCGCGTAGGCGATTCCGTGCAGATCGACCCCGAAGACGGCGGTGCGCTGATCCAGGGCCAGGTCATCTACGTCTCGCCGATCGGTGCCGCAGACACGCAGAGCGCGTTGGCGCGCGTGGCCATTCCCAACGATGGGATGCGGCTGCGGCCGGGCCTGTTCGCTGTGGGCACCATCGTGCTGGCGGAGAAGGCCGTTGATGTCGCGGTTCGCTTGAGTGCCCTCCAGACCATCGACGGCCGCAGCATTGTTTTCGTTCGAAGTGGCGATGCCTTCGAACCCCGCGACGTGGAGCTGGGCGAGCGCGATGGCGAACGGGTCGAGGTGCTGTTCGGCCTGATGCCCGGGGACGCCTACGCAGCGAACAACAGCTTCGTGATCAAGGCCGAGCTCGCCAAGGGGAGCGCCAGCCATGAGCACTGAGATGAAGCTCGTCACCGCCTGCATCCATCCGCACCTCGAGGCGCGCGTCGTGAAGGCGCTCCACGACCTACCGGAATTCCCGGGCTTCTCCATAATTGAACTCCGCGGCCAGGGCCGGGGGAAAGGGGCGGACGGCACTTATCTCGCGAGCGAAACCGACCTCGTCTATCAGCGGCACCTCCAGTTGCAGATCGTCTGCGCGACGGATGCAGTCGAGACGATCTCCCGGATCGTGGCAGAGGCCGGGTGGACCGGCCGAAAAGGGGACGGCGTCATCATCGTGACGCCCGTCGAGGGCTTCAGCCGCATCCGCGAGGCTGGCGCACGCGCGGCCCGGGAGGCGTCGCGATGATCGACGCCATCCTTGCCTTCTCGATCCGCCAACGCTGGCTCGTGGTGCTCGTCAGCCTCGGCATCGCGGCCTTCGGCGCCTGGAACTTCACGCGCTTGCCGATCGATGCGGTGCCGGACATCACCAATGTCCAGGTACAGATCAACACCTCCGCGCCCGGCTTCTCGCCGCTGGAGACGGAGCAGCGCATCACCTTCCCGGTCGAGACCGCCATGGGTGGCCTGCCGGGGCTGGACTACACCCGCTCCATGTCGCGCTACGGCCTGAGCCAGGTGACGGTCGTGTTCCGGGACGGGACCGACATCTATTTCGCCCGCCAGCTCGTAAACGAGCGCATCCAGCAGGCCAAGGACCAGCTTCCGCCAGGCGTCGAAACCGCGATGGGGCCCGTCTCCACGGGCCTCGGCGAGATCTACATGTACACGGTGGAGGCCAGGGACGGGGCGAAGAAGCCGTCCGGCGAGCCCTACAGCCCCACTGACCTGCGCACCATCCAGGACTGGATCATCAAGCCCCAGCTCCGCACCGTGCCCGGTGTGGTCGAGGTGAACACCATCGGCGGCTACGAACGCGAGCTCCACGTCCTGCCGAACCCGGCGCGGCTCATGGCCTACCGCATCTCGTTCCGTGACGTGATGACTGCGCTCACCGCCAACAACGCGAACGTGGGCGCTGGCTATATCGAGCGGAACGGCGAGCAATATCTCGTCCGCACGCCCGGACAGGTGGCCAATGCGGACGAGATCCGGGAAATTGTCATCGGCAGCCGTTCCGGTACGCCGATCCGCATCGGCGACATCGCCGAGGTGCGCGAGGGCAAGGAGCTGCGCACGGGCGCGGCGACGCTGAACGGAGAGGAGGTGGTGCTCGGCACCACCATGCTGCTTATTGGCGAGAACAGCCGCACGGTGGCCCAGCGCGTCGAGACGCGCCTGGAGGCAATCTCCCGCTCGCTGCCCGAAGGCGTCATCGCCCGCGCCGTCTACGACCGCTCCCACCTCGTGGAAGCCACCATCGCAACGGTGGAGAAGAACCTCGTCGAAGGTGCGCTATTTGTCATCGCCGTGCTGTTCGTGCTGCTGGGGAACATCCGCGCGGCGCTGGTGACGGCCTGCGTCATCCCGCTCGCCATGCTCTTCACCATCACCGGCATGGTGGAGAACAAGGTCAGCGCCAACCTGATGAGCCTTGGGGCCATCGACTTCGGCATCATCATCGACGGCGCCGTCATCATCGTCGAGAACTGCCTGCGCCTGTTGGCGGAAGAGCAACATAAGAGGGGCCGCCTCCTGACTCGGGCAGAGCGGTTCGAGACCATCCTCGCGGGTTCGAGGGACGTCATCCGGCCGAGCTTGTTCGGCACCATGATCATCGCCGTGGTCTATCTGCCTGTGCTCACGCTCACGGGCGTGGAAGGCAAGATGTTCACCCCGATGGCGGTGACGGTGCTCATGGCGCTGCTCGGCGCCGCGCTGTTCTCGATGACCTTCGTGCCCGCCGCCATCGCGCTGTTCGTGACCGGCAAGGTTTCCGAGGATGAAAACTTCATCATGCGGGGCGCCCGGCGCCTCTACACGCCGTTGCTGGATGCCTGCATCACCTATCGCGGCGTGGTGGCCGCGGCGGCCGCCGCCCTGGTGATCGCGAGCGGCCTCGCGGCCTCGCGCATGGGTGGGGAGTTCATCCCCAGCCTCGACGAGGGCGATGCCGCCATCCAGGCGCTGCGCGTGCCCGGCACCAGCCTGACGCAGTCCCTCGAGATGCAAGAGGCTCTCGAAAAACGCCTGCTGAAGGTGCCGGAGGTGAAGGAAATCTTCGCCCGCGTCGGCACGGCCGAGATCGCCACCGATGCGATGCCGCCGTCCATCTCCGACGGCTACATCATACTGAAGCCCCGCTCGGAATGGCCGAACCCATCGAAGCCGAAGTCCGAATTGATGGAGGATATCGAGAAGGCCGCCGAAGAGGTGGCGGGGAGCAATTACGAACTCTCCCAGCCCATCCAGCTTCGCTTCAACGAACTGATCTCCGGCATTCGCAGCGACGTGGGCGTGAAGATCTTCGGCGACGATCTCGACACCCTGCTCCAGGTGGCCGGCCAGGTGCAAGCGGTGCTCCAGACGGTGCCCGGCGCGGCAGACGTGAAGACCGAGCAGGTCTCGGGCCTGCCCATGCTGACCGTGGCGCTGAACCGGGCGGCCATGGCGCGCTATGGCGTCTCCGTCGCCGATGTGCAGGAACTGGTCGAGATCGCGGTGGGCGGCAAGGAGGCGGGCGTCCTGTTCGAGGGTGACCGGCGTTTCGACATCATGGTACGCCTGCCCGAGGAATTGCGCACCGACATCGAGGCGTTGCGCGCCCTGCCAATCCCGTTGCCACCGGCGAACGACGAGCGCAACGCTGTACGCGCGATCTGGGGGACGGCTGCGACCTCCCAGATCCGCTATGTGCCGCTCTCCTCCATCGCCAACCTCACGGTGTCTCCCGGACCCAACCAGATCAGCCGCGAGAACGGCAAGCGGCGCATCGTGGTGAGCGCCAACGTGCGCGACCGGGACCTCGGCTCGTTCGTCGCCGATGCCCAGAAGCAAGTCGCCGAGACGGTGAAGCTTCCGGAGGGCTACTGGATCGGCTGGGGCGGCCAATTCGAGCAACTCGTCTCCGCCACCCAGCGCCTCGCCATCGTGGTGCCCATCGCGCTGCTGCTGATCTTCCTGCTGCTGTTCATGAGCTTCGGGTCCATGGGCGATGCCCTGCTGGTGTTCTCGGGCGTGCCGCTGGCGCTTACCGGGGGCGTGGCGGCGCTGCTGCTGCGAGATATTCCCCTCTCCATCAGCGCGGGCATAGGTTTCATCGCCCTGTCCGGCGTGGCGGTGCTGAACGGGCTCGTCATCATCGCTTTCATCCAGCGCCTGCGGGCCGAGGGGAAGGTGATCATCGATGCCGTCCGCGAGGGAGCTCTGACGCGCCTGCGGCCGGTGCTGATGACCGCGCTCGTCGCCTCCCTCGGCTTCGTGCCCATGGCGCTGGCGACGGGGCCGGGCGCGGAGGTGCAGCGCCCGCTCGCCACCGTGGTCATTGGCGGCATCATCTCCTCCACCATCCTGACCTTGCTGGTCCTGCCCGCGCTCTACGTCCTGTTCCGGCGTGAGAGCGAGCGGCCGGAACCTCTTTCGACTGCGGCTGCCGAGGTCGCCTCAATCTAGCAAATACAAGGAGACAAGCATGTTGAAAGCCATTTTCATCGCCGCTGCGGTGCTACTGTCAGGTCCCGCTTTGGCGCAGCACGCCCACGACAACCAGAAGGGTCCCAATGGCGGTCCCATGGAGGACGTCGCCGGTGTCCATGCGGAGTTGCTGGTGTCTGGCCAGGCCGTGACGGTCAATGTCTTCGACGAGGCCGGAAAACCCGTCGACACGACGGGCTATACGGGTTCCGCGATGATCGTCTCCGGCAGCGATCGCAGGACCCTTCCGCTTGCCGCCTCCGGCAACGCCCTCACCGGCCAGGCTGCGGCTCCCATCGCGAAGGGCGCAGTCGTCACCCTCGTCATCAAGACCGCCGCTGGAAAGTCCGGCCAGGCGAAGTTTTCCGCGCCCTGAAGATAGGAATGATGCTCATCATGTCTGGATGCCAGATCTTCCACCGCATGGCCGCGGCGACGATCCCGATCGGGCTCATCGCATCTGCGATCCCGGCCCTCGCCCTAGAAGGTAAGCCTCAAGGTCACAAGGCGAAGGAGAGGCATGTCTTTTGGAATGTGCAGCTCTGCCTCAGTCATCCATCGACTCACGAGAAGAGCACTTAGATATCGGCTCCGCCGCCGTTCTTCTTTACGGGGTTCTTTTCCCCCTCGCCATCGACCTCGCAGTCGATCGGCCACGGCGGAGCTGCGAAATAGAGTGATCTCATCGTCTCTTGCCGGGCGCTTCGCTGCCGTCCTGGCCTCTTCGGGATCAGCCGGATGCGAAGTGCGCGGAGACGGGACGTCCTTCAGGCTCAAAGCCCGCACTGGTCCACAATAGGAAGACAGACATGAAACTCTCGGTAATTCTTGGATTCTCCCTAATCATGGTGAGTGCGTCATTCGCACAAACTGCAGATACTGAGCATTCAAGCGCAAAAGAACATCGTATGTACTGTGAAAAGAAGCGAACGACCTGTGTTGATACGTATAAATGGTATCGGCAACATGAGCTCACTCACTGCCGCATTCAATACAATCAGTGCATGCAGGTATGGAAAAAAGATTGAAAGGAATCGCGAGGACGATGCGCGCGCCACCTTGAACGGCACCGCCCACCCTGGACACATGAGGAACTCGAGAAGCTAAAGTGGCGCGCCAGGAAGGGCGTGGCACTGAAGGCGATCTCGAAAGCGATGACGCAGCGAGGAATCTATCAAAGACCTCAACAAACGCGATGGGATCGGCGTCGCCAAGCCTCTTTAGGTCGTGCTTTTGGCATGGCTTTGAGTGTCGTCGCTGCTCGAAAGTTCACGAACGTCAGCTGAGGCTCCCACGGCATCTGCATGCCAGAGTGGTCTCGAAGAGCTGGCATCAACAAAGGCTCGGGAGCGGAAGGTTGCTCTGACGTCAGAAGTATCCGCTTCACGCTGCCTCCAGGCCATCAGGTGCGGCGCCTCTCGCAGGTTCGACTACCTCGACCTGAAGAATGTCCGGTTTCTGAACTCCTGCCGAGGTCATCTCCTGGCGCAATGCGACCTCAGTCAAGAGGTCCGATACGGCTGGTGGTGGCCTTGCTCACGCCTGTGATTCGCGCGAGTTCGCGCACGCTCTCTCCTTCCGCCCTTCGCTTAGCAACGAAGGCACGCTGATCGGCCGAGAGCACATGTTTACGGCCGAATCGCACGCCGCGCGCCTTGGCGCGAATGCGGCCTTCTCCTGTGCGTGTTCTGATCAGCTCGCGCTCGAATTCCGCGAGGCCACCAAGCACGGTGAGCATCAGGCGGCCATGCGGCGTCGTCGTATCGGCCCAGCCATCGCCGAGGGACTTGAAGGCCGCGCCGCGTTCGGCGATCTCGGCGAGAATATTGAGCAGATCGCGTGTCGAGCGGGCCAGGCGATCAAGCCGAACGACGAGGAGCGTGTCACCGGCTCGCAAGGCGGCCAGACACTTTCGCAGCTGTCGGCGATCGGTCTTGGCGCCGCTGGCCGTCTCTTGGAACAGCTTCTCGCAGCCGGCGGCCCTGAGGTGTTCGATCTGGCTATCTAAAGTTTGTCCATCAGTTGAGACGCGCGCGTAGCCGACAATCATTTGTGCATTATGAGACTATATTATGAGACAGTCAACGTATTGATATTTCAGTGCATAAATATCGTCTCATATATTTTGATTTTTGAGACATCGGCGCTCGCCGAGGGCGCGCCATCGGAGGAGCCCGTCGTCAAGATCGGCGGCGCCGACCAGGGCGAGCCGAAGCTTGCCATTCTGGGCGTCGCGCGCGAGGCCTTCTCCACTCCCGCCGAAGCCGCCAAATGCCAGGTCCGCAAGGCCAATGTCGAAGGCTGGCTCGCCGATGCGATGGTCGTAAATGTGAGCGCCGCCGAATCCGCCAAGGCGCCCAAGGACGAGCCGCGTTCGGCATGCGGCTCCTTTGGCTATGACGGCGGTACGATGTCCTATTGGCGCGTGTTCCAGGGCTATTCGTGGTTTTATCAGCTCGGTCAGGATCAGCTCGAGATCGATTCGGGGTCGTTCACCGTTATGACCAAGGACGATAAGGGCGAATGGGGCCAGGTGGCGTCTTAGCCGCCGCGGGCGACGCACCCCGATCGAGCGATCGGGCGCCCTTCCCGTTACCGCGCGCGACCCCGAACGGGCCGCTCGTTCAATTGAAAATTGCCACCCCAAACAAACAGGATAGCAAAACCATGCACAACACCTCCCTCTTCCGTACAGCCTGCGCGGCCCTGGCCCTGATCGTTGCACCGTCGACAGCATGGTCGCAGTCGGAGCCCTATGGCCAACCCGTTGGCGGCTGGACCTTCAACCAGACCCCCGAAGGCGGCGCGATCAAATGCCGGGCCATCCTCAAGAGCGGCAATCAAACCTATGTCATGGGCGGCTCGACCAGCGGCGGCAGCTTTTACGTCAGTGTGAATGCCGGGAACATCGCCAAGGGCCAATATCCGGGCTCGTCCTTGGTGCTGGCAAGCGGCAATCGCAATGTGACGGTCACGTCCGACGGCGGTCGGATGTGGTTCCAGCTTGTCGATTTCGATATGGAAAAGGTCGCCCAAGAAGGGGCTTTCGTCCTCAATGTGCGGCTGAAGAACGGCGGCTTCGGCGGCGGCGAAATGACGCTCAACAAAGCGGCGCCAAAGGCGCTGGACCGCCTTTTCGAGTGTATTCAGTCGAATGGCGGCTGATAGGCGAACCCAGCGACCGTGCAGGTGCGCTTCGGTCAAGGCAATGGGGGGCGCATGACGAAATTTGCGATGGTGCGTTCAGCGGCGATGGGCGTGGGGCTCTCGCTGCGCTGGCGGCCTGCGGGGGTGGCGATACAAGCAAGGACGCTGACACCGCAGCGACAACCCTGACCTGGGGACTGGGCATTCCGGGGGTTGAGGCTGCCGATTTCGTCGGCATGTCGCTGACCGATCCGGCTGGCAAGGTAACCGCGACACTGACCTGCCGACCCGGGAGCAAAAGCACTCTGCTGGCAACCCCCGGTATCGCGTTTCAGGACGGCGTCACCGAACTAACCCTAGGTAAGCCGAGCTCGGCAAGATCGAGTTCATCGACAAAGGCATCGATGATGCGGACCGGATTGTCGGGATCGACATAGTCCTCCAAACAAGCGGGCAGAAAGCTCGCCTGATGACGGTCGGCAGCCTCGACAAAACGTCCCATCTGGCACCTCCGAAGAAGTGCCTAAACATAGCATAATCAGGGGTTTTCACACAGCCTCGGGCGCAAAGCGGCCTTTCGCGAGGGCGTGTCGGGAAGGCAGCTTTGGGTCAACAGCGCCATTTGCGCGGTGCTACTCGATGTCGAGGTCTTCGGCGCCTTTCCCGATCAGCACCCACACCTCAACCCGGCCGCAAGCGCGTCCATCAGCATTGCAGCGTCCTCGCCAGCCCGGTGCCGCACTTCGGCGTGCTCCAGCTGATCCCGTATCCCCTCGCTCACTTCATCGCCGAGTTCGCGAAGCAGACCATCCCAACTGCGCAGCGTGAAGCTCGGCTTTATACCCGCCGCTTCGAACAGGGCATCCATCCAATAGGCGTCGAAGGGGCCGCTATCGCACCAAACTGGCCCCCTGCCGATCAGCGTGTTCAGGGTCCTGGCGACGACCATCGGCGGCTCGGCTGTGGCAAGCTCGGCCCGATCGATGCCATGCACGTCTTGCGAGAGTTCGCTCCAATGGCCGAAGTCGGTCCAATCCTGCGTCGGCCGGATAAGCGCCGACCACACCTGGATAGGCTCCTCCAGCGCCGGCCAGACGGCAACACCCACCTCGATGGGATATCCGCCATCCTCCAAAGAACTCGCCTCAAAATCGATGATGCGGAGAGGCCACGGAATCGTCGGCAATTGCTGCTCCTTACCCGGCATCTGGAGAAACCTCCTACCCCCATATCTCGGATACCGCCACCTTGCTCCATGGGCTCGGGCGTCCGGACTGGCGGGAGCTCACTCGGTGCAGTTCGCTATGGCGAGGTGGATGAGCCGCCTGTCTCCTGAGACGCGGAAGCGCAGGGCATCCTGGAAGGAGAGCGCGACCACGGCTTCCAGATCTTGGAACGACGACACCCCTGAGACCTCCAGAACGGTAATGAGCTGGAACGGCGCCTCGGCGAGGCTTGGACACTGCGTGCTGGCATGCCGTCGCAAGCAGTGCCAGACGCCCTCCACAAGATGGTTCCGCGCAAGGCCACGTGCGTGGGAAATTCTCAAGATCGCACGAAGCCGACTCCACTTTCTTATCCAGACAAAATTCGAACCCGAATTTGAAATAAACTATTATTTTTCTGGCATCTTACATTAATTGAATTTTACCCCATTTTTAGATAGGTAAATTGCTCTGGGAAAAGATGCGATTATTTCATTCATGAAGCAGAAAACGATATCATCTTCTCAGCCGTTCGAAGTGCGCGGCATTGACGGTGTTCAGGCCGCCGGGGACAACATAGTGGAAACTGAAAACGAGCAGATTTCGGGCGTTTCCCATGCCGCCTATCGGCTTGTGGCGACCAACCTGCACCTGCCTGCCGACTCCGCGTTGCACAGGCCCGGCCAGATTGTCCCGGTCAGCCAGAACGATCTCGATGCAGCGCTGATGAGGGACCGTGACCAAACGCTGTGATGCCGCACTCTCGGCAAGCTCTGACCGTGAGTGGAAGCGACAATGGCGCTTAATTTCCCTAACGTGAGCCGCAGCTTCGATATGGTGCGGAACTGCGTCTGCTTCTGGGGCTATGACGGTGCCTTCGAAGTCGCCTTCCAGGTGGAGACGGGGGCGCTGCGCCGCATCAAATCCGACGTGCAGGAGGATGAAGAGTCCCTGCTGCGGGTCTTCGACGGCAATCGCGTCCGCATTCAGAAGGTCGCGACCAGCGCTTATTCCAAGCGCCGCCAGAGCCATTACCGCCTGTCGGCGGCGGACTTCTAAAAGCCCGCCCGCGCAGGCTCTCACCCTTCCATGAGACGCATCAGATCCGAGATCCTGATGGTGGCGAAGTTCGAGAAGGTGTCGGAAACCGCATAGGGCAGGATGATCTGGTCCTTGTGCCGCATGGCCCCGCACGTATAGACCACATTCGGTACATAGCCCTCCCGCTCGGACGGTTCCGGCCGCACCAGCGGCTCGCGCGCGCGGGCCAGCACCTTGGACGGGTCGGCCTTGTCGAGCAGCACGGCACCGATGGCGTATTTGCGCACCGGGCCAACCCCATGGGTCAGGAGCAGCCAGCCTTCGTCGAGCTCGATCGGCGATCCGCAATTGCCGATCTGGACGAATTCCCAGGGAAACTGCGGCCGCAAGATCAACTGCCCGCCGTCCCAGGAATAGAGATCATCGGACGTGATGAGATACAGATTCTCATTGTCCTGGCGCCCGATCATGGCGAACCGGCCGTCGATCTTGCGCGGAAACAGCGCCATGCCCTTGTTGCGCGCCGCGCTGCCCCGCAATGGCGTCAGGCGGAAGGATGCGAAATCCTGGGTTTCCAGCAACTCCGAGCGGATCGCCTTGCCGCTATAGGCGGTATAGGTCGCGTAGAAGGTGCGCTGCCCTTCCTCTTCGAACGCAACGAAGCGCGCGTCCTCGATCCCGTTGGATTGAGCTTCGGTCACCGGGAAGATCACCCGCTCGCTGATGTCTTCCTCCGCCCCGAAGATCACCTCCACATGCTCGCCCTCGGGGCCGGGCATCCGCGCCCGAATGGTCGGGGTGGAAGCCAGGCGCACGGTCGGATCGATGCTGACGCTGCCGTCGGCGGCGATGGTTCCCGATCGGAATGTCAGGGAGGAAATGTGCCCTTCGCCCACCGCCCGCAAGCTGAGGATGAAGCGTCGCCCGCCTTCCGGCGCCCCCGATTGGTCGGGGTGGGCAACGATGCTCGGATTGAACAGGGCCGAGGCTTCGAAGGAATATTCGTGGAGAAAATAGGCCCCGACCAGGCGCCGCTGGGTGGCCGTGAAGAGGTCGTGCGCCGCGAGCGCCTCTTCCATTTCGTCGGCTCGGGCATCGAATGTGGCCAGCAGGTTGCGGTGCCGGCCCTGGAAATTCTCCAGCACATCGGCGAGCTGGCTCTCGGCGGTCTCCGCATCGAGGGCGAGCACCCGGTCGACGATATGATTGGCCCGCGTCTTGTCGGTCGGGTTGAAGTCGCGCGGCTCGGTCGCGGGCTTGAAGGGCCGCACGACCACGCGCGCAGGGTCCGGACGCAGGTAGAGCGCCTGCCGGTTCAAAAACATGGGATGGGACACGGCGGCCTCGGTTCGGTTGATGGTTCGCTGTCGGGCGATCAGGCGCTCAGGGCGCGAAACGGGGCTGCCTGTGTTTGCTCGCCGCGCATCTGGGCAAGCTGGCGCATCTCTACCACGCTCAGGGCGAACGACACGACGGATTCCCCGCCGCGGTTCTCATTCGGCCGGTCGCGATGCAGGCCATCGCGGCAACTCCCCGTTTCGACATCGACGAGCGATGCGGAAAGATCATTGCTGCCGAAGAACCAGGAGAAGGCCCGCTCGGCCTCTTCCCGCCATGTGGAATCGCCATCCGCATCCCATGCCGCGAGACATGCGGAAATGGTTGCGGCGGCCTCCACGGGCTGCTGGTCGAAGGCCTCCGGCGGCGTCCGCACATCCGCGAACCCCTCGGTCCCCACGGGGCGGAACACGCCGGTCGCTGCGGTCTGGAGCGTCACCAGCCAGCGGAGCGCCCGCAAGCCTGCCTCCACATAGTCCGGCGTGCCGCTGGACACGCCGGTCAGGATCAGCGCCTGGGGCAAGCGGGCGTTGTCGTAGGAGAGCCCTTCCTCGAACCACACCCAATCCTTGGTCTCCACCCGCCCCAGAAGCACCATCAGCCGGTCGGCGAGCAGAAGCCGCATGCGCTTCGCCGCCGGGTCGTCCGCATGTGCCGCGCAATACGCATCGAGGCCCAGCAAGGTGAACGCCCAGGCGCGGGGCGAGGAAAAGCCTTCCACCGTGCCCAGCGCCGCGCAGAACAGATCGGCCGCCCAGCGCCGGCGGGAGGCATTGTCGTCCAGGCGCGCACAGGTACCGAGCGCCCACAGGGTCCTCCCGTGGCTGTCTTCGGAGCCGCTCTCTTCCAGCCAGCGGCGATCGAAGCTCATGAAATTGCGAAACCGTCGCAGGTCCGGGTTCCAGGCATGTTGCACGAACGCCGCGAAACGGGTCGTCATGACCTCCGTCAAGGGTGCTTCGCCCGGGGCATTGAGGGCGCAGGCCAGCAGCAGGGCGCGCGCGTTATCGTCGACGCAATAGCCGTGGGACCGGTCGGGCACCGCATGCACGGCATGCTGGTAGAGGCCGGTATCGTCGCACATCGACAGAAAATGGCTGAGATGGAGAGTGGGCACCGGCGGGCGCACACGCGCCGGCGCACCCTGCGTGCGTTGGGCGATAACATTCAGGCGATGCGCGCGCCGCGCGTTTTCGAAGGTGGCGACGTAGCGTTCGGCGGTGCGCTCCCATGTCATGGAACGGCTGGAGGCATAGGCGCATTGGCGCATGGCCTCACGCCGCGCGTCATTGGTCAGAAGATCGGCGATTTCCGCACCGATGGCGGGGGAATCGCCGAACGGCACGAGTGCGCCCCGGCCGGCGGCCAGAAGTTCCCGCGCGTGCCAATAGGGCGTGGAGACCACCGCCCGGCCGAGGCCGAAGCTGTAGGCCAAGGTGCCGGAGGTCATCTGCGCCTCGTTCAGGTACGGCGTCACATAGACATCGCACATGGAAATGAAGTCGAGCAGGGTCGGCTGGTCCACGAACTGGTCGAGAAACACCACGTGCTCCTGGACGCCGAGGGCCTGCGCCCGCGCCACCAGGCTCTCGCGATAGGCTTCGCCTTGCGTGCGCACGAGATTGGGATGGGTCGCGCCAAGCACCACATAGACCGCGTCCGGGCCCTGCTTCAGGACCGCCGGCATGGCATCGATCATCACCTCGATCCCCTTGTTCGGGGACAGAAGGCCGAAAGTGAGAATGACCGAACGGCCGGCGAACCCCCGTCTTGCCTTCGCGGCGCCGGGCGCGACGAAGGGAAAGTCGGGAATCCCATGGGGGATGACTTCGATCTTGTCCGGCGGCACGCGATAGACCGCGAGCAGGAGGTCGCGCCCCTTCTCGGCCATGACGACGAGCTTGGATGAGACGTTGACGATACGCTCCATCACGCGCCGCTGAGCGGCGTTGGGTTCCGCGAGCACGGTATGAAGCGTGGTCACGATGGGCATGTTCAGCCGCGACAGCAATGCCACGATATAGGCGCCCGCTTCCCCACCGAAGATGCCGAATTCGTGTTGCAGGCTGACAACATCGATCTTGGCGCGATTCAATGTCTCCGCCGCACGGATATAATCTTCGATCCGGTCATCATTGATCTGGACCATCACGGTGGAGGGATAATCATAGGCTTGATCATGGTCGTTCATGGCGACGATGGAGGTGGTGATCTGCGCCGGCGCAGCGGCGATGGCATGCTGAAGATCGGTGGTGAATGTGGCTATGCCACAGCGGCGCGGCAGGGAATTGCCGATGAAGGCAACATGCTTGACTTGGGTCACGGTCGCATCTCCGGAGCGCGGAAGGATGTGTCCGCTGGGGAAGGGAAAACTTGGGTCGGGGCGGCGAAACCGGCGGTCCGCGCTGCCGCCGCCGACAGCTCGGGCGCAGCCAGCAGATCCGGTTGCGGCGCATCGGCGGCATATGCGATCAACGCCTTCGCGCCGCGCAGGCCGGCCTTGATCGGCGCGCATTCCCCCTGCAGGAAGATCGCGCCGCCGACCGCCACGTCGAGGCCGCCGACGCGGGCGTTGCCTTTGAGCATCAGCATCCAGGTCTCGTGCGGCGCGTCCAGCGACCAGGCTACGCCGGGGGCAAGATCGACCCGTTCAAGGACAAAATAAGGCGTGGCCGCCAGCAAGGTCCGGCCGTTGCCCAGTGCACGCGGCGCCGCTTGCGGGGAAAGCGGCGCCATATGTGTTGCGGCGACGGCCTGGTCGGCATGCAGTTCACGCGTGCGGCCATAGTCGAAAAGGCGAAAGGTCACGTCGCTGCGCTGTTGGATTTCGGCGATGACGAGGCCGGCTCCGATCGCATGGATGGTTCCGGCGGGGATGCAGACCACATCGCCTTTGAGCACGTCGCGCCATTCGATGCGCTCGGCGATCGAGTGATCTTCGATCGCGGTGCGCAATTGTGGTGGCGTAAGCGGACCGTTCAGGCCGACGGCTACCTGCGCGCCGGGCCTGGCGGAAAGGATGTACCAAGCTTCCGTCTTACCGTGGTCCTGGCCGAGAGTACGCGCGAACGCATCATCGGGATGGACCTGGATCGACAGGGGCTGAGTGGTGAACAACAGCTTGAGAAGCAGGGCCGTCTCGGGAGCATGCGGATCGGCACGCTCGAACCAGAGTTCGCCGATGGCACCGTCGACAGGGGCGATGGTGCGCCACGGCAGCAGGTCGGTGCTGCCCCATGGCTTGCGAACCACGCGCACGCGGGCCTGTTCGATTGCCATGATCGTCTCCTCGACCGTGCCGCTGAGATCGGGACGATCTGAGACCGGGCATGTTCATTCGTTTGGCGCGATGCGCCAGCCGCAGCGGTCAGTGACGCCGGTTCGGCACAGCGGACGAAATGTCGCCGGTGACGTCCACATGGGCTGCATCGCTCTCCAGACGCAGCTCCTTATCGGAAAAGGTCAGGTTCAGCAGGCGCCCGTCGTCGGTCAGTAGTTGAACCACCCGCCGACCGAACACCCCACGCAGGGCCGCCGGCGAAAGCCGGATTTCCCCAGAACTGGTGATGCCGACGGGTGCATTGAAGAAGCTGTCGAAGTCATAGGTCGCGCGACCTATTTCCTGCCCGTCGCACCTCAGCACGCCCTCGCCCGCAACTCCACCGATATAGCGCATGGTAAACACTCCACTACATTGGATATATTTCTTGCTCCTATGGATACGACATCGCTTCTTTCGATGGCGATCCACGCAGTACCGCTCTACCGCACGTCGGATTTCCGAAGACGGCAACAGAAATAGGAAAGACCGGTACGCAAGGGTTGGCACAAGCGTGCGTCTGCTAGATTTTCGCCAGCATCTATATATCTAAACGACAAAACACACACGAAAGTCCCAATATCATATTATCAATAGTAAGCCGAAACATCGAAATTACAAGATTTTCATCGAAATTTAGGCTTATTTTTTCAGAAAATTGTTCGGAACAATAAAGATATTTACTCTTCGTAATTCCAAATTTTTCTTCCGCCACTCCAGCGTGATGCAACATTTACATCGTGTAAGAAGTTCCTTTTATGAGCCAACGCCAGCCTTGGCTTACCCCTTAAGAGCCATCCAACACAGCGCTGCGGGATCAAGAAGCGAAGGCTTAGGGTTCGCGACAGCACTGACTGTGCGCTTTCCTCAAAACCATATCTCGCCACCCAGGTGGCGCCCCCTCGCTTGGCCGGACGATGACATATATGATTCCAATCTTCGAGCGTGTCATCGGATGACAGCCTTGTCGCTCGGCAACATGGCGATGGAATAGGGACGCCGGGATTGGGCATCGACACCGTTCTTGACGATCCAGGCGACAGGCGTTGCGGCGAGCACG
>NCHM01000451.1 GCA_002257205.1 Rhizobiales bacterium 24-66-13 | reverse complement strand
GGCCGGGACATGCCCGGCCGGTGAGACTGACTTGGATTTTTCGGCCGATCAGCCGCCGGCGATGGGCAGCGGGATCGGCGCTGCGCCCGCCATGGCCCGCAAGGGACGCTCGGCGGCGGCGGTGTTGACCCGCGGCAGATCGAGGCGCGACCACACGTCGTTCAGGGCTTCCGCCAGTTGGGCGATCAGCTTGTCGTCGTGATGGGGCGTCGCGGTGATGCGCAGGCGCTCCGTGCCGCGCGGCACGGTGGGATAATTGATCGGCTGGATATAGATACCGTGCTCGGCCAGCAGCACGTCGCTCGCCGCCTTGCACGCTTTCGCGTCGCCGACCATCAGCGGGATGATATGCGTGGGCGTTTCCATCTGCGGCAGACCGGCAGCCGCGAGCGCGGCCTTCACCTTCGCCACCTGGGTGCGCTGGCCGTCACGCTCGGCCTGAGAATTCTTCAGGTGCCGCACGGACGCCGTAGCGGCGGCGGCGACCGCCGGCGGCAGGGCGGTGGTAAAGATGAAGCCGGGCGCGTAGGAGCGCACCGCATCCATCACCACGCGCTTGCCGGTGAGATAGCCGCCGATGACGCCGAACGCCTTGCCCAGCGTGCCCTCGATCACGTCCACCCGGTGCATGACGCCGTCACGCTCGGCGACGCCGCCGCCGCGGGGGCCGTACATGCCGACCGCGTGCACCTCGTCGAGATAGGTCATGGCGCCATAGCGCTCCGCCAGATCGCAGATGGCGGCAATGGGGGCGATATCGCCGTCCATGGAATAAACGCTCTCGAACACGATCAGCTTCGGCCGATCGCCCGCCGCCTGGAGCAGCTCTTCGAGATGGGCAAGGTCATTATGGCGGAAGATGGCCTTCTGCCGCCCGCCGCGCCGCACGCCCTCGATCATGGAATTGTGGTTCAGCTCGTCCGAGATCACCACGCAATCGGGGATCAGCTTGACGATGGTGGAGATGCCGGTCTCGTTCGAGACATAGCCGGAAGTGAAGACGAGGCCCGCATCCTTGCCGTGCAGATCAGCGAGTTCGCGCTCGAGCTGGACGATCTCGTGGCTGTTACCGGAGATGTTGCGCGTACCGCCAGCACCGGCGCCGCGCTTCGACACCGATTCGCGCATCGCCTCGATGACCACCGGATGGCAGCCCATGCCGAGATAATCGTTGGAGCACCACACGACGATTTCGCGCGGACCGCCGGCCGAATGCCAGGTGGCACGTGGGAATCGATCCGCCTTGCGCTCGATCTCGGCGAAGGTCCGATAGCGACGCTCGCGACGCAGGGCGTCGACAGCGACGCTAAAGAATTGATCGTAGTCCATGGAAAACCCAGTCAAGGGGTGCAACACAGGGCGAAGCTCACCCGCGAACGCGAATTTGTCTAATCTTAGATGGCCACATTGCTCCCTCCCTTGACCTCGATCAAGGGGTGTGCCTGACGCGCGGCGATCCAACGCATTTTATGCATTCATTCTGGCGCTTTCGCTCGCGATCCCGTGAACACAGGCCGTCGCGGACCCGGATGATGCAAACCCTTGGCGCGCAAACGTTCAGTCGCCTAAGAAATGCGGCTCAAATTGGATCAAAATTCATCAAATTGCCGCTTGCGAAGGCGGGCGAATTCTCATAAATCCACCCCTGCCCAATTTCGCACGTGCCTGTGGTTGCGTGCCGATCGGCGGAAGTCCGGACAAGAGGCCGGAAAGCTGCCAGGACGATCGGTAGCCGGAGGGAACCGGCCCACCCTGCTCTCAGCAGGGGACGTGACTTGAAGCAACGACGTAAGGGCTTTTTTGGTCTCGGTCGGCCCTCCAAAGGTCGGCGTTACTAAAGAGGCACTACATCTTGCCGGCCGTACGGAGTGGGACTTCCCTCTCCAAGCGCGCGCATTTCCAAACGCACCCTTGTCGTGGCTCGCGCCGTGGCCGGGAAGGAAATGCCGTTCGGTTCGATGATGCGGCCGGTTTGTGACCGGCGAAGCGGGTACGGCCCGTTGGGAGAATGGCGCGTCCAAACCGCCCTTGTCCCGCGTGTGCGTGCCCCGGGCAGGCCCCGACTCGCGGCGATGGCGCCGCAGGAAAGGCCTTCCCGTCCTGTCGTCGCGCGGGCAACCGCGCTTCACGAGGCTTCAGGTCACGGAGGACACCATGACCGATCGCATCCGCGAATTTCTCAAGACCCGACGCGAAGACGGACCCTGCGTCGTTGTCGATCTCGATGTCGTGCGCGCGAATTACGCGGCGTTCAGCCGTGCGCTGCCGGACACCCGCGTCTTCTATGCCGTGAAGGCCAATCCCGACGCCGCGATTCTCAAGACGCTGGCCGACCTCGGCTCCTGCTTCGATTGCGCCTCCACCGGCGAGATCGACATGGTGATGGCCGCCGGCGCGGGCGCCGAGCGCATCTCGTTCGGCAACACCATCAAGAAGGAACGCGACATCGAGCGCGCCCATAAGCTGGGCGTGCGGCTATTCGCGGTGGATTCCTACGAAGAGGTCGAGAAGGTTGCCCGCGTCGCCCCCGGCGCCAAGGTGTTCTGCCGCATCCTGTGCGACGGCGCCGGCGCCGAATGGCCCCTGTCCCGCAAGTTCGGCTGCGAACCGGAAATGGCCGCCGACGTGCTGGAGCACGCCCACCGTCTCGGCCTCACCGCCCACGGCGTCTCCTTCCACGTGGGCTCTCAGCAGAAGAATGTGAACGCCTGGGACCAGGCGCTCGCCTCCGCCGCCGGCATTTTCCGCGAATGCGCCGTGCGCGGCATCTCGCTGGCCATGGTCAATCTCGGTGGCGGCTTCCCCACGAAGTATCTCCAGGACGTGCCGGCCGCGGCCGCCTATGGGGAAGCTATCTTCTCCTCGCTGCGCAAGCATTTCGGCAACGAAATCCCGCAGACCATCATGGAACCAGGTCGCGGCATGGTCGGCAATGCCGGCCTGATCGAGACCGAGGTGGTGCTGATCTCCAAGAAGGCCGAAAGCGACACGCTGCGCTGGGTCTATCTCGACATCGGCAAGTTCGGCGGCCTCGCCGAGACCATGGACGAGGCGATCCGCTACCCGCTGCGCACCCCGCGCGACGGCGACGACACCACCGCATGCGTGCTTGCCGGACCGACATGCGATTCGGCCGACGTGATGTATGAGAAGACCCCGGTTCACCTGCCGGTGTCCCTCGCCATCGGCGACAAGATCCTCATCGAGGCTTGCGGCGCCTATACCACCACCTATTCGGCGGTGTCCTTCAACGGTTTCCCCCCGCTGAAGTCCTACGTGATCTGATCCTCACGCTTCCGTACCGACCCGCTGCCCTCTCCTGAGAGGGCGGCCTGTGCCGCGCCGCGCCCCGCCGAGGGGGACGCGATTGCGCGCGGGTCGGCGTCTTTCGGCTTTCCGGTTATGGCACGGGAGGTGCTGATGACTGAGATCGTTGCTGAAAAATGGGAAGAGGTCGCCGCACGCGAGGCGCTTCTGGACCTGTGCATGGGCCCGGCCCGGTTCGAGAAATCCTCGGAGCGGCTGCGGGAAGGCCGTCTGCCGGCCGA
>NCHM01000450.1 GCA_002257205.1 Rhizobiales bacterium 24-66-13 | reverse complement strand
GTTCTCGGCGAGGTGGGCGGTCGAGGAAGTGCCTGGAATGAGCAGGATGTTGGGCGAGCGGCGCAGCAGCCAGGCCAGGGCGACCTGCATGGGAGTGGCGCCGAGCTCGGTCGCGACCTGGGTCAAGGCCAGGGACTGGAGCTGAGAGAAGCCCCCCAAGGGGAAGAAGGGCACGTAGGCGACGCCCTCGGCCGCCAGTTGGTCAATGAAGCCGTCGTCGCTTCTGTGGGCCAGGTTGTACTGGTTCTGCACGCCGACGATCGGAACGATGGCGGCGCCCTGCGCATATTGCGTGGGCGTGACGTTGCTGAGGCCGATGTGTCTGATCAGGCCTTTTTGCTGGAGCTCGGCGAGCGCCGTCAAGGGAGCTTCGATTGATCCTTCGGCCGGGCCGTGGACGGCGAACATGACACGCAGGTTGACCACATCCAGGACATCCACGCCCAGGTTCTTCAGATTGTCGGTGACGGCGGCCGCCAGGGCTTGGGGTGAGAAGGCCGGCTGCCACTCGGCGTTCGGTCCGCGAACGGCGCCGACCTTGGTCACGATGAGCAGATCCGACGGGTAAGGATGAAGCGCCTCCCGGATCAGCTGGTTGGTGATGTGTGGACCGTAGAAGTCGCTGGTGTCGATGTGATTGACACCGGCGTCGCGCGCGGCGCGCAGGACGGCGAGGGCTTCGTCGCGATCTTTGGGAGGGCCGAACACCCCGGGGCCGGCCAATTGCATGGCGCCGTAGCCCAGACGGTTCACGGTGCGGCCGGCGAAGGAATAGGTCGGGGTTGTCATGGTCGTTCTCCTAGAGGACGCAAGACATCTAGACCTTGCCACAGTGCGCGATAATCGCCCACAATCAGAACGCCCTGTACGAGATAGCGAACAATGGCTCACGATCTGGCGGACCTGCACGCCTTCGTCGCGGTTGCGCGTGCGCGGGGGTTCCGCAACGCGGCCCGGATCGAGGGCGCGAGCGCCTCGGCTCTCAGTGATGCGGTAAGACGTCTCGAAGGGCAACTTGGCGCGCGCCTCCTGCATCGGACGACGCGCAGCATCAGCCTGACCGAAGCGGGCGCTCGGCTGATGGCCCGGCTGGAACCGGCCCTCAGCGAGGTGGACGCGGCCTTGTCGGGGGTCGGGCGGCTTGGCGACGCGCCTGCCGGGACCTTGCGGCTGAACGTGCCGGTGAGCGCCGCGCGCCTCGTCTTGCCTGATCTCGTGCCGGCGTTCCTGGCGGCCTATCCGCAAATCCGGCTGGAGATCACGGCGGAGGACGGTTTTGTGGATGTGCTGGCTGCGGGAGCCGACGCAGGCATCCGGTATGACGAGCGGCTTGAACAGGACATGATCGCCGTGCCGATCGGCCCGCGTATCCAGCGGTTCGCATGCGCCGCCGCGCCCGCCTACCTGGACGCTCGAACGCGGCCCCGCCATCCGAGTGACCTGCTGAACCACGCTTGCCTTCGTGGGCGCTTCTCAAGTGGCGTGACCCCCGCCTGGGAGTTCGAGCGGCAGGGAGAGACGGTGATGATCGAGGGCGACGGCCCGCTGCTCGTCACCATTGGACCGGCGATCGATCTCGCGGTCGAGGCGGCGATCTCGGGCGTAGGGATCATCTATCTCTTCGAAGCCTGGCTCGCGCCGTTCCTGAAAAGCGGTGCGCTGGAGCCGGTTCTTGCGGACTGGTGGCCGAGTTTCCCCGGGCCTTTCCTCTACTATCCGGGTCGGCGGCTTGTGCCTCCGCCGCTTCGCGCGTTCATCGACTTCATTCGGGCGCGACAGTCATTGTGAGGCGAAAACGAGCAACGACGCATGTCTGCTTCCGCGCCAGAAGCGCACCCTCGCTCATGACGCATCCTGCAGGTTCAAGGGGATGACTCGTCAAAGGCGACCGAATGAGCAGGACGGTCGCGCACATGCTGCCCGCTCACGGCTTTCCGGCTGTTCCCTGCAGGTTGAGGTGGTATCGCGTGTATCGGCGTTCCCCGGTTCGCGTCAGGGCGCCTTTCTCCACCAGATCGTGCAGGTCACGCGTGGCGGTCGGGCGTGAGGTGCAGGTGATCGCGAGGTAGTTCTCGGCGCTCAGGCCTCCCGTGAAGCCGCCGGGGCCCTCGCGGAAAAGGCGGGCGATCACCTTTTCCTGCCGTTCGTTCAACTTGTCGCGGAAGCGATCGTAAAAATGTGCCTTGGCGATGTGGAAGGCGACGCGGCCGAGCGTCGTCTGTTGGGCCGCGATGATCGTTTCGGCAAAATAGACCAGCCAGCCCGTGACATCGAGCGTCTGCTGATGGACCTCGAGCTGGTCGTAATAGGCCTTGCGATGCTGCTCGATGGTATGGGCGAGCGCGATCAGGGTCGGTTGCCCGATGTTCTGAGCCAGGGATTTTTCCGCGAGAGTTCGGCCGATGCGGCCATTGCCATCCTCGAAGGGATGGATGCTCTCGAAATAAAGATGCCCGATCCCGGCCCGGGTGAGTGCCGGCAGGGGATTGTCGCCGTTCGGGGCCGAGCCATTGAACCAGGCGACATAGGCGGCCATCTCGTCCGGAACCCGCGAGGATGGCGGCGCCTCGAAATGCACGGTCGGCCGATCCTGGCGGCCGGACACGATCTGTATCGCGTCTTCATGGCGACGGTAGCCGCCGATCATCTCCAGATGCCGGCTGTCCGCCAACAGCATGCGGTGCCAGCGGAATAGCATGTCGGCGTCGAGGGGATGGGCCCAGCTCCGATAGAGATCGACCATCATCTCCGCGATGCCCCGTTCCTTCGGCTTCACGTTGCGATTGTCGGTGTCGAGGCCGAGCTGGCGGCGCAGGGAGGATTGCACGCTGAGGCGATCCAGCATCTCCCCTTCGATCGCGCTGGTCTTGACGGCCTCGTCGCTGAGGAGTTCGATCCGCAGCAGGTCCCGCTCGCCCTCGCTTACATGCCGAACCGCACCGATCACCTCGCCGGTGAGCAGGAGAAACCGCCGCTCCAGCGGTTCGAGGGCAACCGGATCATAGGCAAAATGCGGCCAGCCGGGCTGCGTCCAGTTCCACACCATGAGCGATAGGGTCTCCCGCTATACCTCACATAATAGCGTATACGTGATTGATAGATAGCCGTCCTATCGCTCATGGCAGTGCGAAGGAGAACTGAGAGCGTGATGCCGGGTCGATCGCGAGCCGCGCGCGACAAGGAGTGAATAGTCCACCTGCTGCCGAACGCTTTCCGATCTGCGATACGATCGAATGGGGATCAGGGATGGCACATGGGATTCGGCGTCTTCATTCACCGCTCGGACTCGATCTATGACGACAGCCCGGCTGAGCGGTATCAGTTCCCGCGCCCATATCTGGGACGCGTCGCGGCCTGCGTCGGCGACTGGATCGTTTATTACGAACCCCGGAAAGTGGCGGAGACCCGGGGCTATTTCGCGATCGCCAGGGTCGAGCGCGTCGTTCCTGATCCCACCGCTCCGGGCATGTATCTCGCTCTCATCGAACCAGGCAGCTATCTCGATTTTGCCAGCCCGGTGCCTTTCACCGATGCGGATGGCGTGGTCGAGCGCGGTGTGCTGAACGCGGA
>NCHM01000449.1 GCA_002257205.1 Rhizobiales bacterium 24-66-13 | reverse complement strand
GGCTATGGCGCGCGCTATCCGGCGCAATTGTCCGGCGGCCAGCGCCAGCGGGTGGCCTTGGCGCGCGCGCTCGCCATCGAGCCCAAGGTGTTGCTGCTCGACGAGCCGTTCGGCGCGCTGGATGCGCTGGTCCGCAAGGAATTGCGCGCCTGGCTGCGGCATCTGCACGAACAGACCGGCCATACCACCTTGTTCGTGACACACGATCAGGAAGAGGCCCTCGAACTCGCCGACCGCGTGGTGGTGATGAGCAAGGGCCGCATCGAGCAGGTGGGCACGCCGGACGATGTCTATGACCGGCCCTCCACGCCCGACGTGTTCGGCTTCATGGGCGAATCGAGCCGCATTCCGGTGGAGGTCGCGCAGGGGGTGGTGCGCGCCGAAGGGCAGATCATCGCCACCGCCGTGGAGCGGGTGGCCGATGGCCCGGCGCTGCTGTTCGCGCGGCCGCACGACATCACGGTCGCGCTCGCCGGCACGCCGGGGGCGGAGGGAATGGTGAAGGCCTATCGGCGCCACGGGGCGATCCGCCGGCTGGAGCTGGAGGTGGGCGGGGCGCATGTGGAAGCCGATGTCGCTCCCACGGCCAAGGTGCCCGAGGCCGGCAAAGTCGCAGTGCGGTTCGACCGCGCCCGCCTGTTTCCGGCCAGCGGGCCAGGGGTGGATTGCCGCCCGCCGGCGTCCCACCAGGTGGGCGAATACGCGATCTGACGGCCAAGGCCGTGGCGCCGGGCCATAATCGGGTTTTGTGCCCGCGAAAGGCTTGCCTGCGGCCGCGTGCGGGCGCTATCGACAGGGGCGTGCCTCGCCGCACGATCGCACCGCCCTCCACGGCGGCGCGGCTGCCGTACCCGCGCCCGAGAGGTCTTCCATGAGCGATGATCCCCTTCACCCGCGCCCCGTGGATCGGGCCCTGGATCGCAACTTCCGTCATGGCCAGTCCATGGAGCCGAATTATTCCGGCGCCACCTCGTTCCTGCGCCGGCGCTACGCCAAGGATGGCGGCGGAGCGGAGGCGGTGGTGTGGGGCATTCCGCTCGATGTCACGGTGTCCAACCGGCCCGGCACGCGTTTCGGGCCGCGCGCCATCCGCGCCGCCTCCGCGATCCTGGACGGCGACGAGTTCTATCCTTTCGGCTTCGATCCCTTCGCGGCGCTCGATGTGGCCGACGCCGGCGACTGCGTGTTCGACTATGGCCTGCCTTATTCCATCCCGGCGGCGATCGAGGCGCAGGCGGCGCAGCATTTCGCGCGCGGCTCCCATCTCGTGACCCTGGGCGGGGACCATTTTCTCACCTATCCCGTGCTCAAGGCCCTGGTGGCGCGCCTCGGCGAGCCGATCGCCTTGGTGCAGTTCGACGCCCACCAGGACACCTGGGACGATGACGGCACGCGGGTCGACCATGGCACCATGATCACCCGCGCGGTGAAGGATGGGCTGATCCGGGTGGACCGCTCGGTCCAGGTCGGCATAAGGACCCATGCGCCGGAAACCTACGGCATCGACGTGCTGCACGGCTTCGATGCGGCCGAGCTCGGCCCGCACGGCATTATTCATCATATCCGCGAGCGGGTGGGCGATGCGCCGGTCTATCTCACTTTCGACATCGACGCGCTCGACCCCGCGTTCGCGCCCGGCACCGGCACCCCGGTGTGCGGCGGCCTTACCAGCCGCGAGGCGCTGATGACGGTCGGCGGGCTCGGCGCTCTCAACCTGAAGGGCTTCGACGTGGTGGAGGTGTCCCCGCCTTACGATCACGCGGAGATTACGGCGCTCGCGGGCGCGAGCCTCGCCGCCACCTATCTGTGCCTGCTCGCCCAGCGCAAGGCGCAGGGGCTGAGCATCGCGCTCTAGCGGGCCGGCCCGATGCTGCGCCGGCTGCTACCGTTTCTCTTCCCCATCGTCGCGCTCGGCCTCGCTTTTGCGTGGCCGGTGCTCTACCCGCTGTTGGGGCGCATCGCGCAATGGGCCGCCTCGCTGCTGATGATGGGCACCATCTTTGCGGCGGTCAGCCATGCCGACACCGTCTCGGCCCGGCTGCCGCAGCCGTTCGGGACCCTCGTCCTGACCTTCAGCGTCACCCTCATCGAAGTATCGGTGCTGGTGTCCATGATGCTGCACGGGGAGAACAACCCGACCTTGCCGCGTGAGGCGGTGCTGTCCACCGTGATGTTCGTGCTGACGGGCGTGGTGGGGCTGTGCCTGCTGCTGGGCGGGCTGCGCCATCGCGAGCAGGAGGTGCGCCAGCAGGGGCTGAGCGGATTCCTCTCGGTCATCATGTCGATCTCGATCCTGGCGCTGATCCTGCCAGGCGTCACCGCGGACGGCCAGCTGGGCACGCCCAAAACCCTGAACATCGCTGTCATCATGGCCGGCGTGGTGCTGCTGTATGGATCGTTCCTGTTCATGCAGACCGTGCGGCACCGCGATCATTTCCTCGGCTGGGACGAGAGCGAGGAGCGCGAGGCGACCGCCTCCGAATTCTGGCGCGCGGTGGTGTTTCTGCTGCTGAGCCTCGGCGGCGTGGTGCTGCTCTCCAATCATGTGGCGGAGGGCGTCGAACGGTTCATGGAGCGCCAGGGCCTGCCGGATCCGGATGCGGTGGTGGGTGCCATCGTCGTGGCGATCCTGCTGCTGCCGGAGACCATCACCGCGGTGCGGGCGGCGCGGCGCAACCGGTTGCAGCGGGCTCTGAACGCCGCGCTTGGCTCGGCGCTGGCCACCATCGGCCTGACCATGCCGGTCATGGTGGCGGTGAGCTATCTGGTGGACCGGCAGGTGACCCTCGCGCTCGATCCTGAGGACCGGGTGCAATTGCTGCTGGCGCTGGTGCTGAGCATCGTGTCCTTCGGCACCGGCAAGACCAATGCCCTGACGGGGCTGGTGCATCTGGTGCTGTTCTTTGTTTATGTCATGACGCTTTTTTCGCCCTGAGCGGCGGCGCGTGCGTCCGCGCGGTGGACACCGCCGGGGCGCGGTGGCATGGTCCGCGCGATCAAGGGCGAGGCGTCAAGCAGCGAGGCGTGGGCCGTGAAAGAGTTCCTGCTCTATGTGTTCACCTGGTGGAATAAGCAGACGGTCGGCACCATGCTGTGGACCCGTCGCTTTGGCGAGTTCGTGGGGCAGGATGAGGCGGGCAACCGTTATTTCCGCACCAAGGGCGGCGCCATAGATCCGCAATTGGGGTTTGAACGCCGCTGGGTGATCTATCCCGGCTATGCCGACAGCACAACCATCCCAACCGGCTGGTACGGCTGGATTCACCATCGCACCGACACCCCGCCCACCGAGGAATCCTACACCCCGCGCGACTGGCAGAAGCCGCATCTGCGGAACATGACTGGCTCGCCCGCCGCCTATCGGCCCAAGGGCGCGTTTCCCGGCGGCCGCAACCGTCCCGAAGTCACGGGCGATTATAAAGCGTGGGCACCGGGCGAGTGACTGCGCGTCCGCCGCTCGCGCTTTGAGGCGGGCGGCGATGGGGCCTGCGGGTGCGGGCTTTGATCCCGCGCTTTCGTTCCGGCATGCGCGATTCGCCCTCGCAGCGCCGCATTGCAGGTGATAACCAGCAGGGAATTGGG
>NCHM01000448.1 GCA_002257205.1 Rhizobiales bacterium 24-66-13 | reverse complement strand
CGGGCGCATCGGTCGTAACCTGGAGGTTGGCCACCGGCGCGCCCACGGCCGCGAGCGCCGCCAGGGCATCGGCCTTGGCGTCGAAGGCGTCCACGCTCTTCGCCGTGCCTGACCAGTGGCGCCCCGCGCCCTCGGGCTTGGCGGTCGCCCGGCGAATACCGGTCGCGGACATGCGCTGGTCCTTCGGCTGGTCGCCGGCGAACACCTGCCCCACCTCAAACAGTGCCACCTCGCCATAGCCCCGGTCCGCATTGGCCTGGGCCGAGCGGATAAGACCCGGCAGCAGGCTCGGCCGCATGTCGGACAGTTCCGAGGCGATCGGATTGGACAGCGCCAGTTCCGGCGCGCCGCCGCCGAACAACTCGGCCTGCGCCTTGGAGACGAACGACCAGGTGACCGCCTCCACCATGCCGCGCGCGGCGAGCGCCCGGCGCGCCTTGCGGACGCGCATTTGCAGCGGCGTCAGCACGGGACGGCGGGCGTCGTCAGTGCGGGGGAATTCGGTGGCGGGCACGCGGGCAAGGCCGAGGATGCGCACCACCTCTTCCACCAGATCCGCCTTGCCCTCGATATCGGCACGCCAGGAGGGCGGCACCACCTGCACCACCGGCGCGGCGCCGGAGACCGCAAAGCCGAGGCGGGTGAGCACGTCGCGGATTTCCGCTTCGCTCGCCTCGAGGCCCGACAGCCGTTTCACCTCGGCGAGCGGGAAATCGATGGTGCGGGCGGTATCGGGGATCGCCCCGGCCAGCACCATTTGCGAGGGCTCGCCGCCGCAGATGTCGAGAATGATATGGGTCGCGAGATCCAGCCCCGGCACGGTGAAGGCGGGGTCGATGCCGCGCTCGAACCGGAACCGGGCGTCCGAATTCAGCCCCAGCTTGCGGCCGGTCTGGGCGATATTGATGGGCTCCCAGAGCGCGCTTTCGATCACCACGTCGGTGGTGCTCTCGTCGCAGCCGCTCTCCTCCCCGCCCATGACGCCGGCAAGGCTCTCTACGCCCTTGTCGTCGGCGATGACGCACATGGTCTCGTCGAGCGTATAGGTCTTGCCGTCGAGCGCCAGCAAGGTCTCGCCCGCCTTGGCGCGGCGCACCACGAGATCGCCCTTCACCTTGTTCAGGTCGAACACATGCAGCGGCCGGTTGCGGTCGAAGGTGAGGAAATTCGTCACGTCGACCAGTGCATTGATGGGACGAAGCCCGATGGCGCGCAGCTTTTCCTGCATCCACTCGGGCGAGGGGCCGTTCTTCACACCCCGGATCACCCGCACCGCGAAGGCGGGGCAAAGCGAAGGTGTCTCTCCGAAATCGAGCGTCACGTTCAGCGGCGCGGGGAATTTGCTCTCCACCGGCGCGATGCGCGGGGCGAGCAGTTCGCCGAGGCCGGCGGCGGCAAGATCGCGCGCGACGCCGGACACGCCAAGGCAATCGGCGCGGTTCGGGGTGACGGCGATTTCCACCACCGGGTCGTTCAGGCCCAGCACCTGCGCGAACGGCGCGCCCACGGGCGCGTCTTCCGGCAATTCCATGATGCCGTCGTGCTCTTCCGAAAGGCCCATCTCACGGGCAGAGCACAGCATGCCGCGGCTTTCCACATCGCGGATCTTGCCGATCTTCAGCTCGGTGCCGGTGGTGGGAATGATGGTGCCGGGCGCGGCGAACACGGTCTTGAGGCCGGCGCGGGCATTGGGCGCGCCACACACCACCTGGATCGGCTCGCCTTTCCCGATGGAGACCGTGCAGACCTTCAGCTTGTCGGCATTGGGATGCTTCTGCGCGGTCAGCACCTCACCCACCACGAACGGCGCGAGCGCCTTCGCCTTATCTTCCAAGCCCTCCACTTCGAGGCCGATCAGGGACAGGCGATCGACGATCTCATCGAAGGAGGCCGTGGGCTCGAGATGCTCTTGGAGCCAGGAGAAGGTGAATTTCATTCTGATGCTCCGCTTCCCCCTCCCCAGCCCTCCCCCGCAAGCGGGAGAGGGGGCGGAGAAGCCTGCGATGAAGGTGGATCAATGATTTTCGAAGGGTCGGCATAGCCCTCTCCCGCTTGCGGGGGAGGGTTGGGAGGGGGCAGAGCGGTCGAGGCCGCCGCGACGATGGCTTCAAGCACGCCCGACAGGTTCTTCAGCACGTCGAGATTGCTGAAGCGAAGAACCCGAAAGCCCTTTGAGGCGAAGACGGCATCACGCCGCGCATCACTCGTGCGGCCGGGCTCCTGATAATGCTGCCCGCCGTCCACTTCAAGGATCAGACGTGCGGATAGGCAAGCGAAATCAACGATATAGCCGGCGAGCGGATACTGTCGGCGAAAGCGCAGGCCATCGAGCCGATGGGCGCGCAGTTCAAACCAGAGCACCTGCTCGGCATCGGTGGGCGAGGCACGCAAATCGCGGGCACGGGCGCGCTGAACGCGGCCGACATGCCAGCGCGGCTTCGGGTCGTCCTCCACCATGGCGTGCTCCTGAAGGAAGCGTTGCATTCCCCCTCCCCAGCCCTCCCCCGCATGCGGGAGAGGGAGCGGAAACAGCATTTTAAAGCCCTCCCCCGCAAGGGGGGAGGGGAATTCAAGGTGGTTCACGCGCTCAACCCACCGGCCAAGGTCGGGAAGTCCAGCGGGCGGAAGCCGTAGTGGGAGAGCCAGCGCACATCCGCCTCGAAGAAGGCGCGCAGGTCGCTCATGCCGTATTTCAGCATGGCGATGCGGTCGATGCCCATGCCCCAGGCAAAGCCCTGGTAGATGTCCGGGTCGATGCCGCAATTGCGCAGCACATTGGGATGCACCATGCCGCAGCCCAAAATCTCCAGCCAGTCATTGCCCTCGCCGAAGCGGATCTCGCCGGGGCGCGAGCGGTCGCACTGGATATCCACTTCCATGCTCGGCTCGGTGAAGGGGAAGAAGGACGGGCGAAAGCGCATCGTCACATTCTCCACCTCGAAGAAGGCCTTGCAGAATTCCTGCAGGATCCACTTGAGGTGGCCCATGTGGGAGCCCTTGTCGATCACCAGCCCCTCCACCTGGTGGAACATGGGGGTATGGGTCTGGTCGCTGTCGCAGCGATAGGTGCGGCCGGGGCAGATGACGCGGATCGGCGGGGTCTTGCTCATCATGGTGCGCACCTGCACCGGGGAGGTGTGGGTGCGCAGCACCTTGCGTTCGCCCTCGGCATTGGGCGGCAGGAAGAAGGTGTCGTGCATCTCCCGCGCCGGGTGGCCGGCAGGGAAGTTCAGCGCGGTGAAATTATAGAAATCGGTCTCGATATCGGGCCCTTCCGCAACGGAGAAGCCCATGTCCGCGAAAATCGCCGTCAATTCTTCCGTGACCTGGGTGATGGGATGCACCCGGCCGATTTCGGCGCGCGGCTCGCGCACCGGCAGGCTCACGTCCACCCGTTCGGTGGCGAGGCGGGCTTCCAGGGCGGCGGACTTCAGTGCCTCCTTACGGACGGCCAGCAGGCCCTGCACCCGGTCGCGCAGGCCGTTGATGGCCGGACCCATGGTCTTGCGCTCGTCCGGGGTCATGCCGCCGAGCGATTTCAGCAGTTCGGAGACGCTGCCCTTCTTGCCGAGGGCGGCGATGCGCACCGCTTCGAGCGCGGCTTCGTC
>NCHM01000447.1 GCA_002257205.1 Rhizobiales bacterium 24-66-13 | reverse complement strand
GGTGCGGGTCGGTATCATACTTCCTGCGCCTATGCCAGCAAAGCCCGCTGCGCCAGTGCGATCCCGCACGGGTCTTCAGATCATCGCCATGCCGCCATTCACGTGCAGCGTCTGGCCAGTCACATAGCCGGCTTCGTCCGAAGCTAGGTAAACGCACGCGCTGGCGATGTCTTCCGGCGAACCGAGACGGGCCGCCGGCACCGCCTTGAGAATGCCCTCGCGCTGCTTTTCGTTCAGCACGTCGGTCATGGCGGTGGCGATGAAGCCGGGGGCGACGCAATTCACCGTCACGCCACGACTCGCCACTTCCTGCGCCAGCGACTTGGACATGCCGATCATGCCCGCCTTCGCTGCGGCATAATTGCCCTGGCCGGCGTTTCCGGTCACGCCCACCACCGAGGTGATGGAAATGATCCGGCCCGAACGGCGCCGCATCATGGAGCGCACCGCCGCACGCGACAGGCGGAAGGTGGAAGTGAGGTTCACCGCGATCACCTGGTCCCAGTCGTCGTCCTTCAAGCGCATGAAGATATTGTCGCGGGTGATGCCGGCATTGTTCACGAGGATGTCGAGCTGGCCGAGCGCCGCCTCGGCGTCGGGAATCAGCTTCTCAACCTCTTCCGTGATGCCGAGATTGCACGGCAGCACATGCACCCGCTCTCCCAGTTCGGCGGCGAAGGTGTCCAGCACCTCGCGGCGGGTGCCGGAAATCGCGACGGTCGCGCCCTGGGCGTGGAGCGCCTTGGCGATGGCGCCGCCAATGCCGCCCGTGGCGCCGGTGACGAGGGCGGTCTTGCCGGTGAGATCGAACATGGAGGCTCCTGACAGGAAAGAAGGGGAGAAAGGCGCGGCTCAGGCGGCCGGTGTCTGGCGGGCGGCGATGAAGGCCGCCACATCTTCCGGCGTGCCGACGGCGGACACGGAGATTTCCTTGGCAATGCGGCGCGACAGGCCGGACAGGACCTTGCCGGCTCCCACCTCGACCGTCGCCGTGACGCCCGCGCCGGCCATGAACAGCACGCTCTCGCGCCAGCGTACCGTGCCCGTGACCTGCTGTACCAGCAAGGCGATGATTTCCGCCGGGTCGCTGACGGGGGCGGCCCGCACGTTGGACACGACAGGCACCACCGGCGCCTTCACCGCGCTCGCGGCAAGCGCGGCCTGCATGGCGTCGGCCGCCGGCTGCATGAGACGGCAATGGAAGGGGGCGGACACCGGCAGCAGGATCGCACGGGAGGCGCCCTTCGCCTTGGCGATCTCCATGGCCCGCTCGACCGCTGCCGTGGAGCCGGATAGCACCACCTGGCCGTTGGCATTGTCGTTGGCGGCTTCGCAGACATCGGCGCCGGCGGCTTCCTCGGCGACCGCGCGGGCCTGCGCGAAATCGAGCCCGAGAATCGCCGCCATGGCGCCCTGGCCCACCGGCACGGCTTCCTGCATGGCGCGCCCGCGAATGCGCAGCAGGCGCGCCGCCTCGGCGATGGAGAGCGCGCCCGCTGCGGCAAGCGCGGAATATTCGCCCAGTGAATGGCCGGCGACGAAGGAAGCATCGCGCGCAAGATCAAGGCCGGCTTCCGCCTCCAGCACCCGCATGGCGGCAAGCGACACCGCCATCAGGGCGGGCTGGGCATTGGCGGTGAGGGTGAGCTCCTCGATCGGGCCGTCCCACATGGTGCGGGAGAGGGCTTCGCCGAGCGCATCGTCCACCTGGTCGAACACGGCCTTCGCGACCGCGAAATTCTCCGCGAGCGCCTTGCCCATGCCGACGGCTTGGCTGCCCTGGCCGGGAAAAATAAAGGCTGTGGTCAAGGGGTATCCCTCCGCTTAATTTTGGGGAGGGCAGAGACACCGGGACGCAAGGGGAGTCAAGCTGGGCGGCGGGAGCGGCCTCCGCGCCTCTCCCATGTTGCGCCGCGATTGTGCTTGTGGCGTCCGTCTCCATGGTTGGATTCCTGTCCGATCCTTGCCTTCAGCGGAAAATCTGCTATACGCACCGCTTCCGTTGCCCCGGCCGGGGGCTGAACGGACGGCCATCTGTTGCTTCAGCGCGAGTTGAAACCCGGGTGGCAGGGCCACAAGGTCCGTCGTCCCGTGTCCCCGCCTTCCGAGCAAACGAGCCTTTCCAAAGGTTCGAAAGGGCTTGGCGCCGGGCGATGGAGCAACAGGAAAGGCATTAGGACACATGGCGCTCTATGAGCATGTGTTCCTCGCGCGCCAAGACGTTACGGCGCAACAGGTCGAGGAACTCGCCGCCCGATTCAAGGGCGTGATCGAAGCGAACGGCGGTCAGGTCACCAAGACCGAGGCCTGGGGCGTGAAGACGCTCACCTATCGCATCAACAAGAACCGCAAGGCGCACTTCACCCTCATGAACATCGACGCCACGGCGGCGGCGGTTCAGGAGATGGAGCGCCAGATGCGCATCGACGAGGACGTCCTGCGCTTCCTCACGCTGCGCGTGGAAGAGCACGAGGAAGGCCCCTCGGCCATGCTCCAGAAGCGCGACCGCGACGATCGCGATCGTGGCGAGCGTGGCTTCGGCGGCGACCGCGGCTTCGGTGGTGGCGGCGGCTTCGGCGGCCGCGACCGCGAGGACCGTCCGCGCCGTCCGCGCGACCGTGAAGAAACCGCTGGTGAGGAGGCGATCTGATGGCATTCGCTCAAGCTGGTGGCGCCGGCGGCGGTCAGCGCCGTCCGTTCTTCCGTCGTCGCAAGACCTGCCCGTTCTCCGGTCCCAATGCGCCGAAGATCGACTACAAGGACGTGCGTCTCCTGCAGCGCTACATTTCCGAGCGCGGCAAGATCGTGCCGAGCCGCATCACCGCGGTGTCGGCCAAGAAGCAGCGCGAGCTGTCGGCCGCCATCAAGCGTTCGCGCTTCCTCGGCCTGCTGCCGTTCGTGATCCGCTGATCGTTCCGGGCGCCCGCTCGAAAGGGCGGGCGCCTTTTATTTCAAGATGAGTCCCGGGGCTGCGGCCTCCGGGTTTGGCTGGGGCAGGCGATGACCTGCCTCTAACCGCTTCTGCGGGACAGCGCGCTGATGGCACAGTTTCTGATGATCGGCCTCGCCGCCGGAGCGGCGTCGGCGCTTCTCGTCGCGGGCATCGCGACCGGGGGCATCTGGGCCGTGCCGTTCTTCTATCTGGCGCCCTTGCCCATCATGATCGCGGGGCTTGCCTTCTCGCATGTGTCCGCGCTCGCAGGCGTGGCCGTCGCGAGCATTGTCCTCGGACTTTATTTCAACTCCTCTTTCCTGATCGCCTATCTCGTCGGCATCGGCGGTCCGGCCTGGGCGCTGTCCTATGGCGCGCTAATGGCGCGTAGCGATGCGGGCAATCCCACCAAGCTGATCTGGTTCTCCATCGGTGGGCTGGTGCTGACCTGTGCCGCGCTCTCCAGCTTCAGCGTCATCACCGCCGTGCTGTCCGTAGCGGGCGATTTCGAGACCTACCGCACGGCGGTGGCGGCAGCATTCGAAACCTTCGTCCAAGTGCAGGGGCAGACCGGCCCGGCGAGCGCGGAAACCGCGCGCATGGGCGAACTGGTCGCCAGCATCCTGCCGCCCATGGCGGGCGCGCTCGCCATGGTCACCCAGCTCTGCTGCCTGTATCTCGCCGGGCGG
>NCHM01000446.1 GCA_002257205.1 Rhizobiales bacterium 24-66-13 | reverse complement strand
CACCGTGGTCACCGTCCGCCGCCGCACTCCGGCGGCTCCCGCCACGCCCACGGAGGCCCGCTCCATGCGACCCGATCTCGCCACCCTCCCGCCGCGCTACCTGCGCACCAAGGAAGCCGCCGAATTTCTCAGCCTGTCGGCCCGCACGCTGGAGAAGCACCGCACCTATGGCACCGGCCCCGCCTATCGCAAGCTCGGCGGGCGCGTCGTCTATTCCATCGACGACCTGCAAGCCTGGACCGACCGCGGCGCGGTCACCTCGACCTCGGATCCGCGCGGCACCGTCCTACCGGCCAAGCGCCATGCGCTTGCCGCTGGTTCGTTCGCCGGCCGCGCTGCGCGCTGAACGCCCACATGGCGGCGCGGCATCACAGCCTCTCGGAGCGCGGACAGTTAGATCTGTTCCGCGCCCTGCCAGGCGACTTCGCGCCACGAGATGCGCAGGATCTCATGGCCTATCCCTTCTTTTCCCTCTCCAAGACGCCGCGCGTCGCGCCGATCGACTTCCGGACCGGCAGCATCGCCATCCGGGTCGAGGCCGTGCCCGACCACGGCATGGCGACGATCTGGGACGCCGATATTCTCATCTGGGCCGCCAGCCAGATCGTCGAAGCGCGCGACGCGGGGCTGCGAACCTCGCGCCTGATGGCCGCGACGCCCTATGAGATCCTCACCTTTGTCGGACGCGGCACCTCCCTGCGCGATTATCAGCGCCTCAAGGCCGCGCTCGACCGCCTCCAATCCACGACGGTCTCGACCACCCTCCGCCAGCCGGCAGAGGGACGCCGGCACCGCTTCTCCTGGATCAATGAATGGCAGGAGCGCACCGACCGCAACGGCCGGCCCGATGGCGTCGACCTCATCCTGCCGGACTGGTTCTACCGCGCCGTGCTCGACGACGCGCTCGTGCTCACCATCGACCGGGCGTATTTCGGGCTGACGGGCGGGCTGGAGCGCTGGCTTTACCGACTGGTGCGCAAGCATGGCGGGCACCAGGACCACGGCTGGAGCTTCGACGTCGCTCACCTCCACGCCAAATCCGGCAGCCTCTCGCCCCTCAAGCACTTCGCCTATGACCTGCGCGCGATCGTCGGCCGCCAGGCGCTGCCCGGCTACCGGCTCGGCATGCACCGCCAGACGGACGGTGCCGACATCCTGTCCTTCGCCGAGATCGACGCTGCACGCCTTGCCCTGCCAACCCGCCGCCGTCTCGCGGCCATCCGACCTGGGGACAAGCTGTGAATCATCTCGTGCTATCGGGGACCAGCACCCTCGTGCCATCAGGGACCGGGTCCTCGTGCTATCGGGGACCAAAATCGACGATTCAGTCTTCTGAATCAGAGGCTTCCGGCGCCCTTAACTTCTCTAACCCGGATTCCTTCGGAATCCTTCTAACGGAGCTACGCCATTCTACTACGACGAGCGCGTCCCCGGTGAACGTGCGGAGCGCGCCTTGATCGTCGCGCTCCTCAACCAGAAGGGCGGGGTCGGCAAGACCACCCTGGCGCTGCATCTCGCCGGGCAATGGGCCCGGCAGGGACAGCGGATCACGCTGATCGATGCCGATCCGCAGGGCTCAAGCCTCGACTGGTCGCAGCAGCGCAGCCGCGAGGCATTGCCACGGCTGTTCGGTGTCGTCGGGCTCGCCCGCGACACGCTGCACCGGGAGGCTCCCGAGCTCGCGCGTGACGCCGATCACATCGTCATCGATGGTCCGCCCCGCGTCGCTGGCCTGATGCGCTCGGCGCTGCTCGCCGCCGACCTGGTGCTGATTCCGGTGCAGCCCTCGCCCTTCGATGGATGGGCGTCGGCCGAGATGCTGGCGCTGATCCGCGAGGCGCGGATCTACCGCCCGCAGATATTGGTCCGGTTCGTCCTGAACCGCTGCGGCGCCCGCACTGTTCTCGCCCGCGAGACCGCGCGGACGCTGGCCGACCACGATCCCCCGGTGCTCGCCAGCACCATCGGCCAGCGCATCGCCTTTGCGGCGGCGGCGCAATCCGGCCGTCTCGTCTTCGAGCGCGACGACGCGGGGCCGGCCACGCGGGAGATCGCTGCGGTGACTGCGGAGATCGACGGTCTCGAGGTCGGGAGATCGTCGCCATGAGCGAACGCCCGACCCGCCGCGATTTTGCCTCCCGGCCTGCGGATCCCGAGCATTGGGTGAAGGCGGCAGATGTCTGCGCCGAACGCCGTCCCGGCGCCGCGTTCACTGCGCGCCTCACCATCGATGTGACGCCCGACCTGCGCGGCCGGATCAAGGTCGCCGCCTTCCGGCGCGGCGTCACCGTCGCCGAGATGCTGCGCGATCTCCTCGCGCGTGAATTCCCTCCCCAATCTGGAGACCAGCGATGAGCGCGGCGTTTGCGCCCCGTGCGGCAAGCACGGCATCTGCGTCCAGTCCCCCGTCCGATGCCCTGACCCATGTGGAGTTGACCCATATCGAGAAGCGGATTGAGAACTGGATCCGCTTCGGCCATCACGCGCATGAGCAGCTTCTGGATCGCCGCCGGCGCATCCTCTCTTTCCCTCCTGGCTGCATCTTCGCCTTTGTCCGGTGGGCGTCGAATGACTTCGGCACTGTGGCCTCCCGCCTCGATATCGTGCGCTGCGTGGCGCCAGGCGAGAGCTACCAGACGCTGCCCTTCGTGCGGCCCGGTGGCGAGATCCTGCTGCGGGTCGATGGCTGGCCGAAGGTCGAGAAAATTCTGCAGCACATCGACGCCATCGAGGCGACCGGCATCGATGCGGCCACCGTCGCGCCCGATCACTGGGGCCATGTCGCGCACCGCATCAGTGTCGGATTCGAGCCGCGCGCCTATAGCGTGGAGCGCCATCAGGCGTGGCTGAAGCGGCAGGAGTGCGGTCAATGAACCGCGCCGCCTATGTGCTGATGGCTGCGGCCGCCAGCGTCGGCATGGCCTACGCCACCACGCTGCCGACGCCGCTCAAGCTGATCTGGAATGTCTCGGCGAGCGTTCCTGTCGGGCTCTACTCGGTCGAGCCGGCGGATCATCTCGAGATCACCGATCTGGTCGCGGTGATGCCACCGCCGCCGCTCGCCGCGTTCCTCATCGCACGTGGCTATCTCGGTGAGGGCACGCCGCTATTGAAGCGTGTGATGGGGCTTCCGGGACAAGAGGTCTGCCGCTTCAATGACGCCATCACCGTCGATGGCGTACCGCTTGGCGACGCGCTGCCGCGCGACCGCATGGGCCGCGATTTGCCAGTCTGGCAGGGCTGCCGGCGTATCGCTCCTGGTCATCTGTTCCTGATGAACCCAGACGTCGGTGACAGTCTCGACGGCCGTTACTTCGGCCCGATCCCGGCTACGACCGTCATCGGGCGGGCAATGCCACTCCTCACGGATGAAGCCGGCAACAGTGACTTCGTCTGGCGCGCGGCGGTGCGCTGACATGCATCCCTCTGTGCTCTTTCTCGCATCCGGATTGCTGATCGACGGCGCATCGCCCGGCTCTGCCACCGCGCAGACCATGTCACCGACTGTGGCGAATGCTGTCACCTCCTACGCCGCCTTTATCGACGAAGCCGCGCAGCGCTTCGAGCTTCCGGCCAGCTGGATCCGTGCCGTACTGCGGGCCGAGAGCGGCGGCGATCCGCGCGCCGTC
>NCHM01000445.1 GCA_002257205.1 Rhizobiales bacterium 24-66-13 | reverse complement strand
GAGGTCTTTTCCGCCGATCACGTGCGCACGCTGCCGGCGCGGGCGGCGATGCCGCCGAACCGACGGTCACGCCGGGCATATTCCTCGATGGCGCCCACCAGCGCGGCATGGTCGAACTCGGGCCAATAGATGGGCAGGAACACGAGTTCCGAATAGGCGCCCTGCCAGAGCAGGAAATTGGAGAGCCGCTGCTCGCCGCTGGTGCGCACGATCAGGTCCGGGTCGGGAATGCCGGCGGTGTCGAGGCGGGCGGTGATCATGTCCGCGCAGATGTCCTGCGGCCGGATCTTGCCGGCCACCGCATCGGCGGCGAGGCGCGCGGCGGCGGCGGCAATCTCCTGCCGCCCGCCATAATTGAACGCCACCACCAGGGTCAGGCCGGTATTGTCCTTGGTGAGGGCTTCCGCCTCGTCCAGCAGCTGGCAGATGTCGCGGGCGAGCTCGACCCGTTCGCCAATGATGCGGACCCGCACATTGGCGCTGTGCAGCTCGGCGAGGTCGTGACGCACGAACCGCTTCAGCAGGCCCATGAGGTCGGAGACCTCGCTCGCCGGACGCGACCAGTTCTCGCTGGAGAAGCTGTAGATGGTGAGATAGCGGATGCCGATTTCGCGCGCCGCCCGCACGCACCGGCGCAGCGCCTCGAGCCCGCGCCGGTGGCCTTCGAACCGGGGCAGGTTGCGCGCCGTCGCCCAGCGCCCGTTGCCGTCCATGATGACGCCCACGTGCACCGGAATGCACGCGCCGCCCATGACTGGCGTCGCTGAGGCGCCGTTGCGCACCGACATGGCCCCTTCCCCCTTCATGCCATGCTCCTCAGACCGAGAGGATTTCCTTTTCCTTATGGGCGAGGGTCTGGTCCAGTTCGGAGATCACCTCGTCCGTCGCCTTCTGCACCTGGGTGGAGAAGCGCTCCAGGTCATCGGCGCTGATCTCGCTGTCCTTCTCGAGCTTCTTGAGCAGGTCCATGCCATCGCGCCGCACATGGCGCACCGAAACGCGCGCCGCCTCGGCATATTTATGGGCGACCTTCACCATTTCCTGGCGCCGCTCCTGGTTCAGCTCGGGAATGCGGATGCGCATCACCTGGCCTTCGGTGGAGGGGTTGAGGCCGAGATTGCTGTCGCGGATCGCCTTTTCCACGGCGCTGACCATGGAGCGGTCCCACACCTGCACGGAGAGCATGCGCGGCTCGGGAACCGAGACCGTCGCCACCTGGCTGATGGGCATGTGGGTGCCGTAGGCGTCCACCTGGATCGGCTCCAGGAGGCTGGCCGACGCGCGGCCGGTGCGCAGGCCGCCGAGTTCCTGCTTCAGCACGCCCACCGCGCCCTGCATGCGGCGCTTGAGATCGGCAAGGTCGAATGCGTCGGTGCTCATGGCAAATTCCTGTTCTTCATTTTCCCGGCGCGACATGCCGGTTCTGTCCTTCCCGCCCCGCCTGACGACAAGGCCGAAGGCCAAGGTCTCTGAAACCCGGGACACCCGGGAAATAAGCGACACCCGCCGGGCGCCACGTCCCAGCAAGACCGCCGCCCCGCCGGCACCCGCTTGATGCGGACCGGCAGAGCACGACGCGTCGCTACTCCCGACTTAAGCCCTCAAGGCGCAACCACGGTGACGTGGCCTTCGCCCTTGGCGGCCGCCACGATGGCACCCGGCTCGCGAATAGAAAAGACGATTATCGGCAAGGCAGCTTCACGGGCAAGGGCGAACGCAGCGGCATCCATCACCTTCAGATCGTAGGCGAGGGCCTGATCATGGGTGAGGCGGTCGTAGCGGCGGGCGTTCGGATCGAGCTTGGGGTCGGCGGTATAGACGCCGTCCACATTGGTCGCCTTCAGAACCGCGTCGCAGCTCAATTCCGCCGCGCGCAGCACCGCGCCGGTGTCGGTGGTGAAATACGGATTGCCCGTACCGCCCGCCAGCAGCACGATCCGCCCCCGGCGCAGATGCCGCATGGCCGGCTGGCGGGCATAAGGCTCGCAGACGGTGGGCATGGGGATGGCGGACATGGTGCGGGCCGGTTCGCCGGCGGCTTCCACCGCTTGCTCCAGGGCCAGGCAGTTCATGACGGTGGCGAGCATGCCCATATGGTCGGCGGTGGACCGGTTGAGGTCCTCGCCGGCAACACGCGCACCCCGCAAAATATTGCCGCCGCCGACAACCACCGCAACCTCGCAGCCGAGCGCGCGCACGGCCACGAGATCGCGGGCGATCCGCGTCACGGTCGGGGGATGGAGCCCGAACGGCTCCGGTCCCATCAAGGCCTCGCCGGAGACCTTGATGAGGACGCGGGGATAGGGAAGGTCGGACATGGCCCCCTCCCCCGCCCCGATCAGGACTGACCCGCGACTGTAGCGGCGACTTCGGCGGCGAAGTCACTCTCTTCCTTCTCGATGCCTTCGCCGAGCGCGTAGCGCACGAAAGCGGTGAGCTTCACCGGCGCGCCGACGCCGCCCTCGGCTTCCTTCAGCACCTGGGCCACTGACTTGGAGCCGTCATGCACGAACGGCTGCTCCAGCAGGGTGACTTCCTTGAAGAAGGTCTTGATGCCGCTTTCGGCGATCTTGTCCTGCACGTTGGCGGGCTTGCCCTGGTGCTTCTCGAGCAGGATCGCCTTCTCGCGGGCGACCACGCTCTCGTCGATGCCCGAGGCATCGAGCGCCAGCGGGCTCAGCGCCGCGACATGCATGGCGATCTGGCGGCCGAGGGTGGAGAGCTTCTCCACATCACCCTTGGATTCCAGAGCCACCAGCACGCCGATGCGGCCGAGGCCCTCGGACACCGTGCCGTGCACATAAGACGCGATCACGCCATGCTCGACCTGGAGCTTGGCAACGCGGCGCAGCGTCATGTTCTCGCCGATGGTGGCGATCAGGGTCGCGAGCTTCTCGGACACCGTCACGCTCTCACCCGGGAAATGGGCGGCGGCGAGGGCTTCGAGCGAGCCGTCGGTGTTGAGGGCGATCTTGGCGGCTTCGCGCACGAACGCCTGGAAATCGGCGTTGCGGGCGACGAAGTCGGTCTCGGCATTCACTTCCAGCGCGACCGCATAATGGCCCGAGGATTCCACCGAAACGAGGCCTTCGGCGGCAACGCGGCCGGCCTTCTTGGCGGCCTTGGCGAGACCCTTCTTGCGCAGCCAGTCGATGGCAGCTTCGATGTCGCCGGCGGTCTCGGTCAGAGCGGCCTTGCAGTCCATCATGCCGGCGCCAGTCTTGTCGCGCAGTTCCTTCACGAGAGCTGCAGTGATCGCGGCCATGCTCAGCTTCCTCTTTTTCTCATGCCACGGCCGGCAAGGGGGTGCCCAAGCCGGCCGCCGGGGCGCTTATCGCCCCTTCACTCAAATGACCTCCGGGGAAGGGATCACTCCACTTCGGCGGAGAACTCCTTCGCCTGGGCGATCCAGCCGTCGACGCGGCCGGGCAGTCCCACTTCTTCACCGATGTGGTGCGCGTCCTGGGCATCCAGGCCGGCGATCTGGGTGAAGTGGAAGATGCCGAGATCGTTGAGCTTCTGCTCGATCTCCGGGCTCACGCCCGTCAGCTTCTTCAGGTCGTCGGCAACGCCGCGCGGACCGGAGAGGGGCTCGAAGGTGGACCACACGCTCAGCTCGGCGGGCAGGTCCTCGATCA
>NCHM01000444.1 GCA_002257205.1 Rhizobiales bacterium 24-66-13 | reverse complement strand
CCGGGTGGGCGACACCATCAATGTGAAGGGCGAGGAAGGCTATGTGCGCCGCATCAGCGTGCGCTCCACCGAGATCGAGACCTTCGAGCGGGCGACCGTCATCGTGCCCAATTCCGACCTGATCTCGGGCATGGTGAAGAACTTCACCCATTCCAACACCACCGGCCGGGTGATCGTGGCGGTGAACGTTACCTATGACGGGGATCTGGAGGAGGTGCGGGACATTCTGGTGGCCTGTGCCTGCGACCATCCGCAGGTGCTGCAATCACCGCCGCCGCGCGTATTCCTCACCAAATTCGCCGATGCCGGGCTCGGCTTCGAACTGCGCTGCGTGGTGGCGAACGTGGATTATGGGCTGACGGTGAAGAGCGATCTGCACTTCGCCATCCTCACGCGGTTCCGCAAGGCGGGCATCGGCATGGCCTGCCAGCCCTGGGCGGCGCTGGCGCGCGCGCCGGCCGACATGGTGCCCCCTGAGCGGCGGCCGGATCCGGCCGCGCCCCCGCAGGCGGAGAACGTTCCGCCGCCCGCCGCCGTCCCGTCGGCGGCCCGGTCTTCCGCCCCGGCTCCGGTTCAGCACGACGAAAAGCCCGCGCGGCCCGGCATCCTCGGCGCCGCGCAACAGCCGGAGGGCGCCTGAGGGGGAGGATGCTAACGCTTCCTAAACCTCGCCGCCCTCACATAGCGGGCCGAAACCTCTCCTGTCCTGGAGGCCGCATGCGCGCCGCTCCCCTCATCGTGCTCCTCTCGTTCCTGCTGGCCGCCTGCGGCACGACCGAGGTGGAGCCGACCAAGCCGGCCTTCTATGACGATCTCTCCAAGAGCGGGCAGCCCGTGGATCCGGCCGCCGCCGCCTCCATCATCAGCGCCTACCGGACCGGAAAGGGCCTGTCCGCCGTCGCCATCGACCCCGCCTTGAGCCGCGTCGCCCAGGACCAGGCGGACGCCATGGCCAAGGCCGACACGCTCTCGCACGAGGTGGGCGGACGCACCTTCGTCATGCGCATGAAGGCCTCGGGCTACGACCCGGCGATCGCGGTGGAGAATGTGGGCGCCGGCTATCACACCCTTGCCGAGGCCTTCTCCGGCTGGCGCGACAGCCCGCCCCACAACAAGAACATGCTCACCCCCGGTGTGACCCGCATGGGCATCGCCACCGCCTTCAATCCGCGCTCCAAGTACAAGGTCTATTGGGCCCTGGTGCTGGCGCAGCCGGAGAAAGTGCGCTGACCGGGCGTCCGCATCGGCGTCGGTGCATCGCACAATGAGGATGGACGCGGACGCAACAGAGCTTTAGCTTGCTTTCCTGCCTAAGCTTTAAGCAGGAAGGTGACGTTGTCCGCATTGGGTGAGTATGAACGCCGTCGTGCCGCGTTCCAATGGCACGTTCCTGCGCGCTACAATATCGCAATCCACGCCTGCGACAGCTGGGCCGAACGCGAGCCGGATCGCCCGGCCCTGTTCCTGCCGCGCGAGACTGGCTTCGCGCCGCTGAGCTATGGCGCCGTGGCCGCCGCCTCGAACCGGCTGGCGCGGGCGCTGGCCCGGCGCGGCATCGGGCGCGGCGACCGGGTGGCAATCCTGTTGCCGCAAGGGCTGGAAGTGCTCGCCACCCATCTCGCCACCTATAAGCTCGGCGCCATTGCCGTGCCGCTGGCGGCGGTGTTCGGCATTGATGCCATCTCCTATCGCCTGGAGGATTCCGGCGCCGCCGCGTTGGTGAGCGATGCGGCGGGGTTCGCCAAGCTGCCGGTGCGGCCGGCCGGCCTGTCGGTCCTGGTCTCCACCGACGGCCCCTCCGGCGACGTGCTCGGCTTTGCCGAGATGAGCGCCGGCGAGAGCGCGGCCCCGCTGCCCATGGACAGCGGGCCGGACGATCCGGCGCTGATGATCTACACCTCCGGCACCACCGGCCAGCCCAAGGGTGCGCTGCATGGCCACCGGGTGCTGCTGCCCCATGTGGCGGGCATGCAATTCACCCATGACGATTTGCCCAAGTCCGGCGACCGCATGTGGACGCCGTCCGACTGGGCCTGGGCCGGCGGGCTCTTGAACACTCTCTTCCCTGCGCTGGCGCTGGGCGTGCCGGTGGTGGTGCAGCCGCCGGGCAAGTTCGATCCCGAGCGGGCGTTCCATCTGATGGCGCAGGCGCAGGTGCGCAACGTCTTCATCCCGCCGACGGCGCTGAAGATGATGCGGGCCGTGGCGCGCCCCAAGGAACGCTTCGGCTTCGATCTGCGCACCGTGGGATCGGCGGGAGAAGCGCTGGGGGCGGAGACGTTCCAATGGGGCCGGGAGGCCCTGGGCGTTCCCATCAATGAATTCTACGGCCAGACCGAATGCAATTATGTCATCGGTTCCAACGCCGCCATGGGCGTCGCGCGGGCCGGCGCCACGGGCAAGGCCCTGCCGGGCCATGACGTCGCCGTGCTGCGCCCCGACGGTGTGCCCTGCGCCATCGAGGAGATGGGGCAGATCGCCATCCGCGCGCCCAACCCCGTGATGTTCCTCAATTATTGGAACCGCCCGGAGGCGACGGCGGAGAAATTCTCCGGCGACTGGATGCTGACCGGCGACCTCGCCCGGCAGGATGGCGAGGGCTATATCCATTTCCTCGGCCGGGACGATGATGTCATCACCTCCGCCGGCTATCGCATCGGCCCGGCGGAGATCGAGGATTGCATCTTGCGCCATCCCGCCATCGCCATTGCCGCCGTGGTCGGCAAGGCGGATCCGGTGCGCACCCAGGTGGTGAAAGCCTTCCTGGTGCTGAAGGATGGCTATGCACCGAGCGAGGCGCTCAAGGCCGAGGTGCAGGCGCTCGTGCGCAACAATCTGGCGGGCTATGAATATCCCCGCGAGATCGTGTTCCTGGAGGAACTGCCGCTCACCAGCTCCGGCAAGGTGATCCGCCGCCTGCTGCGCGATCAGGATTAAATGACCGGATTTCGCCTGCAAATACCGCGGTCCGGAGAAAAATGTTTCACGTGAAACAATGGCTTAGCGCGGACGAAGAGGGGTTTTGTGGCCCCTCTCCGCGCTCCTCCGCGACACCGAACCATCCTTTCGGTGAAAGGTTCGCGTGCCGAAATTCGGCAAGGCATTCGCCAACCGAATTCAGGCGCGGAGTGAGGCGCGGGCGCGCTCCGGACCCGGCCACACCGGCATGCGGGCGATGAGGGCGCGATAGGGGCCGAGGAACAGCAGGATCATGGCCAGCTTCACCCCATAGTCGAACACCGCCCAGGTCTGCCACGGCAGATCCGTGCCGGCGAAGGCGAGGGTGAAGAAGACGATTGTGTCGATGGCGCTGGAGATCAGGCCGGACACGAAGGGCGGCATCCACCAGGCGCGCCGGCGCAGGCGATCGAACACGCTCGCGTCCAGCAATTGGGCGGCGAGGAAGGCGGTGCCCGAGGCCGTCGCGATGCGCGGGGTCGCCAGCACGGCGGACAGCGCCACCGCCAGCGCGAACCCCACATAGATCACCCGCCGCGTGCGCGTCGGGCCGAGACAGCGATTGGTGAGGTCGTTCACCAGAAAGGTGACGGGATAGGTGAAGGCGCCGTAGGTGAGATAATCCGCAAGGCCGAACGGCTCGAACGGAAACTGCACCAGCACATTGGCGGTGAGCACCGCC
>NCHM01000443.1 GCA_002257205.1 Rhizobiales bacterium 24-66-13 | reverse complement strand
CGGCATCGTGCGGGTGATGTGCGTCGGAGCGCTGGTCTATGCGGCGGGCCTCGCCCTGATGTCGGTCGCGATCACGCCGGGCCTGCTCAATCTCAGCGCTGGCGTGCTGGTTGGCTTCGGTCTTTCCGCCTGTTCGTTCAATCTCGTTCTCGCGGCCTTCGGCAAGCTGCTGCCGGAGCGCTGGCGCTCGCTCGGCTTCGGCGCCGGCACGGCGGCGGGCTCGTTCGGCCAGTTCCTGTTTCCTCCGCTCGCCACCGGCCTGATCTCCCAGGTGGGCTGGCAGGAAACCCTGATCGTCTTTGCCGCCGTGATTCTGCTCGTGGTGCCGCTCGCGTTCGCGCTCTCGACTCGCGGCACGCAGACGGCAGGGGGCGGGCCGGTGGCCGCCCCGCGCCAATCCATTCGCGGCGCGCTCGGCGAGGCCTTCGGCCATCCCAGCTACGTGCTGCTGGTGCTGGGCTTCTTCACCTGCGGCTTCCAGCTCGCCTTCGTCACCGTTCATATGCCGGCCTATCTGGCGGACCATGGCATCACCGCCGGGGTCGGGGCCTCCACCCTGGCGCTCATCGGCCTGTTCAACGTCGTCGGCTCGCTGAGCGCAGGCGCGCTTTCGAACCGCTTTTCCCGCAAGTATCTCCTGGCGGCGATCTATGCGGCACGCGGCGTTGCCATTGCGGCCTTCATTCTTTTTCCCATCACCCCGCTCACCTGCCTGCTGTTCGGGGCGGCGATCGGCCTGCTGTGGCTCTCCACGGTTCCGCCCACGTCCGGGCTTGTGATGCTGATGTTCGGAACGCGCTACATGGCCATGCTCTATGGCTTCGCCTTCTTCAGCCATCAGGTGGGCGGCTTCCTGGGGGTGTATCTGGGCGGTGTGCTTTATGAGGCGTTCGGCTCCTATGACGTGGTGTGGTGGCTCTCGGTGGCGCTTTCCTTTGCGTCGGCCGCGATCAACCTGCCGATCCGCGAGCGGCCCGTGGAGCGCCTGGTGCCCAGCGGCGCTTAATCGATTGTCGCGCGAATTCCATGATTTTCCGGCGGTTCCAGCACCTTGCGCGGCGCGGCGCGGGCAGGGCGGCGGCGTGGGCCGGCAAAAGCCGGCTTTGCATCCTTGCCCCGGCTGGCGAGTCCGGTGCATGGTCTTTGTTAACCAAAATCGCTTATCGAAGAGACATGCGAAGCATTTTCCTTGCGGCCGCCGGATGGACCTTGATCGGGATAGGTTCGGCTGGCGCTCAGAGCCTCAGTCCCGATCAGGCGCGCGCCTTCGTCGTGGGGCGGACATTCGCGTTCAATTGCTTTGAAGGCACGACCGGTGCCGGCCGTATCTTCCCTGATGGTTCCGTTGCGGGAACCATCACGCTGCGCGCCCAGGGCCCGGCGCGCTATGTGCGCCTGCCGCCCAATACGGTGCGCGTGCGCGGAGAGAATGTATGCGGCTTCATCGAGGGCATGACCTTCGAGCCGTGCTTCGAGGTCAACAAGACCGGTGCCGCCACGTTCCGCGGCTCGCTCGCCGGCGTGAACACCATGTGGTGCGAATTCACGCGCCTCGGCGCCGAGGCGCCGCAGGTCGCCACCCGTCGCCGGCCCAAGGCGCGGGACAATGCAGTAGCGCAGACCTCCGCCGAATAGGGGCCTGGCCGGCGCCTCCCCCGTGCCGTTTGGCCGGTGGAGGGGGCCGCCGTGTCAGTCCGCGTCGACGGGCGGGATCCCGTCGTCCGCCTCCTGTGCCAGATCCCAGGCGCCCGTTCCCCGTGCCGGCGATGATCGGGCCTCCCTCAGCTCGCTTTCCGGCGGGAGGGCTTCTTCCTTTCCCTCGATGGCGGAGCGGTGGCGCATCAGCTCGCGCCCCACATGATCCATGAAGGCGCGCACCCGCGCCGTCGCGCGCAGGTCCGGATGGGTCACCAGCCACAGGCTCGCGACCATCGCGGCATCCGGGGCCACGAGGCGTACCAGGCCAGGCGTCGCTGCGCCGATGAAGCAGGGCAGCACTGCGAGCCCGATACCCGCCGCCGCCGCTTCCGCAAGCCCGAGCACGGTGTTCACCCGATAGACGATGCGATCGTCGCCCGCGCGCTCGCGCAGCCATTTCATGGCGCCGACCTGGGCGAAGTTCTCGCTGAGCCCGACCCATGGGTGCGCCCGCAGGTTCGCGGCATCGAACGGGGCCTGGGTCAGCAGGTCCGGCCGACCGTAAACGCCCCAGCCGATGGTCGCGATGCGCCGCCCCACAAGCGTGTCGCCGGGGCGCTCGCTGGCGCGGATGGCGATGTCCGCATCACGCTTGGTCAGGCTGAGGGATTGGTTGGAGACCAGCACTTCCAGCCGGATTTCCGGATAGGCGGCATGGAACGAGGCGAAGATCGGCGTGAGCAGGTGCACCAGCAGCGTATCGTTGGTGGTCACCCGCAACTCGCCCGACGGCCGCAGATCCTGGCCCGTGATGCGGCGCTCGACGGCGAGAATGTCCTCGGCCATGCGATCGGCCAGCCGCACCATCTCCTCGCCGGTTGGAGTTGGGGCATAGCCGCTGCGTGCGCGCTCGAACAGGCGCGTGCCGAGCGAGGCCTCCAGCGTGCCCAGGCGGCGGAACACCGTGGAATGATTGACGCCGAGCATTTCCGCCGCCCCGGCGAGAGAACGCGTCTCGGCCACGGCCTTCACGAGGCGAAAATCATCCCAGGCGATCATATGTGCATCCGTGCAAGCGAGACCAGGCAATTCCGAGTATGGCTGTGCGTGGAGGGAAAAGCTACCTAGGGACCAGTTTAAATCCCTGGAGGTTCCAATGATCGATCTTCGTACCGCTCCCTACGGCCTGTTTCTCCTGCGCGTCGCCCTGGGGGCCATGTGGGTGTCCCATGCGCTCATCAAGTATTTCGTGTTCACCGTTCCCGGCTTTGCCGGCTATCTGGCAAATGTGGGCATGCCGGGGTTCCTGGCGGTGCCGGTGATCGGGGTCGAACTGATCGGCGGCTTGCTGATCATCGCGGGTGTCTACGCCCGGCCGGTCGCGCTGCTTCTCATTCCGGTGATGCTGGGCGCCCTTTCGGTACATGTGGGCAACGGGTTCCTGTTCTCCAGCGCCGGCGGCGGCTGGGAATATCCGGCATTCCTGGTGATCGTTTCGGTTGTGGTGGCGCTGGCCGGGGAGGGTGCGTTTGCGCTGCAGCGGAGCGCGCAGGGCGGCCGGATTAATTTTGCCAGCTAAATTTATTGAGGCATTCCGCTAAGGGAATCGATTCCGGACCATCTCCCCCAAAAAATTGTTTCCGAAATGGCGGCTTTTTCTCTCACCGGCGAAGGCCGCCATCGCGAATGAGGCGCGTTCCAACGGAGGGAAAGTTAAATAGTACCGACCTTCTGTGCAATTTTGAACGCCTTCTCTGTTAATCCGGCCTTTGCCGGAAAAAGAGGCAAAAAAATCACGCGCACAATTAATGCCCTCTGGCATGAAACCTGCTGCCTTATTTTCTCCCCTTTGTCTGCATCCGGAGGTCGAGTTTCGGCTCGATGCGCGCTGTGTGTAGTATTTATTTTTGTTTTTATTTCATCAATTTCGAAAAAAATAAGTAATTCAAAGCTCGTATCATTGAAACTTTAATTATGACGCAATAGATTTTGAAATCTATCTACTTTCT
>NCHM01000442.1 GCA_002257205.1 Rhizobiales bacterium 24-66-13 | reverse complement strand
CTGCAACCCGGCGAGCGCCAGCGCTGCGGCTTGCGACTGGGAAACCGAGCAGATGCCGCAGATGCGCGGCGCGATCACCAGCGCATCCATCGGGTCCCGCCCTTCCAGGATGCGCTCGAAGCCGCGAAACAGCGGCGAAGAGACATGGGCTTGCGCCACCGCGCCATTGGCGATGTCGAGACGCACCTCGAGATCGCCTTCGACGCGATTGAACGGCCCGGCTATGAGCCGCGTGACGCCATCGCCCGCTGAACCTTGCGCTTCGCTCATCGCCGCTTGATGTCCCGCACCGTGGGCGGCACCACCAGATGATCGCTCACCGCATTGCGCCGCAGCCGCTCCGGCGTCGCCGCCTTGGCGAGGGAGGACAAGGCGATGAACCAGGCTTTCGGCATGTCGGTCGGCAGGCCCACGGGAATTCCGGCAACTTTCGGGGTTTCCAAGAAGGCGTGGCCGGGCTCCTCGAATTCGGGGGCCGTGCAATTGATGCAGGCATAGCCGCCGCGGGTGCAGGAGCCTTCGCCGTTCCAGGATCGCGTATTGCAATCCGCATGAGCCTGGGTGCCGAGGCAGCCGAGATGCTCCATCATGCAGCCGAGGTCGGAGAGCTTCTCCGCGCTGGCCTTGAACTCGTAATATTCGTTGCGCGGGCAGCCGTGGTGCACGAGATGGTCGGCATAGAAGCGCGGCCGGCGATAGGCATCCAGATCCTGCGCGCCGAGCAGGCCGGCGGCGAGCAGCATCAAGGTCTCGGTGACCCAATTGGGATGCGTCGGGCAGCCCGCCACATTGATCACCGGCAGGCCCGAGCGGGAGCGGAATTGGGCGCCCAGCGCCCCGCCCTCGCGCCGCCCGTCATATTGCAGGCCGCACGCATCGGCGGGATTGGTACCGGCGGCGGTTACGCCGCCATAGGCGGCGCAGGTGCCCACCGCGACCACATGTTCGGCGAGCCCGGAAAGCTCCCGCACCCATTCGATCGTAGGCCGGCCCGTGCCGGCGAGCACATGGAAGCGGCCGGTTCCGTTCGGCCCGCGCAGGAGCGAGCCTTCGACGCACAGCGCATCGAGGCGCAGCGCGCCCGATCGCACGCGCTCGAACACCGCCAGGGCCTCGCTTCCGGTTTCCTCTGAGAGCCCCGGATGCCAGAGCATGCGGATGCCGGCGCTGTCGAAGGTGGTGATGAGGTCCGGCCCCTCGGCGCAGAGCAGGGACATGGTGCAGCCGCCGCAGCCGCCGGATTGCAGCCAGAGAATGTTGAAAGGGGCGCTCAAGGCTGCTTCTCCATTGGAGCCGCCGGCAAGGTCACGCGCATGACGGCGCCGCCTCCGGGATGATTGCCGGCCTCCAGCAGGCCGTCGTGCTCCTGCACGATGCGATAGCTGATGGAAAGGCCGAGACCCGTGCCCTTGCCGACCGGCTTGGTGGTGAAGAAGGGATCGAAGATCCGCGAGGCAATCTCCGCCGAGATGCCGGGCCCGCTGTCCTGAACGCTGATCACCACGCGGTCGCCGCGCCGCTCGCCGGCGATCAGCAGCCGGCGGTCGCCGGCGCCTTCCATTGCATCCACCGCATTCTGGATGAGGTTCATCATCATCTGGTGCAACTGGCCGGGATGGCCAATCACGTCGAGCGGCCCCACCAGCTGAAAGGTGGTGTCCACCGCCGGGCTCTGGGCTTTCGCCACCCATTCCAGGGATGAGCGCACCAGGGCCGCCATGTCCACCGGCTCGGACGCCTGCCGCCGGTCGGACGAGAAGCGCCGCAGGTCGGCGACGATGTCGCGCACGCGCTCGGCCCCTTCCAGCATGCCGGCGATGGTCGGGGCCATCTCCCGCAATGTGCGGTCGATCTTCAGCTCCGCCCGCAGGTCCGCAGGCGCCGGAGCCGGGCCGTGAAGCGCGTCCACATAGCTCACGAGCCGCTCGCCATAGCGTTTCAAGGCGTGGGCGTTGCCGTAGACGAAGGAGATGGGATTGTTCAGCTCGTGCGCGACGCCGGCAACCAGGCGGCCGAGCGAGGCCATCTTCTCCGCATGCACCAATTGCTGCTGGGCCTGCTTCAGCCGCTCGTGGGCGGCGGCGAGGTCGCTATAGGCTTTGCGCAATTCACCGATCGGGCGGCCCATGAGGACGATGCCCACCGCGCGGCCGCGCGAATCGAACCGGATCGCGCCGTTCACCGAAACCGGAAGCGGGCCTTCCGGTGTGGAGAAAGCAAAGTCGCGATCCACGATGCGCTGGCGCTTGGCGACGATGGCCAGCACGTCGGCGAAGCCGGTCGGCGTTTCCGGCGCCAGAAGATCGGCGAGTCGCAGCTCTAGAAGGTCCGATCCCGACCGGCCGAGCAGCCGCTCGGCGGCAACGTTCACCTGCTCGATGCGGCCGGTGAGGTCGCAGGCGATCAAGGCGTCGGTCATGGAGGCCATCACCCCGGCGATGAAGGCCTGGGCTTCCTCCAGGGCGGCGTTCTTGTTCTCCAGCTCCACCTGCTGGGTCACCAGCTCGGCGTAGGTCTCGTCCATCTTGCGGATGACGGCGATCCAGGCCTGTTCCGCATCGGCGCTGAGCGCAGCGGCCGCATCGATCCCCAGCCCGCCGGCGGCGGGATCGAGCGCACGGCCTTTGCTACCGGATGCGGACATGGAGACGGGAACCGGGCTGGAAGAATGAAAGGGCATGCTAAGCCCGCCGTGCCCCGGTTCACAACAGAGGATCCGCCGCGCGCGGCGCGAGCGGCAAGAATCGTCTTTAATTCACAAATTAACACCCTGAATTCAATAAGTTGATGGCGTGAACCGACTTCATGAATCAGATCCGCTGCATCACCCCTCGAAGGTCATGCCGTCGAACGCCGGGATGATGCCTTCCGGCAGGATGTCCACAAGGCGTCCATAATCCAGATCCGTATGGAGATTGGTCAAAATGCTGCGGCCCGGCTTCATCCGTTCGATGTGGGCCAGCGCCTCGCTCAGGCTGAGATGGGAGGGATGTGGCGCTTCACGCAAAGCATCAAGAATCCAAATATCTAGATTTTCTAGATATTGCAATGAGTTATCTGGAAATGCGCTGACATCGCTTGAATAAGCGACGCCCTCGAATCGGAAGCCGAACGAGTCGATTTCGCCATGATGCTGGCGAAACGGCAGCGCGACAATGGGCCCGCCCGGCCCATCGACCTGCACCGCCCGGCCCTCGTGGAACCGGTGCTCGGTCAGGATCGGCGGATAGACGCCGCCGGGCGGCGTGCGGAAGCAATAGCCGAACCGCAAGTGCAGGGCCGCCGAGGTGTCCTCGTCGATATAGGCGTCGATGCGCTGGCGCTGCTGGATCGCCAGCGGGCGCACATCGTCGATGCCGTGGGTATGGTCGGCATGGGAATGGGTGAAGAGCACGCCGTCCAGCCGGTCCACCTGGGCATCCAGCAATTGCTCGCGCAGGTCGGGCGATGTGTCCACCAGCACCGTCGTCACGCCGTCCGGCCCGCGCCGGCGCACCAGCAGAGAGCAGCGCCGCCGCCGGTTGCGCGGATTGGTGGGATCGCACGCACCCCATCCCTGCGCCACGCGGGGGACGCCGCCCGAGGAACCGCAGCCGAGTATGGTGAAGGTCAGGCCCATGGGAAGCTTCCGCACGCTGTCACCCAGG
>NCHM01000441.1 GCA_002257205.1 Rhizobiales bacterium 24-66-13 | reverse complement strand
GGCCGCGCCGGTGAGCCCGACCTCGGCGGCGATCCGCTCGTCGAGGCGGCCATCCACCGTCTTGGCCCGCATGTAGCCGCGCATGGCCAGCATGCGCTCAAGGGCCAGCGCCACCGGCTCCTCGTCGCCGGCGGTGAGCAGATTGGCGAGATATTGCAGCGGGATGCGCAGGGAGCGCACGTCCGGCATGTCGCCATTGACGCCCATCTTGCCCGCGGCCGCCGCCGACTGGATCGGCGACAGCGGCGGCACGTACCATACCATGGGCAAGGTGCGGTATTCGGGATGCAGCGGGAAGGCGATCTTCCACTCCATCGCCATCTTCCACACCGGCGAACGCTGGGCCGCGTCCAGCCAGGCTTCCGGCACGCCGTCCGCCCGCGCCTGGGCGATCACCGCCGGATCCTTCGGATCGAGAAACAGCTTGAGCTGCGCCTCGTAGAGGTCCTTCTCGTCCGGCACGCTGGCGGCGGCTTCAATGCCGTCGGCATCGTAGAGCACCACGCCCAGATAGCGGATGCGCCCCACGCAGGTTTCCGAGCAGACGGTCGGCTGGCCCGCCTCGATGCGCGGATAGCAGAAAATGCACTTCTCCGACTTTCCAGAAGACCAGTTGTAATAAACCTTCTTGTAGGGACAGCCGGAGACGCACATGCGCCAGCCGCGGCACTTGTCCTGGTCGATGAGGACGATGCCGTCTTCCTCGCGCTTGTAGATGGCGCCGGAGGGGCACACCGCAGCGCAGGTCGGGTTCAGACAATGCTCGCACAGGCGCGGCAGATACATCATAAAGGTGTTTTCGAACTGGCCGTAGATTTCTTTCTGGATCCCCTCGAAATTCACGTCCTTGGCGCGTTTCTCGAATTCACCGCCAAGAATTTCCTCCCAGTTCGGGCCCCATTCGATCTTCTCCATGCGCTGTCCCGAGATGGCCGAACGGGGCCGTGCGGTGGGGAACGCCTTGGATTCCTTCGCGGTGTGCAAATGTTCGTAGTCGAAGGTGAAGGGCTCGTAATAGTCGTCGATCTCCGGAAGATCTGGGTTGGCGAAGATGTTGGCCAGAACGCGCCACTTGGCACCCATCTTAGGCTCGATGCGGCCGTTCTTCTTGCGTTGCCAGCCGCCGTTCCACTTTTTCTGGTTCTCCCACTCGCGGGGATAACCGACGCCGGGCTTGGTCTCCACATTGTTGAACCAGGCGTATTCCACGCCTTCGCGGTTGGTCCAGACGTTCTTGCAGGTCACGGAGCAAGTATGGCAGCCGATGCACTTGTCGAGGTTAAGCACCATGGCGATCTGTGCGCGGATTTTCATTGTGCAGCCTCCATCGGCAGGTGGGTGGTCAGCGGGCCTTCGAGCCAGTCCACTTCGGCCATCTTGCGGACGACGATGAATTCATCGCGGTTGGCGCCCACGGTGCCGTAATAGTTGAAACCATAGGCTTGCTGGGCGTAGCCGCCGATCATGTGGGTGGGCTTGAGCACCGTGCGGGTCACCGAATTATGGATGCCGCCGCGGTTGCCGGTGAGCTCGGAGCCCGGCGTATTCACGATCTTTTCCTGGGCGTGATACATCATCATCATGCCCGCCTTGATGCGCTGGGACACCACCGCGCGGGCGGTCAGCGCCCCATTGATGTTGAAGACCTCCACCCAGTCGTTATCGACGATGCCGCCGGCCTTGGCGTCCGTCTCCGAAATCCACACCACCGGGCCGCCGCGATTGAGCGTCAGCATCAGCAAATTGTCGGAATAAGTGGAGTGGATGCCCCATTTCTGGTGCGGGGTCAGGAAGTTGAGGACGAGTTCCTTATTGCCGTTCGGCCGCAGATCCTTGACCCCGACAATGGTCTTCAGGTCCACCGGCGGCTTCCAGGTCACGAGGCCTTCGCCGAAGGCCCGCATCCACAGATGGTCCTGATAGAGCTGCTGGCGCCCGGTGAGCGTGCGCCAGGGGATCAGCTCGTGGACATTGGTGTAGCCGGCATTGTAGCAGACCTTCTCGCTCTCGATGCCGGACCAGGTGGGCGATGAGATGATCTTGCGCGGCTGGGCCTGAATATCGCGGAAGCGGATCTTCTCGTCCTCCTTGGCCAGCGCAAGATGGGCATGTTCGCGGCCTGTGGCCTTGGAGAGCGCCTCCCAGGCTTTCACCGCCACCTCGCCGTTGGTCTCCGGCGCCAGCATCAGGATGACTTCGGCGGCGTCGATGTCGGTCTCGATCTTCGGCAAGCCGTGGGCGGCGCCTTCGCCGCGTACCCCGTTCAGAGCGCCGAGGGCCGCGACCTCATGCTCCGTGTTCCAACTGATACCCTTGCCGCCATTGCCGGCCTTGGCGAGCAGAGGGCCGAGGGCGGTGAAGCGCGCATAGAGGTTGGGATAGTCGCGCGTGACGACGCTGATCGCCGGCATCGTCTTGCCGGGGATCGGCTCCACTTCGCCGCGCACCCAGTCCTTCACGTCGATGGCCTGCGCCATCTCGCCCGGCGTGTCGTGCAGGATCGGGGTGAGGACCACGTCCTCCTCCACGCCCAGGACCTCCTGCGACACTTGCGAGAAGACCTTGGCCAAGCCCTTGTAGATGTCCCAGTCGCTGCGCGCCTCCCAGGCCGGGTCCACCGCCGCCGAGAGCGGATGGATGAAGGGGTGCATGTCGGAGGTGTTGAGGTCGTTCTTCTCGTACCAGGTGGCGGTGGGCAGGACGATGTCGGAATAGACGCAGGTGGTGGACATGCGGAAATCCAGCGTCACCAGCAGGTCCAGCTTGCCCTGCGGCGCGGTCTCGTGCCAGGCCACCTCCTGGTTGCGGACCGCCCCTTCCGGGCCGAGATCCTTGCCCATGACGCCGTGCGTGGTGCCGAGCAGATGCTTGAGGAAGTATTCGTGCCCCTTGCCTGAAGATCCCAGGAGGTTCGAGCGCCACACGAACATGTTGCGCGGCCAGTTGGCCGGATCGTCCGGGTCGTGGCAGGACAGCTCCAGCTCGCCCGACTTGAGAGCCTGGACGACATAGTCCTTCGGCTCCAGGCCGGCGGTCTTGGCCTTGGCGGCAATCTCCAGCGGGTTCTGCTTGAGCTGGGGCGCGGAGGGGAGCCAGCCCATGCGTTCGGCACGCACGTTGTAGTCGATGAAGCTCTGGCCCCAATCGCCCTCGGGCGCGGTGGGCGAGAGGATCTCCGCCGCCGTCAGGGTCTCGTAGCGCCACTGGTCGGTGTGGGCATAGAAGAACGAGGTGGAATTCATGTGCCGGGGCGGCTTGCTCCAGTCGAGCGCGAAGGCGAGCGGCTGCCAGCCGGTCTGCGGGCGCAGCTTCTCCTGCCCTACATAATGAGACCATCCCCCGCCGGACTGGCCGATGGCGCCGCAGAACACCAGGAGATTGATGATCCCCCGGTAGGCCATGTCCATGTGGTACCAGTGGTTGATGCCGGCGCCCAGGATCACCATGGAGCGGCCGTTGGTCTTCTCCGCATTGGTTGCGAACTCGCGGGCCACCGTGATGATGGCGTCTCGCTTCACGCCGGTGATGCGTTCCGCCCAAGCGGGCGTGAAGGGCACGTCGTCGTCATAGCTTCGGGCCACGTGGTCGCCGCCGAAGCCGCGGTCGAGGCCGTAATTGGCCATCATCAGGTCGAACACCGTGGCGACCGTGATGCTGGAGCCATCC
>NCHM01000440.1 GCA_002257205.1 Rhizobiales bacterium 24-66-13 | reverse complement strand
CCATCGCCACCGCCAGCGCCAATTGGGTGCCAGAGCCGAGGCCGCCATGGGCCGGAAGCGCGGCCTCGACGGTGATGGCGAGCGGCAGGTCGAGGGCGAGGGCGGCGCGCACCACATCCCGCGCCCGCGCGGCGCGATCGGCGTCCGGACCGGCCGCGCTGTCCTGCGCCGCCGCCTCAACGCGCACGCAGGTCTCCGGCGCCTCCAGCGTCAGGCCGAGACTGCCGAAGCGCCGGCCCAGCGCGCCGCCGAGGTCGAGAAAGCCGAGATGCAGCCGCGCCGGCGCGTGAATGCGCACGCCGGCGCCGGGGACGGCGTGACCGACGGTCACCGGGCGAGTTCTGCCTTGAGTTTCGCCGCCTGTTCGGCGAGCACCGCATTGTCTTCCCGGAAGGAGACCGGCGGCTTCAGCGCGACGCCCTCGTGGCGCGGGATCACGTGCACATGCAGGTGGAACACCTCCTGCCCGCCGGCGGCCTCGTTGAATTGCTGCACCGTGATGCCGTCGGCCGCGAACACGACCATGGCGGCCTGCGCCACCTTCTTGGCGATCTGCGCCACATAAGCGAGGTCGTCGGGCGCGATGTCGAGGATGTTGCGGGCCGGCGCCTTGGGAATCACCAGCGCATGGCCGGGCGCGCGGGGCATGATGTCGAGGAACACGAGGGCGCGCGCGTCCTCATAGACCTTATGCGCCGGCAGTTCGCCGCGCAGGATCTTGGCGAAGATGTTGGCGGGATCGTAGGCGGGCGTCTCGCTCATGAATGCCTCCGGTGCCGGATGTGGTGCGCCCGCATCGCAAGGGATGCGTCCGGGGTCAAGCCCAAACGGGCGGGCGCGGCATGCGGGACACCACCCGCAGGCGACCAGCCCATGCCGGTTCAGCCCCGGCGCGTGGTTCAGTCCTGCGTCTGGTTCATTCCTGGGTCTGGCTCTGGCTCTGGCCGTGGTGCGAGGAGTGGGTCACCGCATTGGCCCTGGCCTCCTCGCTGGCATTGATGCCGGTGCCGCGCACCGGGGCGACGCCGAGCGAATCCAGCGCCACCGCCACCCGCACATGTTCTTCCGTGGCGCAGACCTTGCGCCCGCAGTCGAACGCGACCCAGCCGAGCTTGGGCACATGCACTTCCGCCCATTCGCGCGCCGTGCCGGGCTCGTCATCCTCGGTCGCATAGCCGGAGATGTGCCGGGCCGGGATGCGCAGATGGCGCGCGGCGGAGGTGAACACATGGGCGATCTCCCCCGATGTGCCTTCGCCTTCCGCAAGCACCGCGGCGGCCGCGCGGGCAACCGCCGCGCTTTCCACGGGGACTTCCGTGATGGCCTCGTGGATCAGCCCCATCAGGGCGTGGGCCTGGGCCAGCGGGCCGTCCGCATCCACCGCCTCGGCCGCCATGGCCTCGATCTGCGCGTCGGGCATGGTGAAATCGGTCTGCCGCAGGAACAGGGACGGCGGAAAGCGCTCCACCGTGCCGCGCACCACGCCGGTCATGTCGCGGGTTTCCACATCGCCCTCGGCGAGCAGGGTGATGTGATCCAGCGGCCCCTCGACCGAGAACGTGTGGCACAGGTTTCCGAACGCATCCTCATGGGGATAGAGGCGGCAATCGGGCTGCACATCCAGCGGCCAGCGCATGATGTGCTGGCCTTCGTGATTGCGGGGGGTGAGCTTGATGGTGGCCGTGGCGATCCGCAGCCCCGGTTCCAGCTTGTGGATGATCTGATGGTAAATGCGAACCCGCATTGTTCTGCCCTCGCCTCATCCAATCCTGATCGGCAAAGCCGGCCGTCAGACGAGATATTGTTCCGTGATCTCGGCGGCCAGCTTGTTGTTGTCGGTGATGAATTCGCTGATGAATTCATGCAGGCCGCTCTGGAAGATATCCTCGATGGTCCGGTTTGACAGCCGCGCCTGGGTGGTCCTCGCGAGCCGCTGGGCGGGGCCCTGCCGGCCATAGGCGCCGGCGATGTCGTCCAGGCAGCGCGAGAGATTGTCATAGCAGCTGGCGAGCGAGCGCGGCATGGCGCGGTTGAGGATCAGAAGATCCGCCACCAGCCACGGCTTCACGCTGTCGCGATAGACCCAGTGGAACGCCGTGAGCGCGGAGACCGAGCGCAGGATCGAGGCCCATTGGAAATAATCCAGCGGCCCGCCCACATGCTCCTGCTCCGGCAGCAGCACGTGATATTTCACGTCCAGGATGCGGGCGGTGTTGTCGGCGCGTTCCACATGGGCGCCGGCGCGGGTGAACCAATAGGCATCGTTGCGCAGCATGGTGCGGAAGGTGGCGCCGTCGAAGCGCAGCGAGGTTTCCTTCACGAACGCCAAGAACCGCGCCAGTTCCTCGCGGCTCAGCGCCTTGTCGGGGAAGGAGCGCAGCTCGATCCAGGACGAATTGATCACGTCCCACATTTCCGAGGTCAGCGCCGTGCGCACGGACCGCGCATTGGTGCGCGCCACCTCGAAGCAGTTGCGGATGGAGCTCGGGTTCTCGAGGTCGAAGGCGAGGAAGGAGACCACATGGTCCTCGCTCGCCTCCTCCAGCGGGCCGTGGCGGGCGACGAATTCCTCGGCGCAGCCGGCGGTGAGCACCGCGGAGCCCCATTCATTGGTCGGCCGTTCGGCGGGCACGGGCGTATAGGACAGACGCTGGGCGACATCGAGGATACGCGCGAGACAATCGGCGCGCTCCACATAGCGCGACAGCCAATACAGGTTTTCGGCGGTGCGGGAGAGCATGGTCAGCCCATCTGGCAGAAGGATGAGAAGGGTGCCGCGGGTGCGGCACCGCGAGACATGGCGAAGCCGCGGTTCAGGCGTCGAGAACCCAGGTGTCCTTGGTGCCGCCGCCCTGGCTGGAATTCACCACCAGCGATCCCTCCTTCATGGCGACGCGCGTGAGCCCGCCCGGCACGATCCGCACCTTGTCGCTGCCGGTCAGGATGAACGGCCGCAGGTCCACGTGACGGGGCGCGATGCCTTTTTCCACCAGCGTCGGGCAGGTGGAAAGGGCGAGCGTCGGCTGGGCGATGAAATTGGCCGGGTCGTGCTTCAGCTTGGCGCGGAAGATCTCGATCTGCGCCTTGTCGGCCATGGGGCCGACCAGCATGCCGTAGCCGCCGGAGCCGTGCACTTCCTTCACCACCAGCTCGCTCAGATGATCGAGCACATAGGCCAGATGCTCCGGCTCGCGGCAGCGCCAGGTGGGCACGTTCGGCAGCAGGGGTTCTTCGCCAAGATAGAAGCGGATGATGTCCGGCATATAGCTGTAGACGGCCTTGTCGTCCGCAACCCCGGTGCCGACCGCATTGGTCAGCGTGACGTTGCCGGAGAGATAGGCGCTCATCAGCCCGGGCACGCCGAGCACGCTGTCGGGCCGGAAGGCGAGGGGGTCGATGAAATCGTCGTCGAGGCGGCGATAGATCACGTCCACGCGCTTGGGGCCCTCGGTGGTGCGCATGAACACCACATTGTCCTTCACGAACAGGTCGCGGCCTTCCACCAGGTCGACGCCCAGCTTGTCGGCCAGGAAGGAGTGCTCGTAATAGGCCGAATTGTAGATGCCGGGGGTCAGGATCGCGACATTGGGCTCGCTGCCGCCGCGCGGGGCGAGCGAGCGCAGGGTGGCGAGCAGGTCGTCGGCATATTTCTCCACCGGCGCCACGCGATGCTGCGCGAACAGCTCGGG
>NCHM01000439.1 GCA_002257205.1 Rhizobiales bacterium 24-66-13 | reverse complement strand
GGAGATTTCCATCTTCATGGATTCGATGATGGCGATGGTCTCCCCCGCCGCCACTTCGGCGTTCTCTTCCACCAGCACCTTCCAGACATTGCCCGGAACATTGGCGCTCACCCCGAAACAGCCTTCGGGAATGGCCTCTTCTTCGCCGCCCGCGATCCCCTCGTCGGCGACGAAGCTGTCGAGCCCCTGTTCCTTCCAATGGGCGCGCTCGGCATCGAACGCCGCCTGCTGGTGGGCCTTGAAGGCATTGATCTCGCCGGCATTGCGCGCCAGCTCGGCGGCATAGTCTGCGTAAGAGAATTGCGTCTCCTCGATGCGCAGCGGATAGGCGCCGTGGGGAAAGGCGGCGCGTGCCTCCATCAGCTCGGTGTGGCTCACGGGGAAGAAGCGGATCTGGTCGAAGAAGCGCAGCAGCCAGGGCGTGCCGGGCTTGAACACCGGCGCGGCCGAAGAGCTGGTATCCGCCCGGCCCCTCCATGCCATAGATGCACATATAGGCGCCGCCGATGCCCACCGCGTTTTCCGGGGTCCAGGTGCGGGCCGGATTGTATTTGGTGGTCACCAGGCGATGGCGCGGATCCATGGGGGTGGCCACCGGCGCGCCGAGATAGACATCGCCGAGGCCGAGCACGAGATAGCTTGCGTCGAACACCACGTCGCGGACCGCCTGCTCGTTTTCGAGCCCGTTGATGCGACGGATGAACTCGATGTTCGAAGGACACCAGGGCGCGTTGGGGCGCACCAGCTCCTGGTATTTGCGCATGGCAAGCTGCGCGTCCTCGTCGTTCCACGACAGCGGTAGATGGACGATGCGGCTCGGCACCACCACGTCTTCGGCCGCCGGCAGGGTGCGCTCGATCGCAGCCGCAGGGCGATGTCCAGCGTCATGTCGCCGAACTCCACCAGCAGATTATCGTCGCCCTGGCGGCGATAGACCACCCGCACCGGCCCATCATCACGTTGCGCGAGAATGGCGGAGGCCGCCTCCGGGACGGATTTCACGGCCGGCCCCGCGACCGGGTCCTGCGGGCGGGGCAGCGGACGGAAGCGCACTTTGTCGCCGGGCTTCAACTGGCCCATCTTCCATTGCTCGTCCCGCGCGATCACCGCCGGGCAGACGAAACCGCCCAGCGAGGGGCCATCCGGGCCGAGGATGATGGGCATGTCGCCGGTGAAATCGATGGCGCCCACCGCATAGGCATTGTCATGCAGATTGGAGGGGTGAAGCCCGGCCTCCCCGCCGTCCGTGCGGGCCCAGCGCGGGGTCGGGCCCATCAGCCGCACGCCGGTGCGCGCGCTGTTGAAATGCACTTCGTAGGTGGCGTCGAACAGGTCGGCGATGTCCGCGTCCTGGAAGAAGTCGGGCGCGCCGTGGGGGCCGTAGACGACGCCGATGTCCCAGTCCCGCGTCAGTGGCGCGGGCTCGGTCGTCACCGTTTCCGGCAGCGCTGGGCGGCTGGCGGGCGGATTGAGATGCAGCACGTCGCCGCCCTTCAGAGTGCCGGTGGCATGGCCGCCGAACAGGCCAAGGGCGAAGGTGGCGCGCGAGCCGAGCACCTCCGGGGCCGCGAACGCGCCGCGCACGGCGAGATAGGCGCGCTGGCCGGCACCGGAAATGGCGCCGACGGCGAGCATCTGCCCCGCCTTCACCGCGAAGGCCGCATCGTGGGGCACCGGCACGCCATCGAGGGTCGCCGGCATATGGGCGCCGGCGATGGCGACGTCGGCGTCGGTGTGGAAGCGCAGGGTCGGGCCGTTGACGGTCATTTCCAGGGCGACAGCGGTTTCCTTATTGCCTACCAAAGCATTGGCGCGGGCAAACGAGCGCGCGTCCATGGGTCCGCTCGGCGGCACGCCCACGTGCCACAGATGCAGCCGGCCCGGCAGCTCCTGCAGGCTCGATTGCGCGCCGGGGCTGAGCACCTCGATGCTTTCCGGGCGGAAGGCGAAATCCTTCAACGCCGTGGTCGCTACCTTGCCGGACGCCAGCAGGTCCGACGCCGCAATCGCCCGCAGATAGGCAAGATTGGTCTCGATGCCGCTGATGGACGTCTCCTCCAGCGCCGCTCGCAAGGCGGCGAGCGCGGCCGGGCGGTCGGTGCCGGAAACGATCACCTTGGCGAGCATGGGATCATAAAAAGGCGTCACCTCGGTGCCGGTTTCGACCCAGGTATCGACCCGGGCGTCGGGGGAAAATGTCACCTGCGTCAGCAGGCCGGCGCTGGGCTGGAAATTGGCGTGCGGGATTTCGCCTGGCGGATCATCCATTCCACGAGGTCGATGCCGAACACCGCCTCGGTGACGGGATGTTCCACCTGCAGGCGGGTGTTCACCTCCAGGAAGTAGAAATCCTCGCGCGCTGGGTCATAGATGAATTCCACCGTTCCGGCGGAGGCATAGGACACGCTTGTCCCAAGCTTTACCGCCGCGTCGTGCAGGCGTGCGCGGGTCTCGGGCGAAAGCAGCGGCGCCGGCGTCTCCTCCACGACCTTCTGGTTGCGGCGCTGGAGTGAGCAGTCGCGCTCGCCGAGCGCGATCACCTTGCCCTTGCCGTCGCCGAAGATCTGCACTTCCACATGGCGCGCCTCGGAGACGAAGCGCTCCAGATAGACGCGGGCATCGCCGAAGGAGGCGCGGGCGGTGCGCTGGACCCGCTCGAAGGTCTCCTTAAGCTCCTGCGGCGTATGGCAAAGCTGCATGCCGATGCCGCCGCCGCCGGCCGTGCTCTTGAGCATCACGGGATAGGTGATGGTGTCCGCCGCCTGAAGCGCCGCGTCCACATCCTCCAGCAGGCCGGTGCCCGGCAGCAGCGGCACGCTGCTCTTCTGAGCGATCTCGCGCGCCGTGTGCTTGAGCCCGAAGGCGGTGAGATGCTCCGGCCGGGGGCCGATGAAGACGATCCCGGCTTCCGCAAGCCGGTGCGCGAACGCGACATTCTCCGACAGGAAGCCATAGCCCGGATGCACCGCCTGCGCCCCCGTTGCGAGGCAGGCGGCGATTACCGCCTCCACGTCGAGATAGCTCTCGCTGGCGGGGGCGGGACCCACGCGCACGGCTTCGTCGGCATCGAGCACGGGCCGCGTGAAGCGGTCCGCGTCGGAATGGATGGCGACGGAGGAAATCCCCATCCGTCGCAAAGTCTTGATGATCCGGCCGGCGATTTCGCCCCGGTTCGCGATGAGAACCTTGGAAAACATCTTCAGCCCTCGGCGCCCGCGAAGATCAGGACGCGGATCGGCGTCGGATTGAAGCCGTTGCAGGGATTGTTGATCTGCGGACAATTGGAGATGACGCAGAGAACATCCATCTCCGCCCTCAGCTCCACATAATCGCCGGGCTTGGAGACGCCATCCACGATCGCCAGTTCGCCCGAGGGCTCCACCGGCACGTTCATGAAGAAATTGATGTTCGGCACGATGTCACGCTTCGACATGCCGTGTTTCGTGACTTCCACGACGAAATTCTCGCGGCAGGCGTGAAGATACTTCGTGTGGTGGCCGAACCGCACCGTATTCGCCTCGCACGAGCAGGCGCCGGCCGAAGTGTCATGCCGACCGCAAGTGTCGGCGGTGACGGTGAGCATCAAATGCCCCTCGTTGGAGATCAGCCGCGTGCCGGTGGAGACATAGGCTGAGCCCTGGACGCGCAGCGTATCCTGCGAGGAATAGCGCTCGGCGAAATCGTCGGCGCGGTAGAACAGGGTGTCGACCGCCTGCTGGCCTTCCAGGTCGATGATGCGGATGGACTGCCCGCGCTTGACGAGGCCGGACCAGGGCGCCTGCGCGGGGATGTCGTGCACCTGGAGCGCCTTGGCGGGATCGTGCACGGGGGCGGCGAAGACTGGGGTGCTGTTCATGATCGCTCTCCCTCAGCGCGCGAGATTTTCAAAGCCGCGCACGGCTTCCTGGGTGGCGGTGCGGCACAGATCGTCGGCAGCGGGGGCGGGCGCCTGGAAGCGCACCACCTCCACGGGCTTCGGGTCATAGGCAGGGTTCGGGTCGAGCGGATGGGGGCAGTTGGAGAGCGCGACCAGCACATCCATTTCCGCGCGCAGGTCGACAAAATCGCCCTGCTGGCGCTTGCCCTCCAGCCACACGAAGCCGCCCGCCTCATTGGTGCGCACGGGCGCGAAGAAGGTGATGCAGGGCGGGATGTCGCGCCGGTCCAGGCCGAGCTTGCCGGCGGCCAGAACGAAATTGTCCCGCGTGTTGCGCATATGGCCGGCGCCGTAGCGGGCGCGGTTGGAGGCGGGGGTCGAGCCGCCCATCAGGGCATCGTGGGCGCCGGTGGTGTCCTCGACGATAGAGAACATGACCTTGCCCATGTCGGAGAAGATCACCCGGCCCTTGCCCAGCGCGGCGGTCCATTGGACCTTCACCGTATCGGCATAGTTCAGCCGTTCGGACGTGTCGGCCGCGTTCCAGGCGATCAGGGAGATGGCGGAGGGGCTCTCGGGCAGCGAGAGGCGCAGGGCCTCGCCCGCCAGTACCTTCACGGTCCAATACCAGCCGCCGGGAATGGTTTCCCGATGCAGCGGGCCGGGCGGGAGCATGACGCTCCAGCGTTCGGTGGGCGCGGGCAGGGCGCGGGGGGCGTGGTCCTGGCCGGCGGCCTTCAATTCCTCATAGCGGCGCGTGTTCGCCGCGATGAGGGCGCGTGTCTCGTCATTCATCGTCATGCGTCTCTCCTCAGACCGACAGAAGCGCCGGGTCGTCCCGGCCGGTGTCCTCGGGGCTGATCGGGCCGTCCCGATCGGAGGATGGGATGCGCGGCTGGCCGGCGATGCGGCGGGGCCAGACCTCGATGTCGTGGGCGATGGTGGCGCCGAAGCGTTCGCGCTCCTCGGCGCGGTTGCGCTTGCGCTCGAAGGCGATGACGCGGGTGGCGAGCGTGAAGGCTTCGCGCAGATCGTGGGTCACCATCACCACGCTCATTTCGCAGCTGTGCCAGAGCTTGAGCATGAGCGTGTGGATGTCGCCGCGAATGCCGGGATCGAGCGCGCCGAACGGCTCGTCCAGCAGCAGGATCTTCGGCTTGCGCATGATCGCCTGGGCGAGGGCGAGGCGCTGCTGCATGCCGCCGGACAAGGCGGCGGGATATTTATCCTCGGCACCCGTGAGCCCCACTTCGGCGATGAGGGCGCGCGCCTCCTCCTGCGCCCGCCGCCGGGCGGCGCCGAACAGGTGGCCGGTGAAGGGCGCGCCAGGAATTTCGGCGGCGAGCAGAACATTGCCCAGCACGGTCAGATGCGGGAACACGCTGTAGCGCTGGAACACCACGCCCCGGTCCGCGCCGGGTTCGCCGGCGAGCGGCTTGCCGTCGATTAGCACGCGCCCGCGCGTTGGCTTTTCCTCGCTCAGGAGGATGCGCAGAAAGGTGGTCTTGCCGCAGCCGGAGGGACCGACCAAAGCGACGAAGGAGCGGGGCGCGAAATCGAGGGAGATGTTCTCCAGAACGATCTGCTCGCCATATTCCTTCCAGAGATGCTCGACCCGGATCGCGGTCATTTTGCGCCTCCGAACCAGGGGAAGGCGGCATCGCGCAGCTTGGCGAGGGCGAAATCCATGATCACGGACAGCAGCGTGATCCAGGCCACATAAGGCAGGATCACATCCATGGAGAGATAGCGGCGCACCAGGAAGATGCGATAGCCGAGCCCGGAATCCGCCGCGATGGCTTCCGCTGCGATCAGGAACAGGAAGGCCGGGCCGAGCGAGAGCCGCACGCCGTCGATGAGGCGCGGCAGGATCTGCGGCAGCACGATGCGCAGCGCGATTTGCCAGGTGGTGGCGCCGAGCGTCTCCGCCTTGATGATCTGTTCGCGCGGCAATTCCTGCACCCGCATGGCGAGGTCGCGGATGAGGAACGGCGTCACGCCGATGACGATCAGCGCGATCTTGGAGGTTTCCCCAAGCCCCAGCACGATGAACAGGATCGGCAGCAGGGC
>NCHM01000438.1 GCA_002257205.1 Rhizobiales bacterium 24-66-13 | reverse complement strand
GGCTCACCGCCCGCCAGCTGGAGCATCTGCACCGCTATGGCTATCCCTTTGTGCTGGAAGATTTTCGCTTCCACATGACGCTGACCGACGCGCTCGACGAACCTACCTGCGCCCATGCGCTCAATTCCCTGTGCGAGGCCTATGCTGCCAGCGGCGCCCATCTTCCGGTGCCGGTCGCGGAGATCGCGATCTATCGCCAGGCCGAGGCCGGGCAGCGCTTCCGCGCGCTCCATCGCGCGCCGCTGGGCGGCGTGGAAGCCGTGCAGGAGATGCCGGCATGAGCCCGCAAGCCCCCAAGAAGCTCGGTCTCGCGCCGCTGATCCACGAGGGCGCCCAGGTGAAGGCCTCCACGCTCGGGCGCTATACCGAGGTCGGCGCCCGCACCAAGCTGCTCGAAGTGGACATGGGCGATTATTCCTACGTCGCCAATGATGCCGACATCGCTTATGCCAGCATCGGCAAATTCTGCTCCATCGCGGCGATGACGCGGCTTAATCCCGGCAATCATCCCATGTGGCGGGCGAGCCAGTCGCATTTCACCTATCGCGCCTCGGCCTATTTCGAGGATGCCGCCGACGAGGGCGATTTCTTCCAATGGCGGCGCGACCATCATCTCAACATGGGGCATGACGTGTGGGTGGGGCACGGCGCGGTGATCCTGCCGGGCCGCACCATCGGCACCGGTGCCGTGATCGCGGCGGGCGCCGTGGTGAGCAAGGATGTGCCGCCCTATGCCATCGTCGCCGGCGTGCCGGGGCGGATCGTGAAATGGCGTTTTCCCGAGGATATCGCCGCGCGGCTCCAGGCTTTGGCTTGGTGGGACTGGCCCCACGCGGCCCTGCGCGCGGCGCTGGAGGATTTCCGCAACCTTTCGATCGAGGCGTTCCTGGAGCGCTACGAGGCCGTTCCGGTGGACGAGCCGCAGCCCTGACCTGACGTTCCCGCGCACCGGTGGCGGCGGCTCAGGCCGGCTCCACCCGCAGCACCGGGCCGTCCGCGCCCACCACCTTCACCTGCGCGCCCACGGGCAAGTCGGGGCCTTCCACGCGCCAGATGGTGTCGTCGATGCGCACCCGTCCGGTGCCCTCGTGGATCGCGTGCTCCAGCGTGAACACACGCCCCACATAGCCTTCCGCCCGGCGGTTGAGGAACGGGCGGTCGCTCGCCTGGTCCGGCTTGGGGGTGATCTGGCGGGCGATTAGCACCGCCACCAGCGCTAGCGCCGCGAACACGATCACCTGCGTCTGCCAGGCCAGCACAACGAGCAGAGCCACGCCGCCGGTGGCAAGCGCGGCAAGGCCGAGCCAGAGCAGGAACACGCCCGGCAGGAATACTTCGGCCAGCAGGAGCAGGCCGCCGATGACGAACCAGGCCCAGATGGACTGTTCGAGCAGTTCGCCCATGGCCGCTCAGGCGTCCCGCGCCGGGCCGGCGGTGGGGCCGGTGGGACCCGCGCGGCGGATGGATTTCCCATCCTCGCCGCCGAACGCGCCGCGCGCGATCTCGCCGATGCCAGCCAGCGAGGACAGCAGCGCCGTGCCCTCGTAAGGCATCAGCACCACCTTCTGGTTCGGCGCGCCGGCGAGGGTTTCGAACGCCTTCACGTATTTCTCGGCGATATAATAATTGAGCGCGGCGGGATCGCCCGCGGTGATGGCGGCGGAGAGCATCTGCGTTGCCTTGGCATCGGCCTCGGCGAGGCGCTCGCGGGCCTCGGCGTCGCGATAGGCGGCCTCGCGCCGGCCTTCCGCTTGCAGGATCTGCCCCTGCTTCTCGCCTTCCGAGCGCAGGATTTCCGACTGGCGCTGGCCCTCGGCCTCCAGGATCACCGCGCGCTTCTCGCGCTCCGCCTTCATCTGCCGGCCCATGGCGGCGACGAGATCGGCCGGCGGGACGATGTCCTTGATCTCGATGCGGTTGATCTTCACGCCCCAGCTCGACACCGCCGCATCCACCACGCGTAAGAGACGTTCGTTGATCTCGTCACGATGGGAGAGCAATTGGTCGAGGTCCATGGACCCCATGACGGTGCGGATATTGGTGGTGGTCAGGGCGATGATGGAGGTGTCGAGCAGCGTGACTTCATAGCTCGCCTTGGCCGCGTCGAACACCTGGTAGAACACCACCCCGTCCACCGAGACGGTGGCATTGTCCTTGGTGATGACTTCCTGGGTCGGCACATCATGGACCTGTTCCATGATGTTCACCTTCTGGCCGATGCGGTCGATGAAGGGGACGATGAGGTTGAGGCCGGGATACAGCGTGCGCGTATAGCGGCGGAACCGCTCGACCGTGAATTGATAGCCCTGAGGCACGGTCTTCACGCCGGCGAACACCACGGCGATGACCAGCACCAGAAAAACCAGCGCGAACGCATTCAGTCCGAACGGCATGGCGTGTCTCCCGTGCAGCGCCGCGCTCCCGGGCGGCGGGGGGATATGGGCACGCCCATCGCCCTGCCGCAAGCGCCCGGTGGCCATGCGCGGAACAAACGGCGATCCGAGCCGGCGCAGCGATTCGGACGCGGTTCGTTCCCCCGCCGTTCGGATCGCGGATCGTCACCGTCCCGTTGCGGGACGGGCGCGCCGGGAGGGGAAGGGCGGGGAACGAAGCGCGTTTTTCCCGACGGCAGCGATTCGCGCCCGTTCTGTTCCCGGCGCGTTCGCGATCAGGGGCGCGCCGTCCCGTCGCGGGACAGCGCGGGACTTCAGCCAGCGATCCAGCCGGACAGTTCGCGCCGCACCACGGCTTCGATCACCCGCATGCCCTCGGCGCTGTCGTTCAGGCACGGGATGGCGGCGAATTTTTCCCCGCCATTGTGGGTGAAGATCTCGGCATTCTCGACGCCGATTTCCTCCAGCGTCTCCAGGCAATCGGCGGTGAAGCCGGGATTGACGATGGCGAGCCGCTTCACGCCGCTCTTCGCCAGGGCCTCCACGGTCTTGTCCGTATAAGGCTGGAGCCATTCCTCGGTGCCGAAGCGCGATTGGAACGTGAGGCGGAATTTCTCCTGCGAGAAGCCGAGCCGGTCGCGCATGAGGCGGGCGGTCTTCGCGCACTGGCAATGATAGGGATCGCCCTTCAGCAGATAGGATTTCGGCACGCCGTGGAACGAGGCGAGGATCACCTCGGGCTCGAAATCGAGCTGCGCCAGATGCCCCTCCAGCGCTGCGCAGGCGGCCTCGATATAGACCGGATCATCGTGCCAGGGCGGGGCGACGCGCAGGATCGGCTGCCAGCGCATGGTCTTGAGCTTCTCGAACGCCTTGTCGCACACGGTGGCGGTGGTGGCGGCGGCATATTGCGGATAGAGCGGCACGAGCAGGATGCGCTCGCAGCCGGCCTTCTGCAGCGCCTCGATGCGCTCGCCGATGGGCGGCTTTCCATAGCGCATCGCCCAATCCACCAGGATGCGCCCGTCGGTATCCTTGAGGCTTGCGGCGAGCTTCTCGGCCTGGGAGCGCGTGATGGTCTTCAGCGGCCCCTCGTTGCGCTCCTTGTTCCAGATGCTCTCATAATCCTTGCCCTTGGGGCCGGGCCGCTTGGTGAGCACGATGGCGTTGAGAATGAACCACCACAAAGCGCGGTTCACCTCGATGACGCGCTTGTCCCAGAGGAATTCCTTCAGATAGGCGCGCATGGACCAATAATCGGTCGCTTCCGGCGTGCCGAGATTGACCAGCAGCACGCCGATGCGCCCA
>NCHM01000437.1 GCA_002257205.1 Rhizobiales bacterium 24-66-13 | reverse complement strand
GATGTTTTCGGTGCCGAGCACCTTCGCCTGGCAGGCAAGGCGCGACTTGGAGCTGACACCGACGATGGCATCGAGCTTCTCATTCTCCTCGCGGGCGATCTTGGACAGGCCTTTGCGGCCTTCCAGCACGAAGATATGGCAGCTGCCGCAGCTCGCCTTGCCTTCGCATTTGTGCGCGATGCCGATCTCCGCGCCGAGCATCGCCGCCAGCAGGCTGGAACCTTCCGCGACATCGAAAGACTTGCCGGAGGGCATAACGGTAAGCGTGGTCATTTTCTTCTCCTAGGCTTGATTTTGCGATATTGAAATCTACGAGTCCCCACCAGAATTTCAGTAGATCGCCGCGCCGGCGCCCACATTGATGGATGCATCCTTCATCGTGGCCACGATGAATTCGATCTGATCTTCGGTGAGATGGGTGTGGAACGGCAGGGCCACGGCCCGGTCGGCGAGCTTTTCAGTCACCAGCAGGTCGCCGCGGCGATACCCCATGTCCAGATAATGACGCTGCATATGAAGCGGATTGCAGTATCCGGCCGCCTCCACATCCTCGACCCGCAAGTCTTCGACAATGGCGTCGCGGCTGGAGCGCGAAAAGCGGTTTCCGAGATGCACCAGATAGAGGAACCAGTTCACCTCGGTAACATCCGGCCCCACATAGGGATCCTTGATGCCCTCGAACGACGCGACATGCTTGTAATACAAGTGCTCGATCAGCCGCCGCCGTTCCAGGATCTCGTCGATGCGTTTCAACTGGGCAAGGCCGAGCGCGGCGGAAATGTCGCTCATGTTCGCCTGATAGGGCGCCGAGCCGCTCACCACCATGGAGCCGCGCTCTTCCAACCCGTGCGCGCGATGCCGGCGCACGGTCACCGCAAGATCGATATCGTCGGTCACCAGCATCCCGCCTTCGCCGCAGGTGAGGGCGGAGGGCTGGGCGAAATCGAACACCGACATGTCGCCGAAGGTGCCCACCAGCTTGCCCTGATAACGCGAGCCGATGGCCTCTGTGGAATCTTCCAGCAGGACAAGGCCATGGCGCTGCGCGAGTGCACGCAGGCCTTCCCAGGCGGCGGGGTGGCCATTGGTGTTGGCGGCGATAATGGCGCGCGTGTGCGGCGTGATCTTCGCCTCGGCCTTTTCCGGCGCGAGCGTCCCGGCCCAATAATCGATGTCCGCGAATACCGGGCGGGCGCCGGCGAGGCTGATGGCGTGGGCGGTCTCGCGGAAGGAATAGGACGAGGCGATCACCTCGTCGCCCGGCCCGATGCCCGCGGCCTTCAGCGCAAGCAACAGGCCGATCGTGCCGCTTGGAACCGCGAGCGCATATTTGCGGCCGAGATAGGCGGCGAAGGCATCCTCGAAGGCGGTCACGCCCGGGCCGGCGGAAAGGCGCGGCGCCCGCATGGCGGCGTCCACCGCTTCGATCTCGGCCAGCGTAATATCCGGATCGGAGAGCGGAATCAGCTCCACCTCATCTTCACCGGCGGCGGCGACGTCGTCGCGTTCTTCGGAAAGGGCGGCCTCGGTCATGGCATCGTCTTTCGGGCTGCGAGCACGATGCCGGTGGCGCGTTCCGGGTCCGTCGTGATCAGCACGCAATGATCGGCGGCATCCAGCAGGTGGACCTCGAACTTCGGATAGATTCGGAACGGGGTTTCAGTCACATCCGACGCATCGCACCGGGTCCAGGACAAATGCGGAAACCGCTTGCGCAAATCCGCGAATACGCCCGCATCCGCGTCCACGGCTGAAAGTATCTGGTCGATCTGCGTCAAGTCGTCCGCTTTCAACGCCATGTTCATGATCCTGTGTTGGAGATCTGACAATTTTATCTATGCAAAATCATTGCCAGAATGTGCGCTCATCATCGAGGTTCAGCTGATCGAGGATGGAGCTCAGGCGGACATGAACGCTGTGAAGCTCCCAAGCACCGGTCTTGTGGTTTTTCCAGAACAGACGCCAGGTGGCGTTCTCCGGCTCGAACAGGAGCAGGGCGACGTCGATGATTCCGCCCGCGGCGTCGATGTTCCGCGAGCAGCAAGGACTGGAGATGCGATAGCCGCCGTCGACATCCACAACGCTCGGCTCCACGTAGCGGTAACGCCGCCGCGCCTTGATGCCGCGCGCGATGCGCCGTCGATCCAGCTCGTTCGGGTGCGCCGACACGGGTGTCGGCGGAAATTTTAATGTCGCCGAATTCATGGCCCAGCTCATGCTCTCGTGCAGTCTCTGCAGGAACGCGCAGCGGTATGCGTGCGATAATTGCGACCAGGCAAATTGTTGCAAAATGTTCGGCAAGCCGAAGATTGTCGAACAAGATTTAGAGCGGAACGATTTCTTCTTCCAGGCAGCCGATCACCAGGTGTTCGCCGAATTCGACGAGATAAATTGGCATGTTCGCCTCAGTGTGTGTGCCAACCTGGACAATTTCGCCGGTGGCCCCGGTGGCCACCAGCAGCGCCTCCAGCGGGGCGGCGGGAAACGAGCCATCGTTGTGAAGGTCGATTGTCGCCTTCACGCGCTGTCCCCATTGGTATTTCGGAAGCCTGGGCTCGATCACGCTATGGTTCCTCCGGGCAGGGGAATGTCCGCCATGTCGTCGCGGGAAAGAACCGGCTCCAGTTCCTTCTTCTTCATGCCGACGCGGTTGCCGCTTTCCATGAATTCGACGCCGTAAATGTAGAATTGCTGGAGGAAGGTGCCGATGCTGACCACGTATCCCTCCTCGCCTTTCTTTGCCAGGATGTCGCCGATCTCCTTCCCGGCATAAGTGCCATCGTTGCGGATGGTCCGCTTCGCCTTCACCTTCTCGCCGAAGGAAAAATATGGAGGGGCGGTAATTTCGACGACGTCGCTATCGCGAACAATATTGCTCATCGCGGATGCTCCATTGATCGACCTTGGCTGTTCAATCTGCGTGAGCGCGCCATGTCCTGGACGAACGCATCCGCGTCGTCGGCGAGCTCGGCGATGTCTTCAACCGCGATCTGGCGCGCCACCTCGTAGCGCACACGCCAATCGGGATCGTGTCGCAGGCGGGCCAGGAGATCCGGCGAGAGGCGTTGCGCAATCTCCAGCCGGACCGCCGCGTCGGCATCGTCCACCATCTGCAGCAACCAGTCGCGCGGCAGGCGTTGCGCGACAATCCTGCGGACTTCCACCTCCGGGTCGTCGATCATGCGCGCCAGCAGCGGCGCCGCGACGCGCCGGGCGATGACCAGGCGCACGTAATAATCCGGGTCCGCCATCATGGGGATCAGCTCGGCGTCGTCGAGCAGCGAGACGATGCGGATGCGCACCTCGCGATGGGGGTCGTGCCGCAGCCGCAGGATCAGCCGCTTCGGCAGCCGCCGCGCGGCGTTCCAGCGCACGGTTTCTTCCGGGTCGTCCAGCAGCGGCTGGAGCACGAACGGGCTCGCGTGCTTAGCTGAGATCGCCCGGACCTCGAAATGGGGATGGGCGATATAGCTGTTGGAGAGGCCCGGATTCCAATTGAAGAAACGATCGATGCGCCGGGCATAGCGGTCGTGCACACAGGCATGCTTCAGCCGACAGAGGCCAGCGCTGAGCATGTCCTGGTGCGCACAGGCGGCGCAATCAATTTCATTGCCCTGCCAATCGCGGGCTTCGTCGATTTCATCCATCATCGTCTTGCCCAATGCGTTCGAGAACGTCGAGCAATACCTTCGCGCCGATCTTGTCGCTGGGGTCCAG
>NCHM01000436.1 GCA_002257205.1 Rhizobiales bacterium 24-66-13 | reverse complement strand
ATCACAGGTTGCAGAGACTGGCCCTTGCTTCTGTTTCATCGTACCGTTCTGCCAGTTGCAGGGGGCTGCGGGGGGAACTCTGGGTGGGCAAGGACGCGCCAAGCCATTTGGCCCACGCGCATGATCGGCATGCGCAGGACGGATTTGCGCCGGGATGGCCGCAGACGCAAGAGGGGGAACGAGGGGACGGGCAAGGGAGCGGGCAAGCGGACGCACGAGCGGACGCACGAGGGCGCGCGCCCGGCGTCATCCGCCTGCCGCCGGAACTCGCCGCATTGCGCGGCCTCCTGCCAGACGCAACCCTCGCTGCCGCGCTCGCGCGCGCGCGCCATCTTGGCGTCGGCGGCGACGAGGTGCTGATCGCCGCCGGCCTGATCGATCCGGATGCCGCCAGCGCGGCCCTCGCCGACCATCTCGGCCTGCCGCGCGCGGTGCTGCCGCGCCGCCTGCCGCTCGATGCGGACGGCGTTCGCGGCGCCCTGCGCACCGGCATGCTGGCGCAGGAAGATCCCCTGCGCGGCGCCGTTTTCACCTTGTGCCCGCGCGGACACGGGGCGCGGCGGTTGGCGCGCGCGGTGGCGCAGGATCCCGGCCTTGCCGCCCGCACCTCCATCCTCGCTCCCGAGCGCCTGCGCGCCTATCTCGCCCGGCACGCGGGGCCGGCGCTGACGCGGCAGGCCACCTTCGATCTGCGCCGGCGCATGCCGCACTTTTCCGCGGCTTTGATCTCACCGGCGCGCATCCTGGCGGGCCCGGTGCTGCTCGCGGCGGTGCTGCTCGCGACCGGCTTCCTCGCTAGCCCGCAGACGACTTTCCTGGCCCTCCAGGCCGTGCTTTCGATCATGTTCCTCGGCGCGATCGCCCTGCGCCTCGCGGCCTGCTTCGTCACCGCCGAGCCCGACGGCGCGTGCCGGCTCGGCGACCATCATTTGCCGATCTATACCGTGATGGTGCCGCTCTACCGGGAAGCGGCGGTGCTGCCGCGCCTCGTCGCCGCCCTGGCGGCGCTGGACTATCCGCCCGAGAAGCTGGACATCAAGCTGGTGGTGGAGGAGGACGACCGGCAGACCCGCGAGGCCCTCAAGCGCATGGCGCTGCCGGCGTGGTTCGAGATCATCCCCGTGCCCGCCATCGGCCCGCGCACCAAGCCCAAGGCGCTGAACGCCGCCCTGCCGTTCGCGCGCGGCCAGTTCCTGGTGGTCTATGATGCCGAGGATAGTCCAGAGCCGAGGCAATTGCGCGCCGCGCTCGCCGCGTTCCAGAAGGGCGGGCCCCGCCTCGCCTGCGTCCAGGCGCGCCTCGCCATCGACAATGGCGGCGACAGCTGGATCAGCCGGCAATTCGCGCTGGAATATGCCGCGCAGTTCGACGTTATCCTCCCCGCCGTCGCGGCCTTCGGCCTGCCGATGCCGCTCGGCGGCACCTCGAACCATTTCCGCCGCAGCGTGCTGGAAGGGGTGGGGGCGTGGGACCCCCATAATGTGACGGAAGACGCCGATCTCGGCCTGCGCCTGGCCCGCAAGGGCTGGCACACCGAGGTGATCGCCTCCACCACCCATGAGGAAGCCCCGGTGCATGTGCGCACCTGGCTGCGGCAGCGCACGCGCTGGATGAAGGGCTGGGCGCAGACGCTGCTGGTGCACGGGCGCGATCCGCGCCGCCTGGTGCGCGAGCTCGGCGCGGGCCAGACGGCGGGGGCGATCCTGCTTCTCGCCTTTCCGTTCATAGCCGCGCTGCTGCATCCCCTGTGCGTGGCGGTGCTGTGCTGGGACCTGGCACGCGGCGCCCTGGGCGGCACGGTTTCCAATTTCTCGGAACTGCTGATCTCGGCGCTCAGCTACACCAATCTCGCGCTCGGCTATGGCGGGGCGGCGGTGCTGGCGCTCTGCGGGGCGCGGCGGCGCGGCCTGCTCGCCAGCGCCTTTGTGCTGCCCCTGCTGCCGCTCTATTGGCTGCTGCTGTCGCTCGCCACGGTGCTGGCGCTGGTGGAACTGATCCGCGCGCCGCACCAATGGAACAAGACCGAGCACGGCATCTCCGCCCGCCGGCGCGAACGGCCCGGCGCCTCGGGAACGCATCAGGATCAGATCACAGGAAACGCCGCAGGTCGGCCGCCGCCTCGGCCGGTGGCCGCTTGAGATTGAACGGCGCGACGAACGCCCCGGTCTTGTCCATCAGATAGACCACCGCGGTATGGTCCATGGTGTAGTCGTCGCCTTCCAGCGGCACCTTCTTGGAATAGACGCGATAGGCGCGCTTCACCGCATCCACCTGTTCGGGCGTGCCGGTGAGGCCCTTCAATTGGGGGGAGAAGCTGGAGAGATAGGATTTCATCACCTCCGGCGAATCCCGCTCGGGGTCGACCGTGATGAAATAGGCCTGGAGCTTGTCCGCATCCGGGCCCAGCGCGCCGAACACCTCGGACATTTCGAACAAGGCGGTCGGGCACACGTCCGGGCAATGGGTGAAGCCGAAGAAGATCAGCGAGGGCTTGCCCTTCAGCGCATCCTGCGTCACCGCCGCGCCGGTCTGGTCCACAAGCTGGAACGGCCCGCCGATGGTGGCGAGGGTGGCGACCGGATTTTGCTGCCGCCCGGGCAGCAGGGCGGTGGTCACGGCCACCAGGATCGCGGCGCCCGCAAGGAAGCTCGCGAACAGGACGAAGATCTTGGTGCGGGGGGACATGACGACCTCGTTTCAGGCCCGGCGCGCGCGGCCGGGCAAGGCCGTGGCACACGGGCGGACGGGACCCTGCGCGACTGGGCAGGGCGCGAATGGATCCGGCCCGAAAGGGCGGACCGGCAAGGATTAGGCCCGATCGACCTTCATGGCTTGACGCCGTTGCAGCAGAGCCTCGTCATGCACGGGCGTGCCCCGTGCATCCACGCGGCACCGCAGGCGCCGGCTTTTCAAGGCTCGCGCGAGCGGTCCGGCGTGGATGGCCGGGACCAGCCCGGCCATGACGAACGGTGAAAACAAGACAATCGCGCGTATGTGCCGCGAGGCGCCGCGCAGATACGCCATGCCATTGAATGTCGATCCCCTCCTGGGCCCACACGGATTAGCCGCGCCGCGGCGCAAGGTCCATCGGACCGATGGGCGCAGGATCTTCGTTCGCACCCCTTGGACAGCACGTGCGCCTGCGCGCCCGACCCTGCGCGCCGAACCCCGTGCCGGGCGTCGATGCCCGGCCGGCGCGCGCTCACAGGCATCCGCCGAAGCCGTTGGCCAGCATGTCGAGGAAAACCGCCGGCCCGTGCACCATCCACAGCATCCCCGCCCCGGCGAAAAGGGCCACCGCGACCATGAGCACGGCCGCGATCGCCAGCGACTGCCCGCCGAATGCGCCGGCACGCGGCGCAGGCACGGCGCGCGGTGCCGCGGCCGTCCAATCGCCGCCGCTTGCTCCCTCGCTCGCTCTTGTCATGGCGCGGTACCGTCCTGTTCCGGCGTCCCTCTCCCGGCATGGCTGCGGAAGCCAGATAAGCTTACAGCGCAGACGGTCCCGCGCCAAGGCAAGCAATGTCAAAGGTTTGTGTGGCCCCGCTTGGGAGCGCCCCGGCGTTGGCGCGCCGTCGTCCATGTCTTTTTCGGAGAGCAAGAACCGGCGTGCCGGTGCGGCGATGCTGCGAATTCTCCGCCCGGTCGATCTCATCGGCCGGGCACGATAACGCGCATCCTGCTTCTTCTTCTTTCTTCGGAATAGACTTCCATGACTTCCCTTTGCTGCGCGCCGGACGGCGACGCGACGTATCGCCTCGTGCTCGAGGCCGAACCCGAGTCCAACGTGCTCCTGCGCCTCCTCGAACCCTTCGTCATCCATAACGTGCTGCCCGATCATCTCGATGTGGCTCGCCTGGAGGAGTGCATCAGCGTGGAATTGGTGTTCCGCGCGCCGAAGGCGATCGCGGAACGCCTCGAGGCGCGCATGCAGGCCATGGTGGGCGTGCGCGACGCACTGTGCGAACCCGTCGTGCCGCTGTCCCAGCGCGCCCGTGCCAACCGCCCTGCCGCCCAGTCTCCCTCGGCCCAGCTTCCCCTCGCCCCGCCCACCATTGCCCAGCGCCGCGCCGCCGGCGTCGCCGCCTGACGGACTGGGCATGGGCAGCATCATCGCCGATATCGCCATCGTCATCCTGCCGGTGTTCGGCATCGTGGCGATGGGATTTGCGGCCGCGAAGACCCGGCTGATCTCGGACAAGGCGTCCGACGGCCTCGCCGAATATGTGTTCGGCCTCGCCGTGCCGATCCTGATCTTCAAGACGCTGAGCGAATCCAAGATGCCGGATGCTCAGCCCTGGGGCTATTGGATCGCCTATTTCACCGGCGCCTTCGTGGTCTTCGGCATTGCCATGGGGGTGGCGCGCTATGTGTTCCACCGCAGCCATACCGAGGCGGTGATCCACGGCTTCTCGGCCGGGCAGGCCAATACGGTGTTTCTCGGCGTGCCACTGATCCTGAAAGCCTATGGCGAGGAAGGCGCGGTGCCGCTGTTCCTTTTGATCGCCATCCACCTGCCGATCATGCTGGTGGCGGCGACCGTGCTGGCCGAGGGCGGCTCCGGCCTGACCTGGGCCACCGGCAAGCGGCTCGTGCGCACGCTCGCCTTCAATCCCATCCTGATCGGCAT
>NCHM01000435.1 GCA_002257205.1 Rhizobiales bacterium 24-66-13 | reverse complement strand
GAGATCGCACCTGAGTGCAGCGGCCCGGTGAGAAGGCAAGGTGACGCAAGTGATTCAGAAGAACTGGCAAGAACTGATCAAGCCCGAGAAGTTGCAGGTCACGGCGGGCCGCGATCCCAAGCGCCTCGCCACTGTCGTGGCCGAGCCGCTGGAGCGTGGCTTCGGCATGACCCTCGGCAATTCGCTGCGGCGCATCCTGCTGTCGTCCCTTCAGGGCGCGGCAGTGACTTCGGTGCATATCGACGGCGTGCTGCACGAGTTTTCGTCGATCCCCGGGGTGCGCGAGGATGTGACCGACATCATCCTCAACATCAAGGACATCGCCATCAAGATGCAGGGCGAAGGCCCCAAGCGTCTGGTTGCGAAGAAGACCGGCCCCGGCGTGCTGACCGCCGGCGACATCCAGACCGTGGGCGACATCCAGGTGCTCAACCCGCACCTCGTCATCTGCACGCTGGATGACGGCGCCGAGCTGCGCATGGAATTCACCATCGACACCGGCAAGGGCTATGTGGCGGCCGACCGCAATCGGCCGGAAGATGCGCCCATCGGGCTCATCCCCATCGACAGCCTGTATTCGCCGGTCCGCAAGGTCTCCTACAAGGTCGAGAACACCCGTGAGGGTCAGATCCTCGACTATGACAAGCTGACCATGCAGATCGAGACCGACGGGTCCATTTCTGCGGAAGATGCACTGGCTTATGCCGCGCGAATCCTGCAGGACCAGCTTGAGATCTTCGTGAACTTCGAAGAGCCCAAGCGCGAGAGCGAATCCACCGCCATCCAGGAGCTGCCCTTCAACCCGGCGCTGCTGAAGAAGGTGGACGAGCTGGAGCTTTCGGTGCGTTCGGCGAACTGCCTGAAGAACGACAACATCGTCTATATCGGCGACCTGATCCAGAAGAGCGAGACGGAGATGCTCCGCACGCCGAACTTCGGGCGCAAGTCGTTGAACGAGATCAAGGAAGTCCTGGCTTCCATGGGTCTGCATCTCGGCATGGAAGTGCCGGGCTGGCCGCCTGAAAACATCGAAGAGCTGGCGAAGCGCTTCGAAGATCATTACTGAGCTTTCCATACGCGGCTCGAGCCGCTCAACCATAAGCCGGCTCGAAACGCCGTCGGATTTTAGGAGTTCGCCGTCATGCGTCACGGCAAGGTACATCGCAAGTTCAACCGCACCTGGGAACATCGCAAGGCGATGTTCATGAATCTCAGCGCGGCGCTCATCACCCATGAGCAGATCGTCACCACCCTGCCCAAGGCGAAGGATCTTCGCCCGGTGGTGGAAAAGCTCGTCACGCTCGCCCGTCGCGGCGATCTGCACGCGCGCCGCCAGGCCATCGCCGAGCTGCGCGACGTCGCGGTGGTGAAGAAGCTGTTCGACGTGATCGCGCCCCGCTATCAGGCGCGTCCCGGCGGATACACCCGTATCGTCAAGGCGGGCTTCCGTTATGGCGACTCGACCCCGGTTGCGGTGATCGAGTTCGTCGATCGCGACGTGGACGCCAAGGGCGCGTCCGATCACGCGCGCACGGCCGCCGAGGCTGCCGCCGCCTGAGGCTGGATTTCATTCCGCTTCCGAACCTTTTGGAAGGGCGGCCGCAAGGTCGCCCTTCTTTCGTTTCAGGCAGGCTCTATATGTGGCATGCGGCGCCGCTTGGCGCCGTCGCGGACCGAAGGTGGCTCATGGCTTCTGGCATCTCCCACTTTTTTCAGCTGAACCCCTGGGCGCGGACGCTGGCAGTCCGGCCGGTGCGGATGCGGACTTTGCTCGCCTGCGCGGGTGTGCTTGGCCTCCTGGCGCTCGCTGCGACGGGAGACGCGCGCGCCCAAACCGCGCCGGCCGCGAGCCAGACGCAGCGCGCGCAGGTGCCGGCCACGCGCAGCGAAATCACCCTCAGCTTTGCGCCGGTTGTGGCGCGCACGGCGCCGGCGGTTGTGAATGTCTATGCGCTGAAGAGCGCGCCGCGCTCCAATCCGTTCTTTGATGATCCCTTCTTCCGGCGCTTTTTCGGCGGCGGACAGGGTGGCGATGGCCCCGGCCTCGGCGGGCCGGAGCGGATGCAGCGTTCGCTGGGCTCAGGCGTCATCGTCGATCCGAGTGGCCTCGTGGTCACCAATCACCATGTGATCCAGGGCGCGGACCAGATCCGCATCGCGCTCAACGACAAGCGCGAGTTCGATGCCGAGCTGTTGCTCAGCGACCCGCGCACGGATCTTGCCGTGCTGCGCATCAAGGGCGATCAGAAGACCTATGCGAGCCTGGAGCTCGGCAATTCCGACGATCTTGCCGTCGGCGACCTGGTGCTGGCGATCGGCGATCCGTTCGGCGTCGGCCAGACGGTGACGCAGGGCATCGTCTCCGCGCTCGCACGCACGCAGGTGGGCGTGTCGGATTATCAGTTCTTTATCCAGACCGATGCGGCGATCAATCCCGGCAATTCCGGCGGTGCCCTGGTGGACATGGCCGGGCGGCTGATCGGCATCAATACGGCGATCTATTCGCGGTCCGGCGGGTCCCACGGCATCGGTTTTGCCATTCCCACCAATATGGTGCGGGTGGTGCTTGAATCGGCGAAGGCCGGGTCCGCCACGGTGCGCCGACCCTGGCTCGGCGCCAAGCTCCAGCGCGTGACGCCGGAGATCGCCGAGGGGCTCGGCATCTCCCGGCCGACCGGCGTCCTGGTGCAAAGCGTGCTCGCGGCAAGCCCGGCCGCCAAAGCGGGAATCAAGACCGGAGACCTGATCGTCGCGGTAGAAGGGCAGGGGGTCGATGATCCCGAATCGCTGGGCTATCGCTTCGCGACCCGGCCCATAGGCGGTACGGTCACCTTCACCCTCAGCCGGCAGGGCCGCGAGACACAGGTGAAGGTCGCGCTGGAGGCGGCGCCGGAAAGCGTGCCGCGTGAGGAGATCGTGTTGCGCGGCCGCTCGCCTTTTGCCGGCGCGCGTGTGGTGAATGTGTCTCCCGCCGTAGCGGAAGAGATGCGGGTGGATGTGGACGATACTGGCGTCGTCGTTGCCGACGTGGCGGAGAATTCCCCTGCCGCCGCCGCCGGCTTCCGCCCGGGCGACGTGATCCTAGCGGTCAATGGTGCGAAGATTGCCCGCACCGCCGATCTGGAGCAGGCCACGCGCGCCCCGATGCGTGCCTGGCAGGTGAGCGTGGCGCGCCGCGGGCGCGTCATCAATGCCGTGATCGGCGGCTGAGCGCGGACGGGATCCGGGGCGGTTCATGGCGACCTTGTTTGAAGCGGCCGGACTGGAACAGGGGGCGCCACGCCCCCTGGCGGATCGCCTGCGCCCCGAGAAGATCGCGGATGTCGTGGGGCAGGACCATCTGGTCGGTCCCGACGGCGTGCTGACGCGCATGCTGGAGGGCCGTTCGCTCGGCTCGCTCATCCTGTGGGGGCCGCCCGGCACAGGCAAGACCACCGTGGCGCGGCTGCTGGCCCATGCCACGGACCTGCATTTCGAGCAGATATCAGCCATTTTCTCGGGCGTCGCCGATCTGAAGAAGGTCTTCGAACAGGCCCGCCATCGCCGGGCGACTGGGCGGGGCACGCTGCTGTTCGTGGACGAGATCCACCGCTTCAACCGGGCCCAGCAGGACAGTTTCCTTCCCGTGATGGAAGACGGCACGGTGACCCTGGTGGGCGCCACCACGGAAAACCCCTCCTTCGAGCTGAACGCCGCTTTGCTTTCGCGGGCGCGGGTGCTGGTGTTTCGCGCC
>NCHM01000434.1 GCA_002257205.1 Rhizobiales bacterium 24-66-13 | reverse complement strand
TGAGAATCTCATCGGCAAGGCGCAGTTGATCTTCTTCTCCATCGACGATCACGCGCAGGCCTGGCAGGTCTGGACGTGGCCCTGGTCGGTGCGGTGGTCACGCTTGTTCAGCATGGTCCGATGAACAGCGTCGGGTCAGACCTGTCCGCGCTGGAAGCCCATCTCGGCTATACCTTCGCGGATCGCAGCTTCATCGAGCTGGCCCTGACGCACATCAGCGTCGTCAAGGGCGATGCGCCGCGCGTGCGCTCGTATCAGAGGCTCGAATTCCTCGGCGACCATGTGCTCGGCTCGATCGTGTCGCACATGCTCTATGCGGCCTTCCCGCAGGCGGAGGAGGGGGAGCTCTCCCGCCGCCTGGCCGATCTCGTGCGCGAGGAAGCCTGCGCGGAGGTGGCCGAGGACATGAACATCGGCGCCTTCATCCGGCTCGGCAATGGCGAAACCCAGTCGGGCGCGCGCAGCCGCCGCACCATCCTCGCCGATGTGACCGAGGCGGTGGTCGCCGCGGTCTATCTCGACGGTGGCTATGAGGCCGCGCATGCGCTGGTGGAGCGTTTCTGGCGCGCCCGGCTGCTGGCCCCGCGCCGGCCGCTGCGTGATGCCAAGACCCATTTGCAGGAATGGGCCCAGGCCCGTGGCCTGCCGCCGCCCTCCTATCGCGACGTGGAACGCAGCGGACCGGACCATGCGCCGAGCTTTCGTGTGCGGGTCGAACTCCCTGGTCTTGCCTCAGCGGAAGCCATAGGATCATCCAAGCAGGCGGCGCAGAAGGCTGCGGCCGCCGCATTTCTCGCCCGCGAGGGCGTGCCCACCGGGAGCGAAGCATGAACGACGCGGTCACCCCGCCGAGCACGGCCGAGGGACAGACGCGCTGCGGTTTCGTCGCCCTGCTCGGCGCACCCAATGCCGGCAAGTCCACCCTCACCAATGCGCTGGTGGGGACCAAGGTCTCCATCGTCTCCCATAAGGTCCAGACGACGCGGGCGATCGTGCGCGGGATCGTGCTTGAAGGCCCGGCGCAGATCATCCTGGTGGACACGCCCGGCATCTTCTCGCCCAAGCGGCGGCTGGAGCGGGCCATGGTCTCCACGGCCTGGACCAGCGCCTCGGACGCAGACTTGGTGGCGCTGCTGGTGGATGCCAATCGTGGCGTCGATGCCGAGATCGAGGCGCTGCTGGAGCCCTTGAGCCAGGTGCGCCACCCGCGCGCGCTGATTATCAACAAGATCGACCTCGTGAAACGCGAGTCGCTGCTGGCGCTGGTGGCGCGGCTCACAGAGCGCCTGCCGTTCGAGAAGGTGTTCCTGATTTCCGCGCTCAAGGGCGACGGGATCGAGGACATCAAGCGCTGGTTCGCGCAATCCATGCCCTATGGGCCGTGGCTCTATCCCGAAGACCAGATCACCGACGCGCCCATGCGCATGCTGGCGGCGGAAGTGACGCGCGAGAAGCTATTCCTGCGCCTGCACGACGAACTGCCCTATCGCTCCACCGTCGAGACCGATTCCTGGAAGGAATTGCGCGACGGTTCGGTGCGGATCGAGCAGACGATTTTCGTCGAGCGGGAAAGCCAGCGCAAGATCGTGCTCGGCAAGGCCGGTGCGGCCATCAAGGCGATTTCCACGGAAGCCCGCAAGGAAATCTCGGAGATCGTCGAAAGTCCGGTGCACCTGTTCCTGTTTGTGAAGGTGCGCGAGAATTGGGCCGACGATCCCGAGCGCTATCGCGAAATGGGCCTGGAATTCCCCCGGGGGGACTGACGCCGCCGTGGAATGGACCGACGAGGGCATCGTGATCGGCGTGCGGCGGCACGGGGAGAGCAGTGCCATCGTCGAATTGATGACGCGCCAGCACGGGCGCCATCTCGGGCTTCTGCGGGGCGCCACATCGAAGCGCCACGCGCCGCTTGTGCAGCCGGGCAACGTGATGCGCGCTGTCTGGCGCGCGCGGCTCGACGGGCAATTGGGGCTCTATTCGCTCGAGGCGCTCACTGTGCGCACGGACCTGATGATCCGTGTGCCCCATGCCGCCTTCGGCCTGAGCCATATGGCGAGCCTGCTGCACCTGCTGGCGGAACGCGATCCCCATCCCGGTCTTTACGAGGTGCTTGCGGCGATCCTCGATGCCATCGAGGATCCGGACTCCGCCGGGGTGCTTCTGGCGCGGTTTGAGCTGGCGATGCTGGCCGAACTGGGCTTTGGGCTGGAACTGGACGCCTGCGCCGCCACCGGGGGGCGCAATGATCTGGTGTTCGTCTCGCCGCCCACCGGACGGGCGGTGTCGGAGGGGGCCGGAGCGCCCTATGCGGAGCGGCTGCTGGCCTTGCCGAGCTTTCTCATCGGCGGTCCGGTGCCCCCTCCCGCGGAGGATCTGGCGGCGGCCTATGCTCTCACCGGATATTTTTTGACCCAGCGAATATTTGAGCCGCGCGGCATGAAGTTGCCGGATGCGCGCGACAGCTTCCTGTCCGCCCTGAAGAGGGAGGCCGCACGGGCCTCCCCATTCCAGCGGTCACATCAATAGGGGCGGGGGCCGTAATAAGGGCCCGGACGGGCGGGGCCATAATAGCGGCCGCGCGGCGGACCGACCCACACTCTCGTGCAGCGGGTGGTGACGATCCGGCGCCCATAGGCCCAGCGGGTCACCGGACGGCACACGCGACGCCATGCCACCGACTCGGCCTGAATGCCGCTTTCCGCGAGACCGAGGGGCTTTGCGGGCGTCAGCGGCGTGGCGTTTGCGCCGCTTGCCAGCGAGACGAGTCCGAGTGCTGCCGCACCACAGAAAGCAATCATAAGACGTTTCATTTTTAGCTTCTCCTCTGAAGCTCCAAGCGACGCCATTCGGCGTATGGGCACAAGGTGAAACGCTCGGATGTCGGGGTTATGTTCCCGTGCATCACTTCAGATTAATTCGTGGTAACGAAAAACGTAACGTCGCCAATGATTCTTGAACGCCTATTCACATAGATAAATCAAATCTGCGATTTTGTTCAGTCTTGAGGCCTTCGGGTGTTTCGGGTGTGACAAACCTGTGCACGAGGGTGCACCGGCTTGTGCCGCGACGCAGGGCGCGCTAGTGCGATCCCATGGCTACCCGCACACTTCCCCCCCCAGGCGATGGCAATATCGAGCCGGTCGAACTGAAGGCGGCGCTCGAAGAACGCTATCTGGCCTACGCCCTCTCCACGATCATGCACCGTGCGCTGCCCGATGCGCGCGACGGGCTGAAGCCGGTCCACCGCCGCATCCTCCATGCGATGCGCTTGCTGAAGCTGGATCCGGAAGCCGGCTTCAAGAAATGCGCCCGTGTCGTGGGCGACGTAATCGGCAAGTTCCACCCGCACGGCGACCAAGCGGTCTATGACGCTTTGGTGCGCCTGGCGCAGGATTTTGCCCAGCGTTATCCGTTGGTGGACGGACAGGGCAATTTCGGCAATGTGGACGGCGATAATGCCGCCGCCATGCGATACACCGAAGCGCGCCTCACCGAGACCGCGCGTCTGCTGCTGGACGGCATCGACGACGACGCGGTGGATTTCCGCCCCACCTATGACGGCTCCGAGGAAGAGCCGGTTGTCCTCCCGGCCGCCTTCCCGAACCTGCTGGCCAACGGCTCACAGGGCATCGCCGTCGGCATGGCGACCTCGATCCCGCCGCACAATGCCGCCGAATTGCTGGATGCCGCGCTCCATCTGCTGGACCATCCCGACGCGCCAGCCTCCGACCTGCTGCAATTCGT
>NCHM01000433.1 GCA_002257205.1 Rhizobiales bacterium 24-66-13 | reverse complement strand
CTTCCATTTGTGAACCACCACATCGGGCGCGACGGCCTGGGCTGTCACTTGGCTGGCCAAAAGGCCAAGCGACATCGACCGCCGCCCAAAGGGCGTCGTAGGCATGTGGGTATGCATTTCCTTTTACCTGTGTTGAGGCAAAAGAAATCTGCTCGCCGAAACGGCGCGTCCCACGATGGGACTCTTGACTGCGATTCGCGGAAGTGCGATTCTCTGCTTGCTTAAGGACTGAGAAGGGCTTCCGAGACGCTGTTTCGGGGGCCTTTTTCTTTTGCGGCCTAAGGGATTGGGTGGCTGCTTAGATGGGCGCCTCCTTTTTTTCTTCGAATTGTTGGTAGAGTTCCGGCAGCTTTGCCGCGATGAACTCCCCAAACTCTCGCGAACCGTTTGCGTCCACGATGATGGTGACCGCGTCGCCCACTCGTTCGATCGTCGCGATTTTGTTGCCCGCCGCTGCTTTTACCGCGACCCTTCGCGGCTTAGTGGCTTCCCTATTGGGAGCAGTGGCATTGAATAGGCGCACGAACCTCTGATCTGTATCTGCTTGCTGAAATTTCGAGTCGGCCAGCACTTCATCCAGCCGCGACATGTCTGGGAATTCCGACAGACGCTCGGCAAGCGCTGTCCATCTCGGACGGCCGGCCTTTGGAGCAGGCCCGATTGCGTGAATGAGATTTGTCGGAATCGACTTCGTCAGTGCCAGAAGGCGCGACAGCTGGGTCTTTTCCATGCTCAGCGCCGACATGATCACGGCGCGATCAAAGCCCTGACCTTCGAGTGTCAAGGCGAACAGACCGCGCTCGATGTAGCTGAGATCCTTTCGAGCCGAGTTCTCCTGGCCTTGAATGACGACAAGCTCTTCGTCGGTCAGGTCCTGGACCACCGCGCGCACTGGCCGCCCGAGCTTGGCGAGTATTTTCGCACGCCGGTGACCATAGGCAATTTGGTAATGATCCGGCCTATCGGGATGTGGACGGACGAGAATTGGGCTCTTCTGACCCGATTCCTTGATAGCGGTAAAGAGTGTCTCGTACTCAATACCCTCGTCGTCGAGACGATCTTGCGCAAAGGATCCCAGGAGTTTCTCAGCGGGAATGTCTACGACGGCGGCGCCTGATGCTACGAGCGCTCTTGCACGTTCGGCTGCGGTCGCGATTTGTCCAAGCGAACGGCCCATAGCCCCGACGGCGCCAGACCTCATATGGGCCACTGGCGCCGGCGCGACCGATTCTGCCGCCGAGTTGCCAGGTGGCAACTCTTCCGTCCGGCGGGTCAGCATCGCCTTCAGCGTGTCCTTGCGGCTCATGTCTCGCGTCCCCACGCCAGCTTCATCAGGCTCTCAAGCTCACCATTCACGCCATCGAGCGACTCCATTGCGCGATCGTATGTTTGCTTTCCAAAATTCTCCCGCCCAACTTCATAGAGCGTCTGCTTTGAAAGACCGGCATCAGAGATCGCCGTCGACTTCACCATCGTGCTGTTGAGCACACGTTCCCTGAAGAGCGACCGCATGAAAGCGACCATCTGTGTCTGGGGGGCATCTGCAGGCTCAAATCGGGTGACGACATACCGAATAAAATCGTAATCGAGATCCCCGCCGGACTCCTGCACCACACTCAGTATGTCCGACGCCATCAGCAGGAACTGACACATGGACATTACATCGAGCATCTGAGGATGCACGGTGATCAGAAGGCCCGTCGCAGCACAAAGTGCACCGAGCGTCAGAAAGCCGAGCTGAGGCGGACAATCCAGGATCATCACGTCATAGCCGTCTGCGACTGTTCCGAGCGCCGTCGCAACCCGGCCAAAGAACGGCTCAGCGTCGCGCTCTGCTAACGCCCGCGGCGTTTCGTGCTCATACTCCATCAACTCAAGATTGGCCGGGATCAGATCAAGACCGGCGAAATAGGTCTTGCGAATGACATCCTTGAGCGGACGCCGTTTTTCGTCATATCGCACCGCCGCATACATGGTCTCATTCGGCTGAATGTCATACTCAGGCTGATAACCATGGAGCGCTGTCAGCGACGCTTGGGGATCCAGATCTACCGCTAGGACCCGGTACCCGTGGAGGGCCAGATACTGGGCCAGATGCGCAGCGGTCGTGGTCTTGCCGCTGCCGCCTTTGAAATTCACCACCGCCATCACTTGGCAGTGTTCCGCTTCACGGCGGTGCCGAACGTACTTCTTTCCCTTCGACCCTTCCTCTAACGTGACGCGTAGCTCATTGATTTGATCGAGTGTGTATGACCGCCGCCCCCCAGCCCCGAGCGAGGGCTGTGGTCCCTTGCCTCCCAGCGACAGCTGCCGCAGATAGGCGTCGGCAATTCCAATGAGTTTCGCAGCCTCTACTGAGGAAAACGATCGGAGGGATTTCTTCGAGACCGGCGGGAAAAGAGCCTCGCGCATAGCGAGCAGCTCCGCCGACAGTGCGGCGCCGTCGCCAGCGATGACATCCGTCATCAGCGGCTTTGCCCCCGATGTAAGAGTCTTTGAGCTACGTGCATTTTGCATAACTACGACGCCCATTCCAACTACGGCATTTAATCGTAGGCAGAATGAAACCGAGTCGGGCTTATTGGCAAGGAATTTAACGTTAACGCCGATTTACCGCTATGGCACCAGGATATGGCGCCAAGACGAGTTGCCAGATGGCAACTTAATCTCGAGGCAGCCCCATTCCATTGCCGCAGCAACCACTTTTCGCCACGCCGGAACTCTTCGGCGGCCAATCGATGAGCCATCCACGCTGATGTAGCTTGTCATACGTTTCATGGCCCCCGCCGACCGGCCTGTCACGCGGATAAAGCCAGATCAGAGCGCGGACCGGTAAGTCCCGACACTTTGACAAAGTCGCCGGCAATGTAATCAGAAGCCGTACGGTCGACCCGCCCATCGCATCAACACGCCGGCATCGCGATCAGGCAAGTGCACTCGCTGAGCCTTCAAGCCCCGGGCGATGGCGTGGCCCGCATCTGAATCGGCCCAATTGCAGCGGGTCATCAGGAAGAACCATCCGAACGGAAGCCCGACTTCACGGTCGATCACCTCGATGCGGTCCATCAGGATGTGCACGGACGCACCCTCCGTCGCGGTCAGGCGCTCGCGTGGCACGCGGAGCGGCCGCGGAATGAAACCGATCTCGCGTTGCCCCCGATACTCGTAATCGCGCACGTCCAGCGCCCAGTGGGCGAATACGCTCGACCTCGCAGCGCTGGACGCTTCCCAGTCTTTAAAGAACCGCACCTCGCGCGGCATGTGATCGAACCAATCCGGCACCGCCGAAAGAAACGGCGTCTCCGGATGCCGTCCGGTCCGACCTCATGGATGACCCGCTGCTCCATCTCCGGGCGGCGCGCCTCGCGGGTAGCGCGCTCATGGTGCTCGCAGCGCGTGAGAAAACTGCGGACGTGAATTACTGCACCGCCGGCGCGTCCGAGCACGCCATAGACGGGACCTGCGATCCGGCTGGCCGGGGAGGGGGCTTCACGCGAAATCCAGACGGCTCGAGAAGCTCTCCCGCGCCCGATGGCGGCCAACGCGGATCGACGATCGGAGCGATCCGCCACTCCGTCTCGCGACCAAGCGAAATCTGCACATAGTCGGCCGGCCCGGAACCTGTCGGTGCGAACACAACCGCGCTGGTGCCGCGCCATTCGGTAATCTGCAGCTCGGTCTCCTTTAGACGGCGCCATAGCGCTCCGAGGTCGCCACGCTCCCTGGCGACCTCGGCCGTCATCCACGATTGCAACTCGCCGATGCGAGTGCCGT
>NCHM01000432.1 GCA_002257205.1 Rhizobiales bacterium 24-66-13 | reverse complement strand
CGCCGATCTGCTGTCCCAGCGCCGCACCGCCAATGTGGTTAAGCCGCGCCAGATCGCCATGTATCTGGCCAAGACGCTGACCCTGCGCTCCCTGCCGGAAATCGGCCGCCGGTTCGGCGGGCGCGATCACACCACGGTTCTGCATGCAGTGCGCAAGATCGACGGCCTGATCGCCACCGATCGCGCGCTCGCGGAGGAGATCGAGGCGCTGAAGAAGCTCGTCAACGAGTGAAAGTTCTTGGGCCGGGGATGCCCCCTGCCCTCGCCCCTGCCCTTTGCCGCCGCGTCTGATCGAGCGCGGAAAAGCCGATCCGTGCGCCTGAAACGAGGCCGCACGGGGCGCGCGAGGTGCGCGTTGCGCGGGAATTGCCCGCCTTCCACGTCGGCAACGGGGAAAAAGCGGCCAGATGCCCTTGCTTTGGTGCAGCGCGGGCGGCAATGTCTGCGGCCCACGGGTTCGTTGTGAACGATCCGGTCGCGGGCCGCACTGGCGCCAGCCAGGGCGTGCTTAGTTTCCCCGCACGAGAGTTACGGGTCCGGGCCAATGAAGGTCACCGTCGAACGCGCCGAGCTTCTGAAGTCGCTCAGCCACGTCCATCGCGTCGTCGAACGCCGCAACACCATTCCGATTCTCGCCAATGTGCTCATCCGCACCGGCGCGTCGGGACTGGAGCTGAAGGCCACCGACCTCGATCTGGAAGTCGTTGAAACCGTCCCGGCCCAGGTGGACCAGGAGGGGGCCACCACCGTGCCGGCCCACGTCGTCTACGACATCGTGCGCAAGCTGCCCGAGGGCGCGCAGGTGCTGCTGGAATCCAGCGGCGACCGCGGCACCCTGGCGGTGCGCGCCGGCCGCGCCCGCTTCACCCTGCAAACCCTGCCGCAGGAAGATTTCCCCGATCTCGCCGCGGGCGAATTCACCCATGCCTTCAAGCTGAAGGGGGCGGAATTCCGCCGCCTGGTGGACAAGACCCAGTTCGCCATCTCCACCGAGGAGACGCGCTATTATCTGAACGGCATCTTCCTGCACGTGGCCGAGGCCAAGGGCGCCGGCAAGGCGACCCTGCGCGCGGTCGCGACCGACGGGCACCGCCTCGCCCAGGCCGAGCTTGAGGCGCCCGAGGGCGCGGCCGGCATGCCCGGCATCATCGTGCCCCGCAAGACGGTCGCCGAGGTGCAGAAGCTGCTGGAGGACAAGGACGCGGAAGTCACCGTCTCGCTCTCCACCACCAAGATCCGTGTGGCGGTGGGCGCCATCGTTCTGACGTCCAAGCTGATCGACGGCACCTTCCCGGATTACAACCGCGTCATCCCGGCCGGCAACGACAAGGTGCTGCTGGTGGACAAGGCGGATTTCGCCGCCGCCGTGGACCGCGTGTCCACCGTGTCGAGTGAGCGCGGCCGCGCGGTGAAGCTCTCGCTCACCGACGGCAAGCTGGTACTCTCCGTGACCAATCCGGATTCCGGCAGCGCCACCGAGGAACTCGAGGTGGATTATGCCGCCGAGCCGCTCGATATCGGCTTCAACAGCCGCTACCTGCTCGACATCACCGCCCAGCTCGAAGGTGACACGGCCGAGTTGAAGCTCGCCGATTCCGGCTCGCCCACGCTGGTGCGCGACAGCACCAAGAGCGATGCGCTCTACGTGCTCATGCCCATGCGGGTGTGAACCGAGGCGGGTGCGATTCAAAACAAGGCGGAGCGCGCCGTTCCCCCTGCCCTGCCCCGCCCTTCGCCGTGGCGCCGTTTACTCCAGCGACCCTTGCGTCCGGCGCCCCTTGCGTCCGGCGCGGCGAGGACCATGTTCAGGTTTCCGCCCGCCGTTCCTCAACCGACTTGAGATCGCATGACCCGCGCGCCTGATGCCGCGTCCGGCGCCGCCGCTCCCGCCCTTTCACGAACCGGGCCGCGCGCTCTGGTCCGCAAGTTGATTCTCACCCGCTTCCGCTCCTATGGCTCCGCCCAGCTCAGCGTGGATCAAGGCCCCATCGTCCTCTCTGGCCCCAATGGCGCAGGCAAGACCAATCTTTTGGAGGCCATCTCCCTGCTGTCGCCGGGGCGCGGCCTGCGGCGCGCGGCGCTCGATACAGTTGCGCAGCATCCGGGCGATGGCTCCTGGGCCGTCGCGGCCGAGATCGAGGGCATCTGCGGCCCGGCGCATCTCGGCACCGGAATGGATGCAGGTGCGGGCGGCGCGCGCCGCTGCCGCATCGAGCGCGAAAGCGTAACCTCCGCCACCGCCTTCCTCGATCATCTCAAGGTGGTCTGGCTGACCCCGGATATGGACGGCCTGTTCATCGGTCCGCCCTCCGACCGGCGCCGGTTCCTCGACCGGCTGGTGCTGGCCGTGGACGGTACACACGGTACGCGAGTGAACGCATTGGAGCGCGCGTTGCGCGCGCGTAATCGCCTACTGGAGGAAGGCGGCACCGCCCGCTTCCTCGACGCAGTTGAACGCGAATTGGCGGAGCTGGCCATTGCGGTTGCCGCCGCGCGGCTTGAGACCGTCGCCCGCCTCGCCGCCGAGATCGCCGCGGACCGCGACACCTCATCGCCCTTTCCGCTTGCGGCGATCGCCCTAGACGGAAACGTGGAACGCATGCTGTCCGATGCGCCGGCCTTGCGGGTAGAAGACAGCTACCGCGCACTTTTGCGTGACAGCCGGCCCCGCGACCGGGCCGCCGGCCGCACCCTGGAAGGGCCGCATCTGAGCGACCTCACGGTGGCGCATGCGGAAAAGGCGCTGCCTGCGGCGCGCTGCTCCACCGGCGAACAAAAGTCCCTGCTGATCGGCCTCGCCTTGTCCCACGCGCGCCTAGTCGCTTCCATGCAAGGCCTTGCGCCTATTGTGCTTCTGGACGATGTGGCGGCCTATCTCGACGCAGAGCGGCGGCTCGGCCTATTCGCCGCGCTTGCCCGGCTCGGGGCGCAGGTCTGGATGACGGGGGCGGATCCGAGCGTGTTCGCAGGGCTTGACGGGGCGCGGCGCTTCACCGTCAGCCCCGGCTCTGTCGTTGCGGAAGATTGACACGCCGCGCGCCCTCCCGGGACGAGCTTTTCGCAGGCGGGCCGTGCTTTTTCCCTCTGTGTGGCGCGTTCGCCACCCGTCGCGAATCCGCGCATGCTACCCAAGTGGACATGATTCGCAGCAGCTTCGGGGACCCATGCCCAGCGAAAGCCTTCCCACCGCCGTTCTGAGCCGGCGGCTCTTCGTTCTCGGCACACCGCTGTTCCTAGCGGCTTGCGTCACCGATAATAGCGGTGCCCCCTCCACGGCGGCGCTTTCAATGTACGGCCCGGTTCCTGGCGAGCCGTTCGAGGTGGATGCGGTGGACGTGTCGGAGATCGACCCGATCTACCTGCGCCAAGTCGTCGACTATCCCACCAAATATCCGCCCGGCACCATCGTCGTCGATATCGAGAACAAGTTTCTCTATTTCGTCGAGAAGGGCGGCAAGGCGATCCGCTACGGCGTGGGCGTGGGCAAGCAGGGCTATAGCTATAGCGGCTGGGCGACCATCAAGCGCAAGGAAAAATGGCCGCACTGGACGCCCACGGCGAACATGATCGCGCGCCAGCCGGAACGCTATGGCCCCTATGCCGCCGGCCTGCCGGGCGGCGAGACCAATCCGCTCGGCCCGCCCTGCACGGCACCATCGAGCCGGACAGCATCGGCAAGCAGGTGTCGAGCGGCTGCATCCGCCTGCTGAACCAGGACATCATCGATCTGTACCAGCGCGTTCCGCTGGGCACGCGGGTCTATGTCCAGCGCTGAGACCCGCCGGTTCGCCTGAGGACCACTCCGGGACCCGCGCATTCACTGCGCTCCCGCCCCACTTGCTTGGGGCAGGTCGGAGCGCGGGCCTTCGTGGCCCGACATTTCCATCGATCCAGACCGCCCGTCCGGGGGCGTCATCCGCGCTTTAGCGGCACCCCGCCCGAGCGACCTGCCCGAGCTTGCCGGACCCCCCTCCGCCTGCGCGCGGCGTGAGGCGGACAATTGCGCCGCGAACAATCGCGCGCACCCAACGCGCCGCAAAATTCCCTCTCCCCCATCTGCCCCCTCTCCCGCGCTGGTCGTGCGCGGGTGCGCGGCACCGCACGGGCGTCGATCATCTCGCATCGCCTGCATCGCTGTGCGATCCCGCTGGTCCGGTGAGGCCCCCACGGTCGCCACCCAAAAAAGCTCGATCGGCGCCCGCACCGGCCCACCCCCCGCTTCGGAGGCATGCAATGGCGTCCCGGCTGACTGGCGATCTTCGTTATTTTTGAGATCATCGTGAAGAATTCGATGTTCAAAATTGGCCCAATGGCGATTATATTAACATCGCCCATTGATTCACGCTTGCCGGAACGTTCACCGATCCTATCCATCTCGCGCGCAGGATCTTCGCGTACACCTTGTCCCTTCCCGCGCAAGACGCTCCGGTTGTGTACATGCACGAGATCACCAGCGCCCCTTGTGCGGGCCGCCGATAAATTTTCCGGTTCCACACGGACATTGGCGGAGCCGGGAGGGATGCCCAGAGCTGCCGACGTAGGAGGCCGTTCATGTCGATCACCGCCGATCAAAATAGGCCTGCGATACCGTGCACATCACCCGCGCACTAAGATTTCGGAACATCCTGCAACCCGGGATTGCGCCCCCACTCCACGGGGGGAGACCGCGCCTTGGCTGAACATAGCGTCCCGGGCCAGGCGTTGGGCGAAGCGTTCCGCATGCCCGATACGCAGGCCCTGTTCGCCCCGCCCCCGCCTCATCCGCCGCGCATCCTGTTGCTCTATGGTTCGGCCGGATCGCGCGCCTACAGCCGCCTGCTGACCCTGGAGGCGGGGGCTCTGCTCGAGACGCTGGGGGCGGAAGTGCGCATCTTCGAGCCGCTGGGCCTGCCCCCGCCCGACGATACCGCGGCGGACCATCCAAAGGTCGCGGAGCTGCGCAGCTTGTCCGCATGGTCCGAAGGCCAGGTGTGGTGCAGCCCGGAGAGCAATGGCGCCATAACCACGATCCTCAAGGCGCAGGTCGACTGGCTGCCCCTGCCCCTGCTCCCTGCCCTGCCCCTTGCCACCGGCGCAGCCCAGCTTACGCAGGGCAGGACGCTGGCGCTGATGCAGATTTCCGGCGGCACGCGATCCTTCAACGCGGTCGATCAGATGCGCATTCTCGGCCAGCGCATGGGCATGATCGCCATCCCCAGCCAATACTCCGTCGCCGAGGCCTATAACGCGTTCGACGAAGAGGGACACATGAAGCCATCGTCCTCTTACGATCGTGTCGTGGACCTGATGGAGGAACTGATGAAATTCACTCTGCTGACCCGGGGCGCCTCGGCCTGTCTCACCGACCATTTCAGCGCGCGCAAGGATGCATTGACGAAGAAATCTCCGGCTGGCCGCTGATCCCGGCGGCGCGCGCGGAGCCCGTGGCGGCTCGGCCTGCTTCGCGCCGCGACAGCCACCCCCCGCGTGAGCCCCGGCCCGCGCGCAGAGCGACGCCTTGCCGGCTTGACGTTCGTCGCGCGCGGGCGCACACGTGCGTGATGGATTTGGCACGCCCTGCCCTTCTTGCCGCTGTTCTCGCATGCAACGCCGCCCGTTTCGATCAGGCGGTCCCTGCGCTGACGGCGCGGACCCTGGCACGCGGTCGCGGTGGCCATAAGATGGGCACTTGCCACCAAATAACCGCGGCTTTGCGGTAAAAGATATCCAAGCGTTCCAACG
>NCHM01000431.1 GCA_002257205.1 Rhizobiales bacterium 24-66-13 | reverse complement strand
CCGGGGCGGTTGCGCCTTCGGCGCCGGCCATCATCCGGGGATGGGCCGGTCTCTCCCGCAGGGATCTTCCGAGCGACCGCTCCGAGGAACGGCCGCGGTCACCATAGAGAAACGCGCCGAAGGGTCAATGCGGCGCTTTCTGTCATTGCGCGGGTGGCGGGCCGAAGGTCGCCGGGGCAGGCCCGAAGGTGGGGGCGGGACCGAACGTATTTGGGTCCGCCGCCGGCTTGCTGGCCGCGGGCTGGGTGGTGGCGGGCGCGGCGGCTGCCGGAGCAGTGGTTGCGGCCGGAGCCGTGGTAGCGGCAGCAGGCGCCGCCGGACGCGGCCGGGCCGGACGGGGACGCGCCGGGGTCTCGCCCTTGGGGTCGAAGCCGACATAGATCACGTATTTCGCCATAGCGTCCGGAGTGGTGACCGGGAACGAGATGGTATCCTCCACCACCGTGAAGGTGGTCTGGGTTTCGCCCTGGGGAATGTTCAGCGGCACCACGAAGAATTTGGTGGTGATGGTCTTGGGCGAAGGGCCTTCCTGCACCACCGCGATGCGGATCGGCACGTTGAGCGCGCCGGGCGAGCCCTTGTCGCCGAGCAGGACACGGCCGTCGAGGCCGACCTTCACGGTCATGACGCCGTTCGCGATATTGCATTCGCGGGCCAGCTGACCGAGCGAGCCCTGGTATTTCAGGCCGCCGCCGGGAGCCGGCACTTGCCAGGCGGACGCGCCGGAGCGGACATCCACACGCGGGCATTCGAACTCGACCGCATCGGGGCCGGTGCCCACGGTCATATTATTGGTGGGCTGGGCCGCGCCGACCCCGCCCGCAGCCGCGTCGACATTCACGCCGGGCGCGCCAAACGTTCCCTGCGAGTTGCCCGCGCACCCTGCAAGGGTGATGGCCATGGCTGCCCCGGCCAACACACGCATAGGCAGAGCAGCGTCTAAAGCAAAACGCATGAGGAAACTCCAAAAACCTCCGCAACAGGCGTATGTATAACAGAAGGTTAAAGCGCAGGGGGAGGGGGGACCTGCGCCTTGAGCCTGTCCCTGGGGAGGTATCTGACTCTATGGTTACCGGCGGTGCCGGCCGGTCAGTTTCCCACCACCCCGACCGGTCGCCCGGCAACCACCACCAGAGCCTTGCGCGCACCCGCGAGACGCTGCGAGACGCGGCGCAGATCCTCCAGCGTCACCGCCTCGATCAGCGAATTGCGGCGATCGATATAATCCATGCCGAGCTTGTCGATCTGAATCTGGAGCAATTGCCCGGCGATCTTCGAGGAGGTGTCGAAGCGCAGCGCATAGCTGCCGGTGAGATAGCTCTTGGCCTCGTCCAGCTCCTCCTGGGTAGGGCCTTTGTCGAGGATCTGCTGAAACTCCTCGTTGATGATCTTGATGGATTCACCCGCGCGGTCGTTCTTGGTGGCCGTGCCGGCGAACCACAGGCCCACGTGTTCCAGCGCCACCTGGTAGGAATAAACCGAATAAGCGAGCCCACGCGCCTCGCGCACTTCCTTGAACAGGCGCGAGGAAAAGGCGCTGCCGCCGAGAATGTGGTTCAGCACATAGGCGGGGATGAAATCCGGGTCCTGCCGCTCCAGCCCGTCGGTGCCGATCATGACCACGGACTGGGGGACATCCAGCGGGATCACATCGGTTTTGCCGAGGCCCTGGGGCTGCACATCCGCGACCGGGGTCAATTGCGCGGTGGCGGGAAGCGCGCCGAACACGCGGTCCAGCTCGGTGGCGAGCTCCTCGGGCGTGATGTCGCCCACCACCGCCACGCGCAGGTTGGAGCGCGCAAGGTTGCGCTTGGCGAAGCCCGCCAGATCCTCACGCGTGATATCGGCGACGCTGGCGAGCGTGCCGTCCACTGGGCGGCCATAGGGATGGTTCGGGAAGGCGAGCGCGAACCAGCGCTCGTTGGCGAGCGAATTGGGATCGGTCGAGCGCCGGCGCAGGGAGGCAAGCTGCGCGGTGCGGATGCGCTCCACCGCCTCGGTATCGAAGCGCGGTTGGGTCACCGACAGGCGCAGCATGTCGAAGGCGGTATCGCGGTTTTCCGAAAGGGTGCGCAGCGAGCCGCGCACCTCGTCGCGCCCGGCGTCGAAATGCAGCTCGATGGCCTTGTCGGCCAGCGCCTGATGGAAGCGCTCGGCGTCATATTCGCCGGCGCCTTCGTCCAGCAGCGAGGCGGCGAGGCTGGCGATGCCGGGGCGCTCCGCCGGATCCTGCGCCGCGCCCCCGAGGAAGGCGAATTCCATGGCGAGGAGTGGCAAGGTGGTGTCGCGCACCAGCCAGGCCTCGATGCCGCCGGGGCTGACCACGCGCGTGATCCGCGTGGTTTGGGACTGGGCGGGAGCCGCGGAAACAAGAGAGACAGCCATCATCACCAACACAAGAATGCGAGCGCTAAAGAGGGAAGCGGCGGGGCGTGCGCTCACGAGCGCTTCTCCGGCGCCGCAGGCGCGGCTGCGGGGGGCGGCGTCAGATAGCCGGTCACCGCGCGCTTCAGCACGAGATAATGCGCGGCCGCCGCCTTCACGTCCGCCGCGCTCACGCGCTTGATGAGATCCGGCCAGCGGTTCACATCCTCCACGGAAATGCCGGTGGCCCAGGCCGCACCATAGATGCGCGCGAGGGTCGCCTGGTTGTCGCGGGCATAGATCGCTTCCGCCGTCAGGCGGGTCTTGGCGCGGGCCAGCTCGACATCGTCCGGCCCGTCCTTCGCCATCTTGGCGACCACGCCGTCCATCGCCTGTTCCAGCGTCTCCAGTGTGACGCCCGGGCGGGGCGAGGCGGAGATGCCGAAGCGGGTCTCGTCATAGGCTGTGCTTTGGTACCAGGCGCCGGCGCCGGCTGCGAGGCCCTGCTCGGCCACCAGTTCGCGATAGAGACGGCCGGTCTGCCCGCCGCCGAGGACCTGGGCGAGCACGTCCAGCGCCTCGGCCTCACCGGGCTTGGCGGTGCGATAGGAGGGCACCAGATAGCTGCGCTGAAGGCTCGGCTGGGCGACGCGCGGATCGCTCAGCGAAACCCGGCGATGGACCTGCGGCTCGGGCTCCTGCGGGCGGTTGCGCGGCGGCGTGTCGGCACGGGGAATAACGCCATAGATCTTTTCGGCCAGTGCCCGGACCGCCTCGGGCTCCACGTCGCCCGCGACCACCAGCACCGCATTGTTGGGGGCGTAGAAGCGATGATAGAAGGCGAGCGCGTCCTCGCGGTTCAACTGCTTGATCTCGTGTTCCCAGCCGATGATCGGATGCTGGTAGGGATGGTTCACATAGGTCGCGGCCTGGAGCGCCTCGGACAGGCGGGCGCCGGGATCGCTGTCGGTGCGCATGCGGCGCTCCTCGAGCACCACGTCGCGCTCGGGCAGCACCACCGCGTCGGAGAGCTTCAGCCCGGTCATGCGATCGGCCTCGAAGGTCATCACCGTTTCCAGGTGCTCCTTGGCGACGCGCTGGTAATAGGCGGTGTAATCCTGCGAGGTGAAGGCGTTTTCCTGGCCGCCGAGGCGCGCCACCTCGCCCGAGAACTTGCCGGGGCCGGCCTTCTCGGTGCCCTTGAACATCAGATGCTCGAGGAAATGGGCGATGCCGGATTTGCCCGGCTGTTCGTCCGCCGAGCCGACCTTGTACCACACCATATGGGTGACCACGGGCGCGCGGTGGTCGGGAATCACCATCACCGTCAGGCCGTTGGCCAGCTGGTATTGGGTGACGTCCGGCCCTGCGGCGGAAGCGGCGTTCAACGTTGCTGCGGCGGTTCCCGCGGCGACCATTGCGATCATTGCCAGG
>NCHM01000430.1 GCA_002257205.1 Rhizobiales bacterium 24-66-13 | reverse complement strand
GCCCTGGCCGAGCCATGTCTATCACTGGCACTCGGAAGGGTTCGACCTGCCGCGCGGCAGCGAGCTGCTGGCCCAGGGCGAGACGTTTCCGAACCAGGCCTTTCGCCACGGACACAATGCCTTCGGCTTGCAGTTTCACCCGGAGGTCACGCAGGACATGATGTGCCGCTGGGCGACGCGCGGCGCGCATCACCTCACCAAGCCGGGCGCCCAGCCGGGCGAGGCGCATCTCGCCGGCTGGAGCCGCTATGATCCTGCCGTGTGCCACTGGCTGGACTGCTTCCTCGACAGCTGGCTCGGCCTGACCATGCCGGAGAAGAACCGGTAGCGCCCCTGCGGCGGTAGCCCCACGCCCGGAATGCGCAAGGCTGCCGAGACCGCAATATGTCCCTAGGACCCTAAGTCTCTTGAACCCCCAAATTTCTACCCCTGCGCCCTTGCGTCCGGCGGAGCGATGGACAACGCTTCGCGCCACGTCGGCACGCGCCGCGGGAGATGGGGCTCGGGATGCAGGTTCGCGCCAGGCACGCGCCGGCGAAGGCGGCTGAAGGCGGCGCATGCGTGTCGGTCCGCGCCCGATCGGCCGAAGCACCCCCGGGACCAAGGCACGGCGGATCGCGCTCATGAGCGACAAAGGCAGCGCCTATCGACGCTCCATCCGCTCCGTGACCATTATCGGGCTGATCGGCGCCCTGCTCTCGGTCGCCATCGTCATGGCGGTGGGCATCGCAAGCTTCCGCGAATTCGCCACCGGCAACCATATGCGGGAGGATCTGCTCTATTCCACCGCCCTGCGCGCCCAATTGCAGCGCATCTATGAGAAATTGCTGACCGCGGAAGCTGGCGGCCTCGGCTATGTGGTCACCGGCCGCGATGAATTCCTCGCGCCCCTGGACCAGGTGCGCGCCGACATCCGCAAAGAGATCGACGCGCTCGCCCAATTGTCGGCCGAACGCCCGCAGCACGCCATCTCGCTCGGCGAACTGGCGCGTTATTCCGATCAGGAAATGCGGCTGCTCGCCGACATGGTGGAAACCCGCAATGCCGCCGGCGCCCTCGCCGCCTCCAATGTCATGGAGACCCGACGTGGCAAGGCACTCATGGACCGGATCCGGGTGGTGGTGGAACAGGTGCGTAACGCCGAGGTGGAGGCGATCGAGCGCAAGACCTATGAAGTGCGCATCGCCGGGCAGCGCACCAAGCGCACGCTGCTCCTGCTGCTGGCGGCCGCCATCACCGTGGTGGGCGGGTCCAGCCTGGTGATGATCGCCCATCTGGTCGGGCGCCGCCGCGCCGAGCTGGCCCTGGCCGATACGCTGGCGCGCCACCGCGCCATCCTCGCCAGCGCCATGGATGCGATCGTGGTGATCACCAGCAAGGGCATCATCGAGACCGCGAATCCGGTGACGATCCGGATGTTCGGCTGGTCGCCGGAGGAATTGACGGGGCGCCATCTCGGGCTGCTGTTCGTGCTGGGCGAAGGGCGCAGCGAAGCCGATCTCCTCCACCGGCTGGAGAATTTCGCGCTCGAAGGGGGCCATGCCCAGGAACTGACCGGCCGGCGCAAGAACGGCACGACCTTTCCCATCGACGTGGCCGTGGGCCAGATGCGCGAGAGCGACGGCAATCGGCTGGTCGCGATCCTGCACGACGTCAGCGAGCGCAAGCGCGCGGAAATCATGAAGAATGATTTCGTCTCCACCGTCAGCCACGAATTGCGCACGCCCCTCACCTCCATCGCCGGCTCCCTCGGCCTGCTGGATGCGGGCGCAGCCGGGCCGCTCCCCGACGCTGCCAAGCGGCTGGTCGGCATCGCCCACCAGAACAGCCGCCGGCTGGTGCGGCTGATCAACGACATTCTCGATATCGAGAAGATGCAGTCCGCCTCAGTCGCCTTCGCCCGCGCGCCGGTTTCGGTGGCGCAGGTGGCGCGCGAGGCCATCGAGCAGAACACCGCCTATGCCGACGAGCACCGCGTGCGCCTCGCCCTCGACATCGAAGAGGGGGATTCCACGGTGGTCGGCGACCACGACCGCCTGATCCAGGTGCTGACCAATCTGATATCCAACGCGGTCAAATTCTCGCCCGTGGACGGCGTCGTCCGCCTCACCGTCGAGCGGCGCGGCGAGATCGTGCGGGCCTGCGTGCAGGACCACGGCGCCGGCATTCCCAAGGCGTTCCGCGCCAATATGTTCACCCGCTTCGCCCAGGCCGACAATTCGGACTCGCGCCAGCGCGGCGGCACCGGGCTCGGGCTCGCCATCGTGAAGGATATCGTCGAACGCCATGCGGGCCGCGTCTCGTTCGAGACCCATGAGGGGCTCGGGACGACCTTCATGGTCGACCTGCCCGCCCGGCTCCCGGTGCCGCCGCCCGAGGGCGGCCCCTCCGCCGCCCATGTGCTGCTGGTCAGCGGCGATGCCGAGCAGACGGACGCCATCACGGCCATGCTCAACGGCCACGGCATCGTGGTGGAATGCGCCGACACCGCCGCGAAAGCGGAGGGGCATGCCGCGCTGCAGCCCTATACGGTGATCCTGCTGGCGCTGCGGCTGCGCGATTCCGATGGCATCGCCCTGATCCGCTCCCTGCGCCGCTCCGAGCGCACGCGGACCACGCCCTTGATTCTGCTCTCGCGCAGCGGCACCGGCCCGGTGGTTGAGATCGCAGACTGGTTCGACATTCCCCCCGAGCGCGACCGCCTGATCGCCCTGGTTTCCCGTAGTGCCGTGCTGGCGCGCGCCGGCTGCGTGCTGCATCTCTCCCAGGGCAATGAATCACGCCGCGCCGTCGCCCATGCTCTGCGCGATCTGGTGGAAGTCATTCCCGCCGCCAGCCTGGACGATGCCAACGCCATCCTGGCGCAGCGCGATTGCCGCCTGGTGATTGTCGACATGTGGCCGTTCGATTTGTCGCTGGACCATCTGTCCTCGCTGTGCCGCTTCTGCTCCGAAAACCATCTGCCGCTTGCGATGCTCTCGCCGCGCACCCACGATCCGCTGATGGCGCGGCGACTGGACCAGATGTTCCAGGGCGAGACGGGCGCGCTGCCGGCCATGTTCGATGTCATGATCGACCACGTCTCCGGCACCCCGGCCGGCAAAGGGGGACAAAGCGCGTGAGGCTGCATATCCTCTATGTGGACGATGAGCCCGACATCCGGGAAATCGTGACGCTCGCGCTCAGCCTGGACCCGCAGATCGGCGTCGATACGGCGCCTTCCGGGGCCGCCGCGCTCGCCCTCGCGGGCGAGAAATCCTTCGATCTCATCCTGCTGGACGTGATGATGCCGTCCATGGACGGGCCCACCACCCTAAGGCAGCTCCAGCAGCGACGGCTGGCGCCCCCCGCCGCCGTCGCCTTCGTGACCGCGCGCACCCAAGCCCATGAGATCGCCCATTTCATGACCCTGGGCGCCATCGGTGTGATCGCCAAGCCGTTTGACGCCATCCACCTGGCCCGGGACGTGCGCGCCCTCGTGCAGACGACCGCTGGCTGAAGCAATTTCAGCCCCGGCGCGCGGCGATTTTGCGTCTGAAATTGCAATGAGCCAAAGACTTGGCGTATGTACGGCGAACCGGGACCCGATGAACAAGCTCTGAGCCGCACCGCAGCGTCATCACAGGCAGCACGCTCCGGCACATTGATGCGTTGCAAAAAACAAGATGCGGTCGGGCGCATCCGGTTCTATTGTGCGCCCGTCGGCCGAGGCCAAGGTGGTTTACGTTACGGGCACCCAGCAACACTTACGGGGATGGACAGATGAACACACGCGCGCTTCCTCCCGGCGTCCGAGGCA
>NCHM01000429.1 GCA_002257205.1 Rhizobiales bacterium 24-66-13 | reverse complement strand
CATCGTCGGAGCCGCCCGCACCCCGGTCGGCTCGTTCAACGGTGCGCTCAGCACCCTGCCTGCCCATCAATTGGGCGCGATCGCCATCAAGGCCGCGCTGGAACGCGCCGGCGTGCCGTCCGCCCAGGTCAGCGAAGTGATTCTCGGCCAGGTCCTGACCGCGGCGCAGGGCCAGAACCCCGCGCGCCAGGCTTCCATCGCCGCCGGCGTGCCGATTGAAAGCCCGGCGTGGGAAATCAACCAGGTCTGCGGTTCGGGCCTGCGCTCGGTGGCACTCGGCTTCCAGGCGATCCAGACCGGCGACAGCGACATCGTGGTGGCCGGCGGCCAGGAATCCATGAGCCTGTCGAACCATGCCGCGCACGTGCGGAACGGCACCCGCATGGGCGATCTCGCCTTTACCGACACCATGATCAAGGACGGCCTGTGGGACGCCTTCAACGGCTATCACATGGGCAACACCGCCGAGAACGTGGCGCGCCAGTACCAGATCACCCGCGTCGACCAGGACACCTTCGCGGTCGCCTCCCAAAACAAGGCGGAAGCCGCCCAGAAGGCCGGCCGCTTCAAGGAGGAGATCGTCCCGGTCACCATCTCCACCCGCAAGGGCGACGTGGTGGTGGACACCGACGAATATCCCCGCCACGGCGCCACCCTGGACGCCATGGCGAAACTGAAGCCGGCGTTCGAGAAAGACGGCACGGTCACCGCCGGCAACGCCTCGGGCATCAATGACGGCGCCGCCGCCGTGGTGCTCATGAGCGCCGCCCGCGCCGCCGCCGAGGGCAAGAAGCCGCTCGCCCGCATCGTTTCCTGGGCCCAGGCCGGCGTCGATCCCAAGGTGATGGGCACGGGTCCCATTCCCGCCTCCAAGGCCGCGCTTGAAAAGGCCGGCTGGACCGTCGACGACCTCGACCTGATCGAGGCCAATGAGGCGTTCGCCGCCCAGGCCATCGCGGTGAACAAGGAACTCGGCTGGGACACCAGCAAGGTCAATGTGAACGGTGGCGCCATCGCCATCGGCCACCCCATCGGCGCCTCGGGCACCCGCATCCTCGTGACCCTGCTGCACGAGATGGAAAAGCGCGACGCCAAGAAGGGCCTCGCCACCCTGTGCATCGGTGGCGGCATGGGCATCGCCATGTGCATCGCCCGCGACTGAGCCCGTCGCTCCGCGACCGGCGAAAGACCACCGGCCGCCCCTTGATTGCGATGACGCCCGGACCCGTGTCCGGGCGTTTTCGTTATCATGATCCGGCCGGGCGCGTTGCAGATCGGCATTATTCCCGTCTGAAGCGAATTTGCTTGGGATGAATCAAACGCAGCGGAAGCAATCCCCGCTAAGGGTATGGCTCCTCTTCCTTTCATCGGTCACGGTTGGCGGCGTAAGGAAAGCGGGCACCGATTCGATCCCGGTTTCGGGCGCGGCAGCAAGACGCGGCGGAACGGCTCGAACGAAGCGGGGCGATATGCGAACGGTCGGCGCGGCTCAGTCGGCGGCGTGGCCAGGTTTGAGAAAGGCTGCACCAACGCGGCCTCGGCAGAAGACGAATGAAGAGGGAGACGAACATGGCGCGTGTCGCACTGGTGACTGGGGGAACCCGCGGGATCGGCGAAGCGATCTCCATCGCCCTAAAGGCGGCGGGCTATCAGGTGGCCGCCAATTATGCCGGCAATGATGCGGCAGCCGAGGCTTTCACGGCCAAGACCGGCATTCCGGCTTTCAAATGGGACGTCTCCGATTTCGAGGCCTGCAAGGCCGGCGTCGCCAAGGTGGAAGCCGAACTCGGCCCGGTGGACGTGCTGGTGAACAATGCCGGCATCACCCGCGACGGGCAGTTGCACCGCATGACGTTCGAGCAGTGGAACGCCGTCATAAATACCAATCTCAACAGCCTCTTCAACATGACCCGCCAGGTCATTGAGGGCATGCGCGCGCGCAAGTTCGGCCGCGTCATCTGCATCTCGTCCATCAACGGGCAGAAGGGCCAGTTCGGCCAGACCAATTATTCCGCCGCCAAGGCCGGAGAGATCGGCTTCGTGAAGGCGCTGGCGCAGGAAGGCGCGAAGGTCGGCGTCACCGTCAATGCCATCGCGCCGGGCTATATCGCCACCGAAATGGTGCGCGCGGTGCCCGCCGATGCGTTGGAGAAGATCGTCGCCACCATCCCGGTCGGCCGCTTGGGCGAGCCGGAGGATATCGCCCGCTGCGTGGTGTTCCTGGCCGCCGACGATGCCGGCTTCATCACCGGCTCGACGCTGACCGCCAACGGCGCGCAATACATCTGCTGAGGGGTGCAAAGCGCTTGCCGCCTTTGCCTTTTCACGCGTAAATCACGCTTCGGCGGGCCGATCCCGGTCGCCCGCCGAAGACCCCGAAAGCTCCCCTGAGCCCCCTGTTTTCCGAAAATGTTTCACGTGAAACAATGGCTTAGCGCAGACGAACATCGGATCAAGGCCGCTTCACCGCGGCTTCGCGGCGGATGACGCCGCCATTTCGGGCGAAGTTTCCGGCGGATGAATCCGAACCGCCGCTTTCGCACCGCGCATCGCCCCTTTCCTCGACCGCGCCCTCTCCCTCGCCCGCTCCCGCTCCCTCGCCTTCCCGCCGCGCGACCCGCATCGGCCTCGTCGCGATTGCCCTGTGGTCGACGCTGGCGCTCTCCACCGCCGCCACGGGCGCGGTGCCGCCGTTCCTGCTCACCGCGCTCACCTTCGCCATCGGCGGACTGGTGGGCCTGATCGCCGCCCTGCGCGGACCGGGCCTGCGCGTCCTGCGCCAGCGGCCGGCGGCGTGGCTGCACGGGGTGGGCGGGCTGTTCGGCTATCATTTCATGTATTTCTCCGCCCTCAAGCTCGCCCCGCCCGCCGAGGCCGGGCTGATCGCCTATCTCTGGCCGCTGCTGATCGTTCTGCTCGCGGCGATGCTGCCGGGCGCCGGACTGAAGCGGACCCATGTGCTCGGCGCCCTACTCGGCCTTGCCGGCACCATCGTGCTGCTGGCGGGAAAGGGCGGGTTTTCCGGCTTCGAGGCGCGCTTCGAGGCGCGCTTCTTGCCGGGCTATCTCGCCGCGCTCGCCTGCGCCTTCATCTGGGCGATCTATTCGGTGACGGCGACCCGCTTCGCCGATGTGCCGACGCAGGCGGTCTCCGGCTTCTGCCTCGCCACGGCTGTTCTGGCGGGCCTCTGCCACCTCGCCTGGGAAGAGACCGTCTGGCCGGCCGGGGCGATCCAATGGCTTGCGGTGATCGCGCTCGGCATCGGCCCGGTGGGCATCGCCTTTTATGCCTGGGACATCGGCATGAAGCGCGGCGACGTGGGCCTCCTCGGCGTCGCCTCCTATGCCGCGCCGGTTCTCTCCACGCTGCTGCTGGTGGCGACGGGGTTTGCGACCGCGCGCTGGCCCCTCGCGCTGGCCTGCCTGCTCATCGTGGGCGGCGCCTGGACCGCCACGCGGACGGGTCGACAATAGGCCAGAACATAACGCCAAGCTTGTTTTGGACGGCGGAAGGCATTAGCACTCCGCGCCAACCAGAACCGCCTCCATCCATGCCCAAGGTGCCGCGGTTCTTTTATAACAGGAACGTCTCATGGCCACGCACAAGCTTCTTCTTCTCCCCGGCGACGGCATCGGCCCGGAAGTCATGGCGCAGGTGAAGCGCCTGATTTCCTGGCTCGACGCCCAGGGCCTCGTGTCCTTCGCGGTGGAAGAGGATCTGGTGGGCGGCAGCGCCTATGACGCGCACGGCGTCGCCATTTCCGATGGCGCCATGGAAAAGGCCAAGGCGGCGGACGCCAT
>NCHM01000428.1 GCA_002257205.1 Rhizobiales bacterium 24-66-13 | reverse complement strand
GATGGCGATGGAGCGTGCCGCCCAGGCCTTGCAGGAGCAGGCGCCGCGCGATGCCTATGCCGGCCGTGTGCGCGTGACCGCGACGGCGAGCCTCGCGGATGTGTTCCTGCTGCCGCATCTGGCAGCGCTCCAGAGGCGGCATCCCGCGCTCGATCTGGAACTGATCGCCGACCGGCGCGCGGTGAGCCTGCAACGCCACGAGGCCGACATCGCGCTGCGCCTCGCCCGGCCGCAGGATGGCGACCTTCTGGCGCGTCGGGCGTGCGGCGTCGGGCTGGCCTTCTATGGAACGGCGGAATGTCAGGCGAGGATCACGCAAGGCGAGGCGCCGCATTTCGTCGGCTTCGACGAGGCGGCGGGGCATTTGCCGGAAGCGCTCTGGCTTACGCGCCAATTTCCCCGCGCGCGATTCTCTTTCCGCACCAACAGCCAGGCGGGACAGGCGCAGGCGGCCGCTGCTGGGTGCGGCATCGCCTTGCTGCCGCATTTCCTCGCCGCCTGCCATCCAGCCCTTTGCGTTCTTGACCTGACGCACCGGCCGCCGGCGCGCGAATTGTGGCTGCTCACACGCGCCGACGCCCGCACCGATGCCCGCTTCCGCCTGGTGTCCGACGCGCTGCTGGATCTGTTCCGGCGCGAGCGGGCCCTGTTCGAGGAGGAGGGTTAGGGGGGATCGACCGTCCGGGTCCGGCGCGTTTGCCTTTGCAGCAGAGCATCGTCATGCACGGGCTTGTCCCGTACATCCACGCGGCACCGCTGGCACCGGCTGGTCAAGGCCCGCGCGGTCGGCGCGGCATAGATGGCCGGGACGAGCCCGGCCATGACGGGTGGGAGGCAAAGGCAGGCTCCTGCTTCTGCTTCCAGATGCACCCCGCCGGCTGAACCCGCGCACGTCGAGTCAATGCAATGGCTCAACGCGAAGGCTCAACGTAGCGGCTCGACGTGATGGCGCCGAATGCCTATGTGAGGGGCCTGTTGTGAAGGCCCTCATTCATGCTCGTCGATAGCCACTGCCACCTTGATTTCCCCGATTTCGCCGAGGAATTGCCCGCCATCGTCGCGCGGGCGCGCGAAGCCGGCGTTTCCCATCTCGTGACCATCTCCACGCGTGTGAAGCGCTTCGACCAGATCCGCGCCATCGCCGAGCGGTTCGAGAATGTGTTCTGCTCGGTGGGCACCCATCCCCACCAGGCGGCGGAAGAGCCGGACGTGACGACGGCAGAGCTGGTGGCGCTCTCGGCCCATCCCAAGGTGGTGGCGATCGGCGAAGTGGGGCTCGATTATCATTATGACAACAGCCCGCGCGAAGCGCAGGCCCACGGCTTCCACACCCATATCGCCGCCGCGCGCGAAACCGGCCTGCCGCTGGTGATCCACGCCCGCGAGGCGGACGAGGATGTCGCCGCGATCCTGGAGGCGGAGAGCGCGAAGGGCGCGTTTCCCTTCCTGCTCCATTGCTACACCGGCGGCGCGGACCTCGCGCACCGGGCGGTGGCGCTGGGCGGCTATGTCTCCTTCTCCGGCGTCATCACCTTCAAGAACAGCGCCGCTCTGCGCGAGCTTGCCGCCGCGCTCCCGGCCGAGCGGCTGCTGGTGGAGACCGATGCGCCGTTCCTCGCGCCGACGCCCCATCGCGGCAAGCGCAACGAGCCCTCTTTCGTGCGTGAGACCGCTACGGTTCTCGCCGCCGCGCGCGGCACCACGCTGGAAGAGATCGCCGCGCGCACCACGCAGAATTTCTTCACCTTGTTCTCGAAGGCGCGGCGCGCCTGAGCCATTCTGCCTTTAAGCAAGGCGTGCGGAACGCGCGGCAGGGATCCTCCTCATGAATCACGATCGCTATGATGACGCCTATATCCGCGACATCCTGAGCCGCTGCCGCACCATCGCCGTCGTCGGAGCGAGCCCCAATCCGGCGCGCCCGTCCTTCTTCGTGACGAAATATCTCTCCGAGCGCGGGTTCGAGGTCTATCCCGTCAATCCCGGCCAGGTGGGCAAGGAACTCGCGGGCCGCGCGTTCTATGGCCGGCTCGCGGACGTGCCGGTGCCCATCGACATGGTGGACGTGTTCCGCGCCCCGGCCTTCGTGCCCGCGGTGCTGGACGAAGTGCTCGCGCTGTCGCCGCTGCCCAAGGTGCTCTGGCTCCAGCTCGGCGTGCGCCACGACGAAGCCGCCGCGCGCACCGAGGCGGCGGGCCTCCAGGTGGTGATGGATCGCTGCCCGAAGATCGAATACGGCCGGCTCTCCGGCGAGATCGGCTGGACCGGCGTCAACAGCCGCACCATTTCCTCAAAGCGCCCCCAGCGCCTGGGCAGCGGGGTGCAGCGCCTGTCGCTGTCGCGCACGCCGAAGCCGCCAGCCGACGCGCAATAGCTATTTGTACGCGCGGAGGATGGTGGAGTTCAAAAACAACATTTTTTCGATGGATGAACTAGAAAACAACATCAACACCACGGCATAATGCCGGGGACTCGGAGGAGACCAGCCATGACCGATCGCGAACCCGGCTTCGCCACCCTCGCCATTCATGCGGGCGCCCAGCCCGACCCGACCACGGGCGCGCGGGCGACGCCGATCTACCAGACCACCTCGTTCGTGTTTGACGACGTGGATCATGCGGCGGCGCTGTTCGGCCTCCAGACTTTCGGCAACATCTATACCCGCATCGGCAATCCCACGAACGCCGTGCTGGAAGAGCGCGTGGCGGCGCTGGAAGGCGGCACGGCCGCGCTCGCGGTGGCCTCCGGCCATGCGGCGCAGCTGCTGGTGTTCCAGACCATGCTCTCGCCGGGGGACGAATTTGTCGCCTCACGTAAACTGTACGGTGGCTCCATCAACCAATTCACCCATGCCTTCAAAAGCTTCGGCTGGAATGTTGCGTGGGCGGATCCGGACGATATTTCCTCGTTCGAGCGCGCGATTACGCCCAAGACCAAGGCCATCTTCACCGAATCCATCGCCAATCCCGGCGGCGTGGTGACCGACATCGCGGCCATTTCGCAGATCGCCAAGGCCGCCGGCCTGCCGCTGATCGTCGATAATACGCTGGCCACGCCCTATCTGTGGCGCCCGATCGAGCATGGCGCGGACATCGTCATCCATTCCGCCACCAAGTTCCTGGGCGGGCACGGCAATTCCATCGGCGGCGTGATCGTGGACGCCGGCACGTTCAACTGGTCCGCCACCGACCGCTATCCTTTCCTCTCCAAGCCCCGGCCGGAATATCAGGGCATCGTGCTGCACGAGACGTTCGGCAATTTCGCCTTCGCCATCGCCGCGCGCGTGCTTGGCCTGCGCGATCTCGGCCCGGCGCTCTCGCCGTTCAACGCCTTCCTCATCCTCACCGGCATCGAGACGCTCACCCTGCGCATGAAGCAGCACAGCGAGAACGCTCTTGCCGTGGCGAAATTCCTCGCCGCTCATCCGGCGGTTGAATGGGTGAGCTATCCCGGCCTGCCGGAGGACAAATATCACGCGCTCGCCCGCAAATATCTGCCCAAGGGCGCCGGCGCCGTGTTCACCTTCGGCCTGAAGGGCGGCTATGAGGCGGGCGTGAAACTGGTGTCCCACGTGGAGTTGTTCTCGCACTTGGCGAACATCGGCGACACGCGCTCGTTGATCATCCACCCCGCCTCCACCACCCATCGCCAGCTGTCCGACGAGGCCAAGGTCGCGGCTGGCGCCGGGCCCGAGGTGGTGCGGCTTTCCGTGGGGATCGAGGACGTGGCGGACATCATCGCCGATCTTCAGCAGGCGCTGGCGATCGCGTGAGCGTCGGCTCGCCCGCGTCGCCATAATATTCCCGCGCCAGCGCAAGCCAGGCGCGGG
>NCHM01000427.1 GCA_002257205.1 Rhizobiales bacterium 24-66-13 | reverse complement strand
TGCCGATCGTGATCTACCAGAACATCCAGGCGCGCCAATTGGAGGCGGGGAAATGAACAAGAACCTCTCCTGGTTCAACGTCACCTCGCTGGTGCTGGGGTTTGCGTTTCTCTACATCCCCATCCTGCTGTTGGTGATTTATTCCTTCAACGCCTCGCGCCTGGTCACCGTGTGGGCGGGCTTTTCCTTCCAATGGTACGTGTCGCTGTTCCAGAACGAGCAGCTCATCGATGCCGCCTGGGTCACGCTGCGCGTGGCCTTCATATCCTCCATGGCGGCGACCGTGCTCGGCACCATGGCGGCGCTGGCGCTCACGCGCTATGGCCGGTTCTTCGGGCGCACGCTGTTTTCCGGCATGACCTATGCGCCGCTGGTGATGCCGGAAGTCATCACCGGCCTGTCGCTGCTGCTGTTGTTCGTGGCGGTCGGCTTCGAGCGCGGGTTCTGGACCATCACGCTCGCCCATATCACCTTCACCATGTGCTTCGTGGCGGTGGTGGTGCAATCGCGCCTCGTCACCTTCGACCGCTCGCTGGAGGAAGCCGCGCTGGATCTCGGCTGCCCGCCGTTCAAGACCTTCTTCACCATCACCTTGCCGCTGATCCTGCCGGCGGTGCTCTCCGGCTTCATGCTGGCGTTCACGCTCTCGCTGGATGATCTGGTCATCGCGAGCTTCACCACCGGGCCGGGCGCGACCACCTTGCCCATGCGCATCTATTCCCAGGTGCGCCTCGGCGTGACGCCGGAGATCAACGCCGCCTGCTCGATCCTGATCGGCGTGGTAACGGTCGCGGTCATCATCGCCTCCATCGCCACCAAAAGGGCCGAAAAGTTGCGCGCATCGGAAGAACGGGCCGCCGCGCGGGGGTGACAGGGGCGGTGGCTGTTCATTAAAAGGGGCGCGGGTGGGAGGCGGTTAGAAGCCTCGGGGTGGGCCGAGCAGCGGTTCGTGCGCCGAGGGCTGTGCTTGGCCTGCCGCCCGCATGTTCCGCCGCGACGGCCCTCAAAGCCTGGGCGGCCGCCCAGGATTTAGCATTCGCATGCAGTACAGAGCAGACATCAGCGGCCTGCGCGCGCTCGCAGTGGTGCCGGTGGTCCTCTATCACGCGCACGCCGCCCTGGTGCCGGGCGGCTTTGTGGGCGTAGACGTCTTTTTCGTCATCTCCGGTTATCTGATCACATCGATCATTGCGGCGGATCTCGACAGGGACCGCTTCAGTTTCATCACCTTCTATGATCGACGGGTTCGGCGCATCGTGCCCGCGTACGCGCTCGTGGCTCTGGTCACGACACTTGCGGCTGTCGCGACCCTGCCGCCAGCAATGCTCGTCGCTTTTGGGCAGTCGTTGGAATATGCATCGGTCTTCATGGCCAACCGCTATTTCGTGGCGGTCTCTGGCTATTTCACGCCGGGTGCAGAAGAACAGTTTTTTCTGCACATGTGGTCGTTGGCTGTGGAGGAGCAGTTCTATCTGTTCTTCCCACTGGCCCTGATCGTCCTCTCACATCCCCGCTTGAAACGTTTTCGCGGTCTTTTCATCTGGGGGATTCTGCTGGCCTCGCTCTATCAAGCGACCAAGAACACCTTCGTTCGGCCAAATAGCGCCTTCTTCAATTTCACCTCTCGGGCCTGGGAGCTCTTGCTGGGTTCCGTGCTTGCTTTGAGGCTTGTGCCGCCGCTGCGGGGGCGTCTGGTGCCCGAGGTGATGGCGGGGGTGGGACTGGCGATGATCGTCGCCGCCATGGCGCTGTTCGATCATAATACCTTGTTCCCCGGTCTCTCCGCGCTGCTCCCGACAGGCGGCGCGCTCTTGGTGATCTGGGCCGGGGAGCACGGCCGAACGACGCGGATCGGGCGGCTGCTGGCGTTGCGACCGATTGCCGGCGTCGGGCTTATCTCCTATTCGCTTTATCTTTGGCACTGGCCGATCTTCGGCTTCTTTAAGTTTCACACCGGTAACGATCCAGGGCTGGTGTCCGGCGTCCTTCTTGTGGGCGCGGCTGTTGGCGTGTCCTTCCTCTCTTGGCGATATGTGGAGAGCCGGTTCCGCCGCCGTGGCCCCGCCGGGCGGCGTTCGCAATGGGCCAGCATTGGCGCGGGGCTGCTCGCGCTGGCCTGCCTGGCGGGTGCGGGATTTGGGCTGGCGGCTTCGGGCGGATTGCCCGGCCGCGCAAGCCCGGCGTTCCTCAAGGCGCAGGCCGCGTTGGACGACATGTGGCGCGGCACCCGCACCTGCCTTCAAGGGGCGGGGCTCGCGCCGCCGGGCGTCCAATGCCGATTCGGCGACCTAGCGCCCGACGCACCCCTGATCGCCCTATGGGGGGATTCGTTTGCCAATCACCATGCGCCTGCGCTCGATGCCATCGCTCGCGACAGCGGCTACGGCTTGCTTCAGGTGACCAAGGCGAGCGCTTTCCAGCGGGGGGAGGGGGGCAATCGGTTTGCCGCGCGTGAAGTGGCGGATCGGGCAGCCTTTCGCACCCAAAGCATGGCGGCGCTGGTCGCGGATCCACGGGTGCGGGTTGTCGTGATCGCCGGCAATTGGGCGAATGACGAAACTCTGCCGGCGTCCATCGCCTCCGTGAAGGACGCAGTGCTGCAACTGACCACCGCCGGCAAACGGGTGATATTGGTGGGGCCGCCGGCAGGCTTCGCCCGGGAGGCGGGAGCGCGTTGCGTCATACGCAAACGCTTCCTGGGCCTGGACGAAGGCAGTTGCAACGCCGAGTCCGTCCAAGTCGCCGAGGCTGCGGCGCCCGTCGAGGCGGGCTTGAGGGGAATCGCGGAGGAGACCAAAGGCGTCGAACTGGTGCTGCCGCGACCCGCGTTCTGCGACGCGAGCGTTTGTCGCCCGACCCTGCCAAATGGCGACCTTGGGTATGTCGACACGGGTCATCTGAATGTCGCCGGTTCCATTCATCTGCTGCCAATGCTCCGGGCAGCGGTGGAGCGGGCAGTACAAACGGAGACGAAGCCGCAGCCCTGAGGGCGTCTCAATGAGACATTTTTCATTGCACTATGGTCGGAGTTTTGTCCTGCCATATACATGCTTCGGAAAGATACGCGGCGTGCTTATCCGGAGGCCACTTCCTCCACTGAGCTATTGAGGTTTTGAATGATCGCGACTCGCACACTTATGCTTACATTGCAAGATCGCGAAGTCGAAGTCCCAATACGTATCTATGCGCCGGAATTCTCGGGCGTCGCTTGGACCTGTCGCTATGAGACGGATTGGCCAGAGGGTCGGCAAACAATGGTGGCCCACGGCTTCGATTCCGTTCAGGCGCTCGTGATCGCCATGCAGATGATCGCAGCTGATATCTACACCAGCAGCTATCATGAGGCGGGACAGCTTCTTTTTCGGCCCGACTGGAAAGGCTATGGATTTCCCGTCACTCACAACATGCGAGATATGTTGACTGGAGATGATGCAAAGTATCTTTGAATAAAATTAAGCTCTGCACACTCTGCGCACGGTCCTCCTTGCTCACCGCCCCTCCCGCACCCAAGTCGCGGCAATAAACCCGAGCATCAGCAGCAGCCCGGAGAGCCCTGCGAACAGCGGGAACAGGCCGATGCCGCGCACAACGGAGACGTCGCGGGTGCGAAGCCCCATCCAGTCCTCGCCGGCCAGGCGCTCGCCGGTGCTCATGGTGACGACGCGCGGCACGCCGCCATTGAGATCGGCGAGCCGCCAGATGCCGCCGCCGGTGGCGGAGGAGATCGGCGCCACCACCTCGCGGGTCGAGGTGACCTCGGCGAATTCCTTCGGGTTCAGCGGGCCGATGTTCACCAAAGCGTTGAGATTGCCGTTGGCGGCGCGCCACAGGCCCAAACGG
>NCHM01000426.1 GCA_002257205.1 Rhizobiales bacterium 24-66-13 | reverse complement strand
CGAGATGTGCAAGATGCGGGCGTTCGTGGATCTGTGGGACGAGATCTGCATCAACCGCTACGGCATCACCGACCCCAAGCAGAAGCTGTTCCGCTATGGTGTGCAGGTGAATTCCCTCGGCCTCACCGAGCAGCAGCCGGAAAACAACGTCTATCGTATTCTTCTGGAGATGCTGGCGGTGACGCTCTCCAAGAAGGCCCGCGCACGCGCCGTGCAATTGCCGGCCTGGAACGAGGCGCTGGGCTTGCCGCGCTCGTTCGATCAGCAATGGTCGCTGCGCATGCAGCAGGTGGTGGCCTATGAAACCGACCTGCTGGATTATGGCGACATTTTCGACGGCTCCACCGAGATCGCCAAGAAGGTCGAGGCGCTGAAGGACGAGGCGCGCGACGAACTGGCGCGCATCGAGGCCATGGGCGGCGCGGTGGCGGCGGTGGAAAACAGCTACATGAAGCAGGCGCTGGTGGAATCCAACACCCGCCGGCTGGAGAATATCGAGCGCGGCGAGCAGGTGGTGGTCGGCGTCAATCGCTGGACCGAGACCGAGCCCTCGCCCCTCACCACCGGCGAAGGCTCCATCCTCACTGTGCCCGAGCATGTGGAGCCGGAGCAGATCGTCCGCCTTCAAGCCTGGCGCGCGGCGCGCGATCCGGCGGCGGTGGATGCCGCACTTGCCGGCCTGCGCAGCGCCGCGCAGGAGGGCCGCAACATCATGGAGCCCTCGATCATCTGCGCGAAGGCCGGCATCACGACCGGGGAATGGGGCGCGTGCCTGCGCGAGGTGTTCGGCGAATATCGCGCGCCCACCGGCGTCGGCCGCGCCGCGCGCATCGACACCCAGGGCCTGGACGAGGTGCGGGCCAGCGTCGAGGCGGTCTCCGCCAAGCTCGGCCGCCGCATCAAGTTCCTGGTCGGCAAGCCGGGCCTGGACGGCCATTCCAACGGCGCCGAGCAGATTGCCGTGCGGGCCCGCGATGCCGGCATGGAAGTGGTCTATGAGGGCATCCGCCTGACCCCGGCCGAGATCGTCAACGCGGCGCTCGAGGAGAGCGTCCATGTCATCGGCCTCTCCATCCTCTCCGGCTCCCATGTGCCGCTGGTGCGCGACGTGATGGACCGGCTGCGCGCCGAGGGGCTGACCGACGTGCCGGTGGTGGTGGGCGGCATCATTCCGATGGAAGACGAAATCCAGCTGAAGGCGTTCGGCGTGGCGGCGGTCTATACGCCCAAGAATTTCGAGCTGAACCGCATCATGGCCGACATCGTCGCCATCGTGGATCGCGAGGCGCAGAAGGCGGCCTGAGCCACGGTCTTCCGCGCCGTAGAATTTCCAGACTTCAAAAACAAAAAGAGCGCCAACGCAGTGTTGGCGCTCTTCTTTTTTGCATGTTCGCCCCTGGCTATTTGCCGAAATCGAGCACCGGGGGCGGCGGATCGCCGATATTGGGCGATATGCTGTCGAATTGCTGCTGAATCTGGTTCTGATCCAGCGACACGCCGCCCGCCTTGTAATGCGTCACCATCTGCGGAAACAGGATGACCAGCGCCACCATGATCATCTGGATGATCACGAACGGCACCGCGCCCCAATAGATCTGCCCCGTGGTCACCGGCTCCATGCGCAGGCCGGTCACGCGATCGAGATAGGGCACCTTCGGCGCCACCGAGCGCAGGAAGAACAGCGCAAATCCAAACGGCGGGTGCATGAACGAGGTCTGCATGTTCACTGCAAGGATGATGCCGAACCAGATCAAATCGATACCGAGCTTGTCGGCGGCGGGCCCCAGCAGCGGGATGATGATGAAGGCCAGCTCGAAATAATCGAGGAAGAAGGCCAGCACGAACACCAGCAGATTGACCACGATGAGGAAGCCGGTCTGGCCGCCGGGCACGGAGGTCAGCAATTCTTCGACCCAGCGGTGCCCGTCCACGCCGTAGAAGGTGAGCGAGAACACGCGCGCACCGAGCAGGATGAACAGCACGAAGGCGGAGAGCTTGGCGGTGGAATAGGTCGCCTGCCGCAGCAGGTCGAACCTCAGCCGTCCGCGCGCCAAGGCCAGCAGGATCGCGCCCACCGAGCCCATGGCGCCGCCTTCGGTCGGAGTCGCGACGCCGATGAAGATGGTGCCGAGCACCAGGAAGATCAGCGCCAGCGGCGGCACCATCACGAACACCACCTGCTCGGCGAGCTTCGAGAGCAGGCCGAGCCTGAACACCCGGTTGATGACCGCGACCACGAAGGCGAGGCCCACCGTCATGGACATAGTCAGCACCACGTAATCGGCGCCGAACTTCACGCTGCCGCGCTGCATGATGGTGATGGCGACAGCAATGGCGAGCGCCAGCGCGATGAACAGCGAGGGCGTCAGCAGCTTGGCGGTGCCGGACATCACGAAATAAAGCAGCACGAACGAGACCACGCCCCACACCGCCGGATTCGCGACGCCGGGAATGAAGCCGGCGGTCAGCCCCGGCAGCGAGCCGGTGGCGATCAACACCGAGAGGCCCGCCGCGGCGATGGCGCCGAGGATGCGCGAGGGCATCATCTTCTGCTGGGGGTCCCGCAGGTTCTGCGCTTCCAGCGGCAGGCCGGGGGTCGCTGTCGGGAACAGCGTGGAGACCAGGAAGATATAGCCCGCGTAAAGACCCGAGAGAATGAGGCCCGGCAGGAAGGCGCCGGTATACATGTCGCCGACCGAGCGGTTGAGCTGGTCCGCCATGACGATCAGCACCAGCGACGGCGGGATGATCTGGGCCAGCGTACCCGACGCCGCAATGACGCCGGTCGCGACGCGCCGGTCATAGCCATAGCGCAGCATGATGGGCAGCGAGATCAGGCCCATGGAAATCACGGAGGCCGCCACCACGCCGGTGGTGGCCGCCAGCAACGCCCCGACGAAGATCACCGCATAGGCAAGGCCGCCGCGGATCGAGCCGAACACCTGGCCGATGGTGTCGAGCAGGTCCTCGGCCATGCCGGAACGCTCCAGCACCAGCCCCATGAAGGTGAAGAACGGCACCGCGAGCAGCACCTCATTGTTCATGGTGCCATAGACGCGCTCCGGCAGAGCCTGGAGGAAATCCGGGCGGAACAGGCCGAGCTCGATGCCGATGAGGCCGAAGATCAGGCCGTTCGCGGCCAGCGCGAAGGCCACGGGATAGCCGAGCAGCAGGAACAGCACGAGCGCGCCGAACATGATCGGCGCCATATTGTGGGTGAACCAGCCGCGCAGGCCGGGTTCGGCGGCGAGTGCGAAATCGCTGGAAAGCCCAAGCAGGACCAGGGCACAGGCGAGCACAAGGCCGACCTTAAAGGTGCGGGACGCGGACATTCTTCTGTTCTCCCGCTCAGGCCTTGGGGGTCGGTTCGAGGGGGATGTCGACCCGGTCGGCATCCGCCAGCAAACGCTCCGCCTCGGCGGCGAGGGCGAGATGACCGCCCACATTCTCGTTGGGGTCCTCCATGCGCCCGGTGATGATGGCGACGCGCTTGATGAGCTCGGAAATCGCTTGGAGCAGCAGGAAGAAGAAGCCGATGGGCACCAGCGCCTTGGCCGGCCATTGCGGCAGGCCGCCAGCGTTCAGGGATTGCTCGTTGATGCCGTAGGAATTCAGCGCGAACGGGATCGAGGTCACGAGCAGCACGATCGCGAACGGCATCAGGAAGAAGATATGCCCGAAAATATCAATGCCGTCGCGGGTGCGCTTGGACAGGCGCGAGCTGAGGATGTCGATGCGGATATGCTCGTTGTCGATGAAGGTCCAGGACGCGCAGAGCAGGAACACCGCCGCGAACAGCACCCATTGCAATTCCAGCCAGGAATTGGAGCTGAGATCGAA
>NCHM01000425.1 GCA_002257205.1 Rhizobiales bacterium 24-66-13 | reverse complement strand
CAAGGGCCTCTCGGGCGGCCGCATCGTCGTGCGCCCGCCGGCCAATTCCATCATCGTCGCGGAGGAATCCATCATCGTCGGCAATACGGTGATGTACGGCGCCACCGATGGGGAATGCTATTTCCGCGGGGTCGCGGGCGAGCGCTTCGCGGTGCGCAATTCGGGGGCAGTCGCCGTCGTTGAAGGCACCGGCGACCATGGCTGCGAATATATGACCGGCGGCATCGTGGTGGTGATCGGCCAGACCGGGCGGAATTTCGCGGCCGGCATGTCCGGCGGCGTCGCCTATGTGCTGGACGAGGACAAGAGCTTCGCCAAGCGCTGCAACCTCTCCATGGTGGATATCGAGCCGGTGGAAGAAGAGGAAGACCTTCTGGAACGCCTGCACCATCATGGCGGCGATCTGGAGTTCAAGGGCCGTATCGACGTGCAGGGCGACATGTCCCGGCATGACGAGGAGCGCTTGCACCAGTTGATCGCCAAGCATCTGCACTATACCGGCTCCACCCGCGCCCAGACGATCCTGGACAATTGGGCCGATTACCGCAGCAAATTCGTGAAAGTCATGCCGGTGGAATATCGCCGTGCCTTGCGCGAGATGGAAAAGCGGCGCGGTCTTCAGGCGGCGGAATAAAGTTTCCGCACGTCCCGCCCCCCTTTCCCGCGTGCGGGGCAGGGGGGCGAGGGGGCGCGGAAGCAAGAAAGCTTCCGGCGGCCCTCAGCACGACATCCGCCGCAGCGCGGCGCCCCCACCCAACCCTCCCCCGCACGCGGGAGAGGGCTTTGGGGTCGCATGCCGCAAAAGCGGAGTCCTCAAGCTGGAACAATTCTTGTAATGGAGCTATCGGCGCCGGGCGCGCGACGCGGCTCCTGGAGGGGATCGAATGGGTAAGGTTACGGGGTTCCTGGAAATTGATCGGCGCGAGCAGAAGTATCAGCCCGCGTCCGACCGCATTCGCCATTTTCGCGAATTCACGTTGCCCCTGCCCGACCCCGAGGTGGCGAATCAGGCCGCCCGCTGCATGGATTGCGGCATTCCCTTCTGCCACGGTCCCACCGGCTGCCCGGTGCACAACCAAATCCCGGACTGGAACGACCTCGTCTATCAGGGCGATTGGGAGGAGGCGTCGCGCAACCTCCATTCCACCAATAATTTCCCCGAGTTCACCGGCCGCATCTGCCCCGCCCCGTGCGAGGAAGCCTGCACGCTGAACCTGGAAGACGTGCCGGTCACCATCAAGACGGTGGAACAGGCGATCGCCGACAAGGCGTGGAAGAACGGCTGGATCAGGCCCGAGCCGGCGCAGGCGAAGACCGGGCGCTCGGTGGCCGTGGTCGGCTCTGGCCCCGCCGGCCTTGCCGCCGCCCAGCAACTCGCCCGCGCGGGCCACGACGTGCATGTGTTCGAGCGCGAGCCCAAGGCCGGCGGCCTGCTGCGCTACGGCATCCCCGACTTCAAGATGGAAAAGGTGCACATCGACCGCCGCGTCGCCCAGATGGAGGCAGAAGGCGTCACCTTCCATTATGGCGTCAATGTCGGCGTGACGAAGCCGGTTCAGGAATTGCTCGACAATTACGACGCAGTGCTGCTGGCCGGCGGTTCGGAAGCCCCGCGCGACCCGCGCCTGCCGGGCCAGGAATTCGAGGGCGTGCATTTCGCCATGCCCTATCTGGTGCAGCAGAATCGCCGCGTCGGTGGCGAGGATGTGGGCCGCGAGCATCCCCTGCTGGCTTCCGGCCGCCATGTGGTGGTGGTGGGCGGCGGCGATACCGCATCCGACTGCGTGGGCACGGCGTTCCGCCAGGGCGCGCTTTCGGTGTCCCAGCTGGACATCCGCCAGGTACCGCCCATGAAGGAGGACAAGCTGGCGGTGTGGCCCTATTGGCCCACCAAGTTCCGCACCTCCTCTTCCCAAGCGGAAGGCGCCGAGCGCGAGTTCGCCTGCGCGACGCTCGGCATCGAGGGCCGCAACGGCCGCGTCACCGGCGTGAAGTGCGTGCGCGTGGACGAGCGGCGCCAGCCCATCCCCGGCACGGAATTCGTGCTGCGCGCCGATCTGGTGTTCCTCGCCATCGGCTTCGCCGCGCCGCTGCACGAGGGCATGCTGGACCAGTCCGGCGTCACCTATGATAAGCGCGGCAATGTGGAAGCCGACGAGACCGCCTATCTCACCTCGGTGCCCAAGCTCTATGCGGCGGGCGACATGCGGCGTGGCCAGTCGCTGGTGGTGTGGGCGATCCGCGAGGGCCGTCAGGCTGCGCACGCCATCGACAAGGACCTGATGGGCGAAACCACCCTGCCCCGCTGAAACGCCACCACGCTGCGACAGCCCGACACGATCCAGGCGCCCGCCCACACCACTGTGGGCGCCCGGAACGGCTCGGATTGAGACATGGCGCGAGAGAGGCCGCGTTTGATCGCGCCGCAGGCGGCGGCCAATTGCGGCATCGCCGGCGAGCGCTTCAATCCCGGCAAGATTTGGAACAAATTACGAAAATGTGGCCGCGGAACCGATCAAATAGTTGACAGCATTCGACAGATCGCGCACCCTCTCACATCTTCGAGATCTTAAGTTAAACTAACGTATCTATTTACGATACGTAAGTCTTACGGCTCGAACCTAAAGCATGAGTGATTGTCATCGCCCGTGGCGGTTAAATCTCGGCATCCAAACCCATTGGAGATGCCGACATGCGCACCGTTTCGAAAAGCCTTCTTTCGCTGACACTCCTGGCTTCCCTCACCGTTGCGGCAACGCCATCCGCGTTTGCTGCCACCAAGCACAAGCCGGCTCAGACTCATGAGCGGTTGCTTCCTGCTGCGGCGCAGCCCGTAGCTCTGGCCAGCGCCCCGACCGCCTTCCCCTTCAATTGGACCGCGCCGACCCATGAGGATCCGGCCAAGGATCCCCATTGGGGTCCGGCCCACAATGCCAGCCCTGCTCTGTGGTGACCGGCGCCTGATAGCGCCCGTGCGAGCGGCCCACAACGCCGCTCGCACGGCCGGCACCGAACGAACGAGGGACCATTGCGGCCCCTCTTCACACGAGATAGGCGGCGACCACCAGGCCGATGACCACCACGGCGAGCAGCCCGAGGGTGACAAGGCCGAGGCGCTTCTCGATGAATTCACGGGCGGCCGGGCCGAAATAGCGCAGGAGCGCCGCCAGCAGAAAGAAGCGCGCGCCGCGGGTGATCAGCGACAACACCATGAACCAGAATAGATTATAATTGGCAAAGCCCGAGGTGATGGTGACGAGCTTGTAGGGGATGGGCGTGATCCCCTTCAGCAGGATCACCCAATGACCGTAATGAGCATAGGCTTCGCGAAAGCCCTCCACCTTCTGGCCGTAGCCATAGAGATTGATGAGGAATTGCCCCACGCTGTCATAGAGCAGCGCGCCGATGGCATAGCCCACCAGCCCGCCGGCGACCGATGACAGTGTGGCGATGAGCGCATAGGTCCAGGCCTTGTCCGGCCGGGCCAGGGTCATGGGCACCTGAAGCACATCCGGCGGAATGGGAAAGATGGAGCTTTCCGCGAACGAGACCACGCCCAAGGCCCAGGGCGCGGACGGGCGCGCGGAATAGGCGATCACCCAATCATAGAGTTTGCGAAGCATCGGGATTCTTTGCGGTGCGGGAGGCTCGGCCGGGTCTAGACGCGGCGGGCGCGCCTGTCCAGACGGGTGTGGACGGCAGACGTTGGTAGAGTTGCGTGCTGCGTTGCAGAAAGGTAGGAACCAGTCGCACGTCTGCGACATTAACCACCTTGAAATGCGGACGGTGGGCGCAGCCCTCCGGTGAGCCGGGTTTAACCAAATGGGAACCAGTGTGGCG
>NCHM01000424.1 GCA_002257205.1 Rhizobiales bacterium 24-66-13 | reverse complement strand
TAGCGGCGCAGCCGCTTCTCCACCTTGTCGACGGCGGCATCGGCGCAGGAATTCGCGTCATGCGCGTTTCCGTGGGCCTGAAGATTGACGCCGGAATCGAGGTGCAGCATGCACTCGGAGCGATATCCGGACCCATCGCGGGCAACGGTGACATGGCCAGACCAGCCGCCGTCGAAATATTTCCCGATCACCTCGGAAATCCGGTCCGACAAGCGGGTCCGGAGGGCCTCTCCGATGTCGATATTCTTACCCGAGACACGTAGAGCCATGCGATTTGATCCTCTTTGAGACCAGAGGCGAAGCGTTTCTCCACCCCTTGTCTCTGTTCTTGCAAACCGGCCGGCTTAACAGTGGTAGGAGCGCTTTAGCCAACTGTCAACGCTGCGCATAGCCTTGCCGGTTCCCCAGAGAAACGCGGATTCCGCTCCCGCCTCACGAACGGCCGACGCAAACCCTCGCCCGCCAACCTGTTTCGGCGCTTGCACCGCATCCACCAAACCCACAGCTATTTGCCGCCTCAGAGTCGAGAGCGACGGAGCGATAGCGGCAGGGCGGCGGGAAAGCCGAGTCGCAGCCCGGAAAACGAAACACCCCCGGCAGGGACTGCCGAGGGTGTGAAAGCGACGCGGTAGATAGAGGGCGACGATCAGGCGATCGCGGTCTCGGACTTGCGCTCGTTGCGCTTGCGCTCGTTCGGATCGAGCCAGCGCTTGCGCAGGCGGATCGACTTCGGGGTGACTTCCACCAGTTCGTCGTCCTGGATCCAGGCCAGCGAACGCTCCAGCGTCATGCGGATCGGCGGGGTCAGGCGCACCGCCTCGTCCTTGGAGGTGGTGCGGATGTTGGTGAGCTTCTTGCCCTTCAGCACGTTCACTTCCAGGTCGTTATCCCGGTTGTGGATGCCCACCAGCATGCCCTGATACACCTTCCAGCCCGGCTCGATGATCATCGGGCCGCGATCTTCCAGGTTCCACAGGGCATAGGCCACCGCCTCGCCCGCTTCGTTGGAGATCAGAACGCCGTTGATGCGGCTCGGGATTTCGCCCTTGTGGGGCTCATAGGCCTTGAACAGGCGGTTCATGATGGCCGTGCCGCGCGTGTCGGTGAGCAGTTCCGACTGATAGCCGATGAGGCCGCGCGTGGGCGCATGGAACACCAGGCGCTGGCGATTGCCGCCCGAGGGCCGCATCTCGATCATCTCGGCGCGGCGCTCGGACATCTTCTGCACGACAGTGCCGGAATATTCCTCGTCCACGTCGATGACGACTTCTTCCACCGGCTCCAGCGTCTCGCCGTTCGGTCCCTGGTGGAACACGACGCGCGGACGCGACACGGCCAGCTCGAAGCCCTCGCGGCGCATGGTCTCGATCAGAATGGCGAGCTGCAATTCGCCACGGCCGGAGACGAAGAACGAATCCTTGTCGGCGGATTCCTCTATCTTCAGCGTGACGTTGCCCTCGGCCTCCTTGAACAGGCGGTCGCGGATCATGCGGCTCGTCACCTTGTCGCCTTCGGTGCCCGCCAGCGGCGAATCATTGACGATGAAGGACATGGTGACGGTGGGGGGATCGATCGGCTGCGCCTGGATCGGGGTTTCCACCGAGGGATCGCAGAAGGTGTCGGCCACCGAGCCCTTCACCAAGCCGGCGATGGAGACGATGTCGCCCGCCTCGCCCTGCTCGATCGGCTGGCGCTCGATGCCGCGGAAGGCGAGAATCTTGGAGACGCGGCCGGTTTCCACCAGATTGCCTTCGCGGTCGATGACCTTGATGGACTGGTTGGGCTTCACCGTGCCGGAGGAGATGCGCCCCGTGATGATGCGGCCGAGGAACGGGTTGGCTTCCAGCAGTGTGCCCAGCATGCGGAAAGGCGCGTCGTCCACATGGGCCGGCGGCACATGCTTCACGACCAGGTCGAACAACGGCCCGAGGCCCTCGTCCTTCGGGCCTTCCGGGGAATGGGCCATCCAGCCGTCGCGGCCGGAGCCGTAGAGGATCGGGAAGTCGAGCTGGTCGTCATTGGCGTCGAGCGCCGCGAACAGGTCGAACACCTCGTTGATGACTTCCTGCGGACGACCGTCCGGCCGGTCCACCTTATTGATGGCGACGATCGGGCGAAGGCCGATCTTCAGCGCCTTGCCGACCACGAACTTGGTCTGCGGCATGGGCCCTTCGGCCGCGTCTACCAGCACGATGGCACCGTCCACCATCGAGAGGATGCGCTCCACCTCGCCGCCGAAATCGGCGTGGCCCGGGGTGTCCACGATATTGATGCGGATATCCTTCCAGACCACCGAGGTGGCCTTGGCGAGGATGGTGATGCCGCGCTCTTTTTCCAGATCATTGGAATCCATGACGCGTTCGGCGACGCGCTGGTTGTCGCGGAATGAACCGGACTGCTGGAGCAGCTTGTCCACCAGCGTCGTCTTGCCGTGGTCGACGTGGGCGATGATGGCGATGTTGCGCAGCTTCATAAGATTCTCAAACACCAAAACGCGGGCCCGATACCTCGGACCCGCTCCCGCGAATTTCGCGGTGCAAAATACACATGCTCCCGGCTAAAGCAATCCGGGGCGGCGCGAAGAGCGTCCGGCGCTGCGTCAGCCGGCGCGCATCTGGAACGCGCGCAGGATCTGTTCCGGGGTCATCACCGTGCCGTCGGGCTTGCGCAGCCAGGCCAATTCCCGGTTCGCCGGCGCCTGCGTGGCCGCGAACGCGACCGCGTCCTCCACGGTTTCGAAGCCATAGGGTTCGGGCCAGCGGTCGGGTGCGTTCACCGAATGGGAGCTGGACCAATATTGAAGTTTCACGGGCTTTTCCGTGGCGTGCGTCGATGCGCTCATTGTCTGCCTCCAAAGCTCGCCCACAAGCGCGGCGCGCCTGCGGCCATCCTTTCGGCCCCACCTGCCTCTTCTCCCCATGGGGAGAAACGCTCCGCCGGCATCCGGGTTCCACCCCTTTGCACCCCCTTCGCGCGCCCCTTGCGCCCGGTTGCGGTTACGGCCAATGAGAAAGCGAAACGGGCCGGCGCGGCCCGGGGGCAGCGGGCGCGGCAAATGCCAGGCGAACTTTTGATCGGATTGTTCATCAGCCTGGTGAATGTCGCGCTTCAAGCGCTCGCGAGCGTGGCGCTGATCACCGCCATGCGGCGCCTGGCGCATGGGCGCAGCCTGAAGCGCCGCTATGTGATCCTACAGATAGGCATGGTGCTCACCGGCACCATGCTCACCGCCACCCATCTCGTCCAGGTCGGCGTCTGGGCGATCGCCTACGACCTGCTGGGCGCGGTCAAGGACGGCCGCGACGCCTATTATCTGGCCTTCGTGAACTTCACCACGCTCGGCTATGGCGACATCCTGCCGACGCCGGAATGGCGGCTTCTCGGCCCGGTGACGGCGGCCAACGGCATGCTGATGTTCGGCTGGTCCACGGCGATCCTGTTCGCCGTGCTCACCCGCATCACCGACATGCTGGGTTTCCTCAAGGACCCGGTCAGCAAACACGCGCCAGCAAAGCCTGCGCCGCCGCCGGCGCACGAATCTTCGCCCCATTGATCATGTAGACGAACACATCGCGCGGGCCCTTGGCGGGTGCTTTGGCGGCGAGGGGCTTCAGATCCTTCGGCACCTTCCCTTCCGCCCAGCTCGCCGCCCGAGCCGCCCATTGGTCGAGGGCCTTGGGCTCATAGCCGGTCTCCACTTCCTCCCGCGCGTCCTGAAGGCGGGCATAGACGAAATCGGCCGTGATATCGGCAATGGCGGGATAGCCCGGCTTGTCGGCATAGATGATCGCCACCTTGTGCTTCGCCGCCAGCGCGACGAAATCCGCCGTGCAGAAGCTCTCGTGGCGCAC
>NCHM01000423.1 GCA_002257205.1 Rhizobiales bacterium 24-66-13 | reverse complement strand
GGATCAGCGAGGAATATGCTCCCTCGCTGGTGGAGGTGGCCCCGGACGGCATGATCCGCCGCCGGCTGGTGCCAGAAGGACTGGCGGATCGGCTGACGGGCGCGGACTATGAGATCGCCCCGGTGCTTCCGGCCATCCTTGCCTCGCGTGACCTCAATCATGGCATTGAAAGCCTCGCCGTGTCCCCCGATGGCGCCTTTCTCTACGCATTGATGCAAGGCGCGCTCGCCAATCCCGGCAAGAAGGCCGCCGACAGCTCGCCGCTGGCCCGCCTGATCAAGCTTGATCGCAAGACCGGTGCGGTGGTCGGCTCCTATGCCTATCGCGCCAGCGCGCCCGGCGATTTCAAGGCTGACGCGGGCGAGAAGACGCTGAAGCAATCGGACGTGAAGATGAGCGAGATGGTGGTGGTCGGCCAAGACCGCCTGCTGGTGCTGGAGCGCATCGACAAGACCACCAAGCTGTTCCTGGTGGATCTTGCGGGCGCGGCCATGCTGCCGCGCAGCATCGACGCCGCAATCACCCCGCCCACCCTGGAGCAATTGGCGCCGGACGATTTCGCGCGCAATGGTGTCACGCCGCTCGCCAAGACGTTGATCCTGGACAGCGACCGGCTGAAGGATCTGCCCGCCAAGATAGAGGGGGTCGCGGTGCTGAGCGATCGCGAGCTGGTTCTGGTGAGCGACAGCGATTTCGGCATCAAGAACGATACCACCCAGATGCGGCGCGTGCGGTTCGATAAGCCGGTTCTGAAATGAGGCCGAAGGCCTGAGGCGCGACCGCCTAGAGCCGGATCTGCCTCTATTCAATAAGTTAGAGGGCGATTCACCCCCATAAGGAACCACAAAGTGGTTCCTTATGGGGGGATCGCGCTCTAGCCGGAGCCGTGGCGGTCGCTTACCTGAGTCCGCTTATTCCGCCGCCGCCGGCTCCGCCCTGCGGCCCTTCGCGCCCTCGAGCCGCACCGCCCAGAAGGCGGTGGCCATGGCGCCAAGGGGAACCAGCGCCGCCACCCACGGAATTGCGCCGAGCCCCGGCCCGTGGTCGATCACCAACCCGCCAAGCCATGCGCCGATGGCATTGCCGAGGTTGAAGGCGGCTATGTTGAAGCTGGAAGCGAGGCTCTGCCCCGCGCCCTGCGCCTTTTCCAGCACCCACATTTGCAACGGCGCGACGGTCGCGAACGCCACCGCCCCCAGCAGGCCGACGAAGGCGACGGCGGCGATCTGGCTGTGCAGAGCGAAGGTCAGCAGCAGGAGCACAACCGAGAGCGCCAGCAAAGTGGCGAACACGGTGGGCACCAGGCGCCAGTCGGCGAGCCGGCCTCCGAGCAGATTGCCCACCACCAGACCGGCGCCGAACACCAGCAGGATGGGCGAGACCGCCCCTTCCGAAAAGCCGGTGATTCGCGTCAGCATGGGCGCGATATAGGTGAAGGCGGCGAACACGCCGACCCAGCTCAGCACGGTGGTGGCCAGCCCCAGCAGCAGCGGCGCGCGGGTGAGGACCGCGATGTCATTCTTCAGGCTGGACTGCGCGCCGTCCGCCTTGGTGTTGGGGACCAGCAGCGCGATCACCGCGAATGCCAGGACGCCCACCACCGTCACCGCCCAGAAGGTGGAACGCCAGCCGTAATGCTGGCCGAGCCAGGTGCCGAACGGTACGCCGAGAATATTCGCGACCGTCAGGCCGGTGAACATGATGGCGATGGCCGACGCCTTCTTGTTGGGTGCCACCAGCCCGGTGGCCACCACCGAGCCGACACCGAAGAAAGTGGCGTGGGCGAAGGCGGTCAGCACGCGCGCCGCCATCAGGGTGGCGTAATCCGGCGCCAGCGCACAGGCGGCATTGCCGAGGGTGAACACCCCCATCAGGCCGAGCAGCACAGCCTTGCGCGGCCAGCGCGCTGTGAGCACCGTTAGCACCGGTGCCCCGACCACGACGCCAAGCGCATAGCCGGAGATCAGTAGGCCGGCGGATGAGAGCGTCACGCCAAGGTCGGCGCTGACATCCAGCAGCAGGCCCATGATGACGAATTCGGTGACGCCGATGCCGAAGGCGCCGGCGGTCAGGGCATAAAGGGCAAGGGGCATGGCACGTCCAGCAGCAGTGTGTTGCGTTGCAGCAAAAATGGACGTTTTGTCCCGCGTGAGCTAGATTGCCGTAAAGCAAAGCATCTGTGAATTGAACTCATCATGGCCCGTTTGGACGTCAACCGCTCCGGCGAGATGGAAGTATTCGTACGGGTGGTGGAGCAGGGCGGCTTTTCCGCCGCCGGCCGGGTATGCCAGATGACCCCGTCCGCCGTGAGCAAACTCATCGCGCGGTTGGAAGCGCGGCTCGGCGCCCGGCTTATCAACCGGTCAACCCGGCAATTGCAGCTGACCGCCGAGGGCGTGGATTTCTATGAGCGCGCGGTGCGCATTCTCGCCGACCTGGAGGAGGCGGAGCGCAGCGCCTCCACCAGCGAGATCGCCAGCGGCCGCCTGCGGGTGAACGCCAACGTGCCGTTCGGCACCCATTATCTCATCCCCGCCTTGCCGGAATTCCTGGCGCGCCATCCCGCCGTCTCGCTCGATATCGTGCTGACCGACAAGGTGGTGGACCTGCTGGAGGAGCGGATGGACGTGGCGGTGCGGGCGGGGCCGCTGAAAAGCTCGCTGCTGATGGCGCGCAAGCTCGGTGAATCCCGCATGGTGATCGTCGGATCGCCCGAATATCTGGCCCGTAACGGCACGCCCCAGGTTCCGGTGGACCTGGAACGGCACAATCGCAGCGGCTTCTGCTATCTGCGCCAGATCGAGGGTTGGCCGCTCAGGACCGGGGTGGGCGAGATACGGCTCGCGCCCGTGGGCAACGCCCTGGTCAGTGATGGCGAGACCCTGCGCCATCTGACCCTGGCGGGGGTCGGGCTCGCCCGCCTCTCCATGTTCCATGTGGCGCACGATATCGCCGCCGGGCGGCTGGTCCCAGTGCTGGAGGATTTCAATCCCGGCGACACCGATCCGACCCACGCGGTCTATGTGGGACAGGGCGGCCATTTGCCGGCGCGGGTGCGGGCCTATCTGGATTTCCTGGTGGAGGTGGTTGCGCCGCGATTTGCCAGGACAGCGATGGCGGACCCGCGGGAACTGGTGCACGGCAGGCCGTGATCGGCCGAGCTTTTTCCTTTGACGCCGTGGCCGGGCAAGAGGCCCGGCCACTCGCGCACCATCGCCAGCCGCTGCGGGGGGAGCGCGGCTGGGGCGTTGCGCGAATCTCCAGGATATCCCGGAGACGGCGATGCAAAACGAAGGGATCGCGGACCAAGCGGACGATACGGCCGCGTCAGGCGCTGCGCTTCATCACGTCCGAACGGGCGATGAGGTCGGCGAGGGAGGGCTTCTCCTCCAGCGTGCCAGTGGGGCTGATGAGGCCACGGGCGCCGTTGAGCACGCCGGGCCTCAGCTCCAGCGCTAGCAGGCGCCTGGGATCGTAGCGGCCGGGCATCCACAAATCGCCGGTCATGCGCGCGGAGAAGCCGAAGCGCTGGTAATAAGGCGCATCGCCCACCAGCAGCACCGCGCCATGGCCGCGCGCGTCGGCCTCGGCCAGGGCCACGCGCATCATGTCGCCGCCGAGCCCGCGCGCGCGAAACCAGGGATGGACCGCCAGCGGACCGAGCAGAAGGGCCGGCTTGCCGGGGCCGGCACTGATGTGCCACAGGCGCACGGTCGCGGCGAGGCGTCCGTCCGGCCCGTGGGCAGCCAGCGACAAGCCTTCGGCCGGCAGACGGCCTTCCCGCAGCCGCTCCGAGGATTTCTCGAACCGGGCCGGGCCCATGCACAGGTCCAGAAGCGCCTCGCGTGCGGCGACCTCT
>NCHM01000422.1 GCA_002257205.1 Rhizobiales bacterium 24-66-13 | reverse complement strand
TGATACCCGTTGGCTTCCAGCAGATCGTGGAAGAGCTTCATGTTCAGCTCGTTGTCCTCCACGATCATCACCGTTTTCGGCATACCTCTGTCCCCGCCCATGAGGTCCGCCTCCGCGCCGGTGGCGCGGCTCCGAACATCGTGCTGCATGCCGATCGCTTCGCTTTTCGCGCGAGGATCGGACATGATGGCTCAAGCTAGAGACCATTCGTTGCGGAAGCGCAAATGCCCATCAAAGATCAGTCGAACACGCCGGCCCGGGTGCAGCAGGCCGCCGAGGCCGTCGCGGTGTCCGCGCTCGGCTTCCTGGCGCAGGAGCCGGACCGCATCGGCCGCTTCCTCGCCGAGACCGGGCTTGGCCCGGCGGAGCTGCGCGCGGCGGCCCGCGAGCCCCATTTCAATGCCGGATTGCTCGCCTTTTTGCTGGCCGACGAGCCGCTGCTGATTGAATTCGCCAGCCATGCCGGGCTGAAGCCGCAGGATGTGGCGCGCGCCCACGACGTGCTCAATCCGCCGTTCGATCCCGACGCGCCGGCGCGCCGCGAGCGCTGAGGATCCATGGCCGCGCCGCTGCCGGGCTTCTGCCGCGATTGCCGCGCCGATGCGGGAAGCGGGCCGAGGTGCGTTGCCTGCGGCAGCCCGCGCCTGGTGCGCCATGGGCAGATCGATTCGCTCACCGTCGCCCATGTGGATTGCGACGCCTTCTTCGCGGCGGTCGAGAAGCGGGATGATCCCAGCCTTGCGGACGTGCCGCTGATCATCGGCGGCGGCACGCGCGGCGTGGTCTCCACGGCCTGCTATATCGCGCGCATCCATGGGGTGCGCTCGGCCATGCCCATGTTCAAGGCGAAGGCCCTGTGCCCGCAGGCGGTGGTGCTGAAGCCGAACATGGAGAAATACCGCATCGCCGGGCGGCAGGTGCGCGCGCTCATGCAGGCGCTGACTCCTTTGGTGGAGCCGCTCTCCATCGACGAAGCCTTCCTCGATCTTGCCGGCACCGAGCGGCTGCACCGCCTCTCGCCGGGCCGCGCGCTGGCGCGCTTTGCCCAGCAGGTGGAGAAAGAAGTGGGCATCACCGTCTCCATCGGGCTCGCGAGCAATAAGTTCCTGGCCAAGACTGCGTCCGAGCTGGACAAGCCGCGCGGCTATTCGGTGCTGGGGCAAGAGGAGGCGCCGGACTTTCTCGCCCCCCGGCCGATCACCTTCATCTGGGGCGTCGGCCCCGCCTTCGGCGCGAAGCTGGCGCGCGACGGGCTGAACCGCATCGCCGACATCCAGCGGCTCGGCGAGATCGACATGCTGCGCCGCTATGGGGCGGAGGGGCAAAGGCTGTGGCGGCTGTCGCTCGGCATCGACACCCGCAAGGTGGAGCCCCATCGCGAGGCAAAAAGCGTCTCCGCCGAAACCACATTCGACACCGACATTCGCGCGTTGCGCCCGCTGGAGCAGATTCTCTATGGCCTGTGCGAGGAGGTGTGCGGGCGCCTGCGGCGCGGCGAGATCGCCGGGCGCACGGTGACGCTGAAGCTGAAGGGCGCCGATTTCCGGGCCAGGACCCGCTCGCGCGCCCTCGAAACGCCGACGCAGCTCGCCGCCCGGCTCTATGAGGCCGCCCATGACCTGCTGGTGAAGGAAGTGGACGGTACGCCCTTCCGCCTCGTGGGCGTCGGCCTGTCCGAGCTGGTGCCCGGCGTCGAAGCGGACCCCGCCGACCTCGTGGACACGAAGACCCCGCGCCTCAAGGCAGCGGAAGACGCCATGGAGCAATTGCGCGCGCGGTTCGGGGCCGGGGCCGTGGATCGCGGCATCCTGCTGGGAGCAACCCCGCGCCATCGCCGCCCGCCGCGTCCGCGCTGAGCTGCCGTCCGTTCCATTTCGGGACAGGTGCTGAGCTGCGGGGAGAACGGGCCGGGACCGAACCGTGTCCGAATCGCCCGCGGCCGCGTGTTCCGCCTGCGTTCCTTTAAGGAGACAAGCGTCATGCACGGGCTTGCCCCGTGCATCCACGCGGCCCCGCTGGCGCCGGCTTTTCAAGGATCGTGCAGTCGGCGCCGCGTGGATGGCCGGGACGAGCCCGGCCATGACGAACGAGGGGGGCGACCGAGGGGGGACGAGCGAAAGACGCAGGAAAAGGGCGGGCATCCGCTTTCGAATGGCCCCTGCATTGAACGTCGATCCGGCCTAATCCGGCAGCTCTTCGTCGGGTGCGTTTTCGTCGGCGATGCGGCCGAGGAAATCCAGCGCGCCTTGGAGGATGAAGGCGGCGGCATGCTGGTCGATCACCTGGGCGCGCTTTGCCCGGCTCGCGTCCGCCGCGATCAGCGCGCGCTCGACGGCGGCGGTGGAGAGGCGTTCGTCCCACAGGCCGATGGGCCGTTCGCTGATGCGCGCGAAATTGCGCGCGAAGGTGCGGCTCGCCTGGGCGCGCGGGCCTTCGCTGCCGTCCATGTTGAGCGGCAGGCCGAGGATGAAGGCGACGGCGTTGCGCTCCTTGGCAAGGATGAGCAGGCGCGCGGCGTCGGCAGTGAATTTGGTGCGCCACACGGTTTCCACCACGGTCGCGAGGCGCCGGTCGGGATCGCAGCTGGCGACGCCGATGGTCTTGGTGCCAAGGTCGAGCCCGATCAGCGCGCCGCGCGGCGGCAGGAGGCCGGCAAGATCGACAAGCGGCAGCACGCGGGCGGCAACAGGGGCGGGGACGGCGGGCGGATCCTTGGTCATGCCTCTGGCTAGCATGGGGGACACGGCCTCGCCACACATGCGCGAGCCGCATGCCTTGTGCGTTGCGCCGGGGAACGGCTTTCGCGATACTCCTTCGGTAGCCCCAGGGCGGTTGCCGGCGCAAATGATGCGTCCAGCGCGAAAGCCCGGGGCCGGACCCTCCTTTCCCCACGGCGGCGGGCGCCGCGCCCATCCGCCTGCGGATCGACTTTCGAAGGCCATTTCATGAAGATCACATGGTTCGGACATGCCGCCTTCCGCCTGGATTTCGCGGACAAGGCCGTGCTCATCGACCCCTTCTTCACCGGCAACCCGTCGTTTTCCGCTGGGCGGCGCAATGCGGTGCACGGTGTCACCCACATTCTGCTGACCCATGGGCATGGCGATCACATCGGCGATACGGTGGAGATCGTGAAGGAAGCCGAAGCGGCGCGGCGCGCCATTCCGGTGGTCTGCAATCCTGAGATTTCCGCCTTCCTCGGCGGCCAGGGCCTGACCAAGTTCGAGATGATGAACACCGGCGGCACCATCGATCTCGGCGGCTTCACCGTTTCCATGGTGCGCGCGGATCATTCCTCGGGCGGCGGCGGCGCGCATCCGACCTATCTCGGCAATCCCACCGGGCTGATCGTCAAGGCGCACGGTGAGCCGACCGTGTGGCACCTCGGCGATACGGATATTTTTTCCGACATGGCGCTGCTGAGCGAGATCCACAAGCCGAAGGTCGCCTTCGTGCCCATCGGCGACCGGTTCACCATGGGCCCGGATACGGCGGCGCTGGCGGTGAAGCGCTTCCTCAATGTGGAAAACGTGGTGCCGTGCCATTACGGCTCGTTCCCCCCGCTGGTGAAGGACGCCCGGCGTTTCGTGGCCGCGCTGGAAGGCCATTCCACCAAGGTCATCGTTCCGGCGAGCGGCGGCAGCTTCGAGCTGTGATCCCCCGCTGTTGACGCGCGGCGGAGCGGGCGCACACGGCGCCGCGTTGCCGGTTCGCCCGCCCGCGCTATAAAGGGCCATGTTCGCCGCCCTGCCGCTTGAGTCGCTGAAGGTTCCGGCTTCGTCCAAGGACCCGCGAGAGATCCTGCGTCATGTCTTCGGATATGAGGCGTTTCGCGGGCCGCAGGCGGAGATCGTCGCGCATGT
>NCHM01000421.1 GCA_002257205.1 Rhizobiales bacterium 24-66-13 | reverse complement strand
GTCAGGGCCCCAGATGTCCTCGCACACCGGCACGCCGAGCCGCACGCCCTTGAACGGGATCGGGCCGGGCAGGGGGCCGGGCACGAACACGCGCTTCTCATCGAACACGCCGTAATTGGGCAGGTCCACCTTGTAGCGCACCGCGGCGATGCGCCCCGCCTCCAGCAGCAGCACGGCATTGTGGAGCCGGCCATTATCCACCCAGGGCGCGCCCACCAGCAGGGCCGGGCCCTCGGCGCTTTCCGCGGCGAGCGCCTCGATGGCCTGCCGGCAGGCCTGCTGAAACGCCGGCTTCAGCACCAGGTCCTCGGGCGGATAGCCGCACAGGAACAATTCGCTGAACACCACGAGGTCGGCGCCCTGCGCCTTGGCCTCGTCGCGCACCGCGCGAATGCGCGCGGCATTGCCCGCGACATCGCCGACCACGGGATTGAGCTGGGCGGCCGCGATCAGCAGCCGGTCTGCGGGGACGGGGGAAACAGGTTCGATCATGGCATCGCAGGTTTAGCCGCCGCGGGGCGCGGGCGGAAGGGGTGAAGGATCACGACGAAGCGGGAAAGCCGTGTGTCTGCCGCAACCCCTCGGCGAGCGCGATGCCGGCGGACACGGCCACATTGAGCGAGCGCAGGCCGGGACGCAGGGGAATGAGCAGGCGCGCATCGGCGCTCGCGTGCACCTCCGGCGGTACGCCGGCCGACTCGCGCCCGAACAGCAATACATCTTGCGGGGAAAACGCGAACTCAACGTAAGGCGTCGCCCCGCGCGTGGTGAAAAGCACCAGCCTTCGCCCCTCCGCGCGCCGCCAGTCCTCGAAGGCCGTGAACGAATCGTGCCGTACAAATTCCACATGGTCGACATAATCCATGCCGGCCCTGCGGAAGGCGGCGGCGCCGAGCGGAAACCCCGCCGGCTCGATGAAATGCACGGGAACGCCAAGGCACGCGCCGGTGCGCAGACAGGTTCCCGCATTCTGCGCGATGTCTGGACAATAAAGGGCGAGGATCATGGGGTCGCGGTCTCCGCAGGGCAAATATGGCCAGATCTTGCCAGGGTTCAGGCAGAAGCAGGACCGCGTGCCGCATGGCGGCGATCTGGACAAGGGCAAAAGAGGGTGCAATTAGAGGCACTCGAAGGTGGCTCTTTGCGTAAGCGGAGCTGTCACATTCGACCTCGCGTCGCGCGCGGCCCGGCCTGGGATTCCCGTGCAACGATTATCCCGCAGGAACTGCGCGCCGCGATGGTCTGATCGGACAGACGAGTGAGGACAAGCGCCGTGGCACATACGGAGACGTCGGGAACCAACCGCCGGGACTTCCTTTATATCGCGACCGGCGCTGTCGGCGCGGTGGGAGTGGCCGGCATGATCTGGCCGTTCGTCTCCCAGCTGCAGCCGGATGCCTCCGTGCTCGCGCTCTCCACCACCGAGGTGGATTTGTCGCCGATCCAGGAAGGCCAGATCGTGACCTTCATGTGGCGCGGCAAGCCGATCTTCGTGTTCAACCGGCTCGCGAAGGATGTGGAACTCGCCCGCGCCGTGCCGCTCAACCAGCTGATCGACCCGCAGACCGACCAGGACCGTGTGAAGGCCGGCCACGACAAATGGCTCGTGGTGATCGGCATCTGCACCCATCTCGGCTGCGTCCCGCTCGGCCACCAGGGCAATTACGACGGCTGGTTCTGCCCCTGCCACGGCTCGCAATATGATTCGTCCGGCCGCGTGCGCGTCGGGCCGGCGCCGCTGAATCTGGCGGTGCCGCCGTACACTTTCGTTTCTGACTCCAAGATCGTGATTGGCTGACGCGCGGTCGTCGCCCGCTCAAAAAAGGTTGGACCCATGGAAGGACATTCCACCTACCAGCCCCAGGGAAAGATCGCGCGCTGGTTCGAGAGCCGGTTGCCGATCATGGGGCTCATGCATTCTTCGGCGGTGTCGTATCCGACCCCGAAGAATCTGAACTATTGGTACACGTTCGGCGCCATCCTCACGATGATGCTGGGGGTGCAGATCCTGTCCGGCGTCGTGCTGGCGATGCACTATACGGCGTATGCGCCGATCTCCTTCGCCCGTGTCGAGCACATCATGCGCGACGTGAGCTTCGGCTGGCTGCTGCGCTACATCCACGCCAACGGCGCCTCGATGTTCTTCATCGCGGTCTACATCCACATTTTCCGCGGCCTCTATTACGGCTCCTACAAGGCGCCGCGCGAGGTGCTGTGGATCCTCGGCGTGATCATCTACCTGCTGATGATGGCCACCGCCTTCATGGGCTATGTGCTGCCCTGGGGCCAGATGTCCTATTGGGGCGCCACCGTCATCACCAACCTCTTCTCGGCCATCCCGGTGGTCGGCACGGTGATCGTGGAATGGCTGTGGGGCGGCTATTCGGTCGGCGACCCGACCCTGAACCGCTTCTTCGCGCTGCATTACCTGCTGCCCTTCATGATCGCGGGCGTCGTGATCCTGCACATCTGGGCGCTGCACCACGTGGGACAGAACAATCCCGACGGCGTGGAAGTGAAGAGCGTCGCCAAGGACACCGTGCCCTTCACCCCGTACGCGACGGTGAAGGACATCTTCGGCATGGTGGTGTTCCTGCTGTTCTTCTCCTACTTCATCTTCTACATCCCGAACTACATGGGCCATCCGGACAATTACATTCCGGCCAACCCGCTCTCCACCCCCGCGCATATCGTGCCGGAATGGTACTTCCTGCCCTTCTACGCGATCCTGCGCTCGATCCCGGACAAGCTCGGCGGCGTGCTCGCCATGTTCAGCGCCATCGCGGTGCTGGCCTTCCTGCCCTGGCTTGACACCTCCAAGGTGCGCTCGGCCCGCTATCGTCCCCTCTACCGCCAGTTCTTCTGGATCTTCGCGGTGGTGGCGGTGGGCCTCGGCTATCTCGGCTCGCAGCCGGCGGAGGGCGGTTTCGTCATCGCCTCGCGCATCCTGACGGCCTATTACTTCATTCACTTCCTCATCATCCTGCCTCTGCTCGGCCTGTTCGAGCGCCCGAAGCCGCTGCCGGCCTCCATCGCGGACGCCGTCCTGGCGCGCAATGGCGCCACGGTGGTTGCGGGCGCGGCCGCCCCGCAGACCAAGGGCTGAGCGAGCACGCGGAGAGAGAGATGATCAAGCGCAGTATCCTCTTCGGTGCCGTTGCGGCGGCGCTCGTGTTCGGCGCGCCGGCACGGGCCGCCGAAGGCGGGCACGACGACCTTCCCCACCGGGAATCCTGGTCGTTCGCCGGCCCCTTCGGCAGTTTCGACCAGGGGCAGCTCCAGCGTGGCTTCAAGGTGTTCCGTGAAGTCTGCGCCAGCTGCCACTCGGCCAATTTCTTCTATTTCCGCAACCTGGCGCAGCCCGGCGGCCCCGGCTTCAGCGAAGCCCAGGCCAAGGCGGTGGCGAGCGAATACCAGATCACCGACGGGCCGAACGACCAGGGCGAGATGTTCCAGCGCCCCGGCCGCCTCTCGGACCAGTGGCCGGCGCCGTTCCCGAACGATCCGGCCGCGCGCGTCGCCAATGGCGGCGCCCTGCCGCCGGACTTTTCGGTGCTCGCCAAGGCGCGCGCCAGCCATGTCGGCTTTCCCGGCTTCATCTTCGACGCCTTCACCCAGTATCAGGAAGGCGGCGTGGACTATATCCACGCGCTGCTGACCGGCTATGTGGAGCCGCCGGAAGGCATGAAGGTGCAGCCCGGCCTGCACTACAACAAATATTTCCCCGGTCACCAGATCGCCATGCCCAAGCCGATCAGCGACGGGCAGGTGGAATACACCGACGGCACGCCCGCGACGCTGGATAATTATTCCCGCGACGTGTCGGCCTTCATGATGTGGATGGCCGAACCCCATCTCGACGCGCGCAAGCGCATCGGCTTCCAGGT
>NCHM01000420.1 GCA_002257205.1 Rhizobiales bacterium 24-66-13 | reverse complement strand
GGCATGTAGATGGTGACGCGGTCGCCCTTCTTCACGTCGCGGTTGCGCAGGACGTTGGCGAAGCGGTTCACCTGCTCGGAGAGTTCGCGATAGGTGATGTTGCGGGATTCGGACGGGTCGTCGCCCTCCCAGATGATGGCGACCTGATCGCCGCGCTCGGCCAGATGCCGGTCCACGCAATTATAGGCGACATTGGTGATGCCGTCCTCGAACCATTTGATCGAGACCTCGCCGGGCACGAACGAGGTGTTCTTCACCGTGGTGAATGGCTCGAACCAATGGATGCGCTTGCCGTGCTCGGCCCAGAAGGCGTCGGGATCGGAAACGGAGGCCTTGTACATGGCCGCATATTCGGCGGCATCCACGAAGGCGCGGCCCTGCCATTCGGCCGGAACCTGATAAATAGTGTCGGACATGGTGCTGACCTCCCCTTCGTGCGTTGGCGTCTTGCGCGCCACATCAGAGCCGCGCTGCGCCGGATTTGTAATTGCTTGACGCGATTATGGTGAGCGGCTTGGCCCTTCACAAGGCGGGGGCGAGGCAGACTTTGGACCAAGAATACTTTGGTTCTAGATAACGATATCACCACGGACATCAGGCGTAAGGACATGTCCCTGCGGCGCCGTGCGCAGTGCGGCGGGGGCGGCGGCTCGCTATAACCCAGCCATATGATAGTCGGATGGCATTGATGACCCTGTGGCTTCCCTCCCTGCTCTGTGTCGCCGGCCTTTATGGCGCCGCCGGCGTCGGGGCCTCCGCGGTGGCGGCGCATCTGGCGGGCGGCGCGTCGCTCGCCACCGCCGCCCAGTTCCTGCTGCTCGGCGCCGTCACGCTCGCGGGCGCGGCGGCACTCTGCGTGAACCTGGAGCGCGGACGCACGGCCATTCTCGTTGGCGCCTCGGCCATCGGCCTCGGCACATTGCTGTTTTCCGGCGATCTGGCGCTCAGGACCTTGATGGAGGTCAAATTGCTGTGGGGCACCGCGCCCACCGGCGGCATGCTGATGATCGCCGGCTGGCTGGTGTTCGCCATCGGCGGGGCACGGGCCTCCTGGCCCCAGCGCTGAGGCTGAAAGCCTCAGCTTTGCCGAATCGCTGAGGCTCAGAGCCTCAGCTTGGCATTTTCCCCAAGATCGGCGCGTTTTTTCTTGATGATCGCGGCGGCCATCTTCACCCCGGTCATGAGGGTGGAATCGCCCTGCCAATATTCCGCCTGTTCCGGCCGCACGCATAGCAGCACGGCATTGGGATCCTCCGGCCCGCCGGGGAAATAGGCTTCCATGGCATTGGACCAGATCTGCTTCAGCTTGGCCGGATCGCGCACGATTTCGGCCGTCCCGGAGACCGACAGGTAAAAATGAACGCCCGGATCGGCGAAAGCGACGCAGACCTGCGGGTCGGCGCGGATCTCCTCGTCCTTCGAGGCGCGGGAATCGGTGACGAACCAGATGGCATGGTCCTCTTCCCGCGCCACCGGCGCCATGGGCCGGGCGCGCAGGCGGGACCCGTCGCGGTCGATCAGCATGCAGGAATGGCGGTCGGCCATTTCTTCCCAAATGTCGTGGCTGTCCATGGTGCGTCTCCTTTCGGCCTTCGAAGGCAACGGAAGAAGATGCGCCGGGTTCCCCTCAGCGCGGCCGCCACACGCAGGTGCGCTTGATCTCCATATCCTCCAGGTCGCGCGTCACCGGCACGGAATATTCCGCCAGTTGCTCCAGCTCCGCCTTGGGCAGATAGGAGCGGCCGGGATCGCCGATCAGCACCAGCGCGCCGCGCCGGGAGAGCGTCACCAGCCAGGCGAACACGCGCTCCGCCAGATCGCGCTCGTAGCAGATGTCGCCGGCGAGCACCGTGTCCCACCCTTCGTCCGTGCCGATCAAATCGGTGCCGCGCACTTCCACCATGACCCCATTGGCCTGTGCATTCAGCGCGATGGCGGCGAGCGCATAGGCGTCGATATCGGCGCAGGACACATGCGCCGCGCCCGCCCTTGCGGCGGCAAGGCCGACAAGGCCGGAGCCGGAGGCGAAATCCAGCACCCGCCGGCCCGCCACCAGTTCGGGATGGTCCAGCACATGGCGCGCCAGCGCCTGCCCACCCGCCCAGGCGAAGGCCCAGAACGGCGGCGGCAGGCCCATGGCGCCCAGCTCTTCCTCGGTGCGCTGCCAGAGCGGCACCGCCTCGTCGGCCACATGGAGGGAAAGTTCGGGCACCAGCGGCACGGGGCGCAAGCGCGTCTCGGCCCGCACGAAGCGGACGGGATCGCGGGCGGCGGGATCGGTGGCGGTCGGATGGGGGATAGGTGGGGAAAGGGGATCGGTCACACCCGCGACCTTGGCCGCAGGCGAGCCCCGCCACAAGGAAAACCCGTCCCGCTCGATGCCGGTGACGCGCCTCAGCCCTGCGCGAGCGCCAGCACCATGTCCCATTCCGCGTCCGTCACCGGCTGCACGGACAGGCGCGAGAATTTGATCAGCGCCATTTCGGCGAAGCGCGGGTCGCCCTTGAGGGCGGCGAGCGACACCGGGGTCTTTAGCGGCTTCACCGCCTTCAGATCCACCATCACGAACTTGCCGCTGGGGTCGGAGGGGTCGGGATAGGCCTCGCGGATCACCTCGACGATGCCGACGATCTCCTTGCCCTCGTTGGAATGATAGAAGAATCCCTGGTCGCCCAGCTTCATGGCGAGCAGGTTCAGCTTGGCCGAATGGTTGCGCACGCCATCCCAATGGGTGCCCTTGGCGCCGGCCTTCACCTGCATCTCCCACGACCATTTGAACGGCTCGGATTTGTAGAGCCAGTGGGCCATCGCGAAACTCCAGACGCCTGAATGCGCAAGCGTCTGCTCTAGCGAGCGGGCGGGGCGATTGGCAAGCCGGCCGAAGGCCGCGCCCGCGCCGCGTGTGGCTGAAGGCATTTTTTCCGCGCGGGACAGTTGTGCGCGTCTTGCCGCCTGATACCGTCGCCTCCCTTTTGGGAGGAAAATATGGTTTACGAATCCGTTCTCATCGCCGTGACGCCCGGCCAGGAAGCCGATTTCGAAGCCGGCGTGACCAAGGCCGTGCCGCTGTTCCAGAACGCCCGCGGCTGCCGCGCCATGCGGCTCGACCGCTCGGTCGAGACGCCGACCCATTATACCCTGGTGGCGGAATGGGACAGCGTGGACGACCATATGGTCCATTTCCGCGAATCGCCCGCCTTCAAGGAATGGCGCGCGCTGGTGAGCCCCTATTTCGCGGCCGCCCCGCAGATGGAACATCGCCACACGGTGGTGAAGGGCTTCTGATCCCAGCGGCCTCCGGCGGAGCGGGCGCACCTGAAAGCAGGTGCACGCCCGTTTCCCCGTCTTTCACTTCGTCATGGCCGGGCGTGTCCCGGCCCTCCACGGCGCGCCGATCGCGCGGGCGTTGAACGGCGGGGCCGCGTGGATGCGCGGGACCAGCCCACGCATGAGGATTGTCCCCTGAAGCCGATTCCAGCCTATCCCCGACCGGTCTCCGAGCGTTGCGGGCGCGCCATCAGCGCATCGATCGCCCCGGCGATGGTGAGCCGGCCCGCCAGCACCGCATCGACCGCCGCGCAGATGGGCATGTCCACGCCTTGCGCGCGCGCCATCTCCACCAGCACGCTGGCGGTATAGGCGCCTTCCGCCAGCTTGCCTTCGCCCGCCCGCCCCTCGCCCAGCGCCAGGCCGAGGGCGAAATTGCGCGATTGCGGGCCGGAGGCGGTGAGAATGAGGTCGCCGAGGCCCGCGAGCCCGGTCAGCGTCTCCGCCTGCGCGCCGAACGCACGGCCGAAGCGCAGCAATTCGGCGAACCCCCGCGCGGTGAGCGCCGCGCCCGCGCTCGCGCCGAGCCGCCGCCCGGCGACGATGCCGGCGGCGATGGCGAGCAC
>NCHM01000419.1 GCA_002257205.1 Rhizobiales bacterium 24-66-13 | reverse complement strand
CGAGGCGGAGGCCAAATCACTGGCGATGGAGGATTATCTGACGGGGCTGGCCAATCGCGGCGGCTTCGTTGGTCGGCTTCAGGCGCGCGTCGCCGCCCTCACTCGCAACGAGATCCTGGCCATGGCCTATCTGGATCTCGACGGGTTCAAGGATATCAACGACACGCTCGGCCACGGTGTTGGCGATGAACTTTTGTGCCTGATGGCCTCGCGGGTCCGCCAGACTTTGGGCGACCGAGGCCTTGCCGCGCGGTTCGGCGGCGATGAGTTCGTGCTTTATCTGATCTGCGCCGAACGGGCCGAGGTGGAGCCTTTCCTCGACACATTGCTGAGCGTGATGCAGCAGCCGGTGCGCCTGGAGGGCCATGAGCTTCAGATCGGCGCGTCCATTGGGGTTGCTTTCGCGCCCGAGCACACGGACGATCCGGGCGAGCTGATGCGCCTCGCCGACATTGCATTGTATCGCGCGAAGGCCGACGGGCGCGGGCTGGTGCGGTTCTTCGCGCCGGAACTGGAACAGGACATTCGCAACCGCCGCACGGTGGAACTTGAATTGGCGGAAGCCATTGATCACGGGCAGATGGCGCTGGTTTTCCAGCCGCAGGTGGATGTGGAGAGCGAGCGCATCGTCGGCTTCGAGGCGCTGGTGCGCTGGGATCATCCCGAGCGTGGGCGCCTTCCCCCGGAGACCTTCGTCCCGATCGCCGAGCGCAGCCGCCTGATCTGCCGACTCGACAATTGGGTGATGCGGCGGGCCTGCGAGCTGGGGCGGCGGCTCGACGATGTGACCGTCTCGGTCAATATGTCGCCCATCAGCCTGCGCCAGCCCAATATCGCCGACCTCATCCTGGAGAGCCTCGCCGAGACTGGCTTCGAACCTTCGCGGCTGGAGATCGAAATTACCGAGAGCGCCATCATTCAGGCCGATGTGGAAGTGAACGCCGCGCTCCTGCGCCTGCGCGAGAGCGGGGTGCGCATCGCGCTCGACGATTTCGGCACCGGGCATGCCTCACTGGTGCATATCCGTCGTTTCCCGGTGACCAAGATCAAGATCGACCGCTCGTTCATCTCCAATCTCGGCACCGAGCGCGATGCCGCCGCGATCGTGGAATATGTGGTGCGGCTCGGCCGTTCGCTGGGCATCGTATTGACCGCCGAGGGGGTCGAGACGCGCGAGCAATTGCGCTTCCTGAGGGCGTTCGGGGCCCAGCAGGCACAGGGCTTCCTGTTTTCCGGCCCGGTCTCCATCGACGCGGCCCAGGCCATGCTCGCGGATCAGAATGCGCCGGGCGGGCGCCCCCGGCCGCCGGGCATGCGCCGCAATGTGGATGCCTGAGCGCCGCTCATATTCCTGTTGAATAAACGGCCATCCGTTTTATTCTGCCCCATCCGCTTCCGGGCGTCGCTGTGTGCCGGCGGGGAGCGGGGACACCATTGCCATTGGTTCAGCGCGCGTTCCTCAAGAAGACCACGGCGGCCGGGCCGCGCAGAATGGGCTTCGACGCGGCCGGGAGGAAGATCATGTTGCCCAACGCCCATCGCGGTTTCGATTTCGATCTCGGCGAGACCGCCGACATGCTGCGCGACACCGTGCGCGCCTTCTCCCAGGACAAGATCGCCCCGCGCGCCGAGGAGATCGACCGCACGAACCAGTTTCCCCGCGACCTGTGGCCTCAGCTCGGTGCCCTCGGCCTGCACGGCATTACCGTGGAAGAGGAATATGGCGGCTCCGGGCTCGGCTATCTGGAGCATGTGATCGCCGTGGAGGAGATCAGCCGCGCCTCGGCTTCGGTGGGGCTCTCCTATGGCGCGCATTCGAACCTCTGCATAAATCAGATCCGCCGCAACGGCAGCGAGGCGCAGAAGCGGCGGTATCTGCCCAAGCTCATCTCGGGCGAGCATGTGGGCGCGCTGGCCATGTCGGAGCCGGGCGCCGGTTCCGACGTGGTGTCCATGCGCACTCGGGCGGAGAAAAAGGGCGACCGCTACATCCTCAACGGCAATAAGATGTGGATCACCAACGGTCCCATCGCCGAGACGCTGGTGGTCTATGCCAAGACCGACCCGGCCGCCGGCGCGCGCGGCATGACCGCCTTCCTGATCGAGAAGGGGTTCAAGGGCTTCTCCACTGCGCAGAAGCTGGACAAGCTCGGCATGCGCGGGTCCGACACCTGCGAGCTGGTGTTCGAGGACTGCGAAGTGCCCGAGGAGAATGTGCTGGGAGAGGTGGGGCGCGGCGTCAACGTGCTGATGTCCGGCCTGGATTATGAACGCGCGGTGCTGGCGGCGGGGCCGGTCGGCATCATGCAGGCCTGCATGGATGTGGTGATGCCCTATGTCCACGAGCGCAAGCAGTTCGGCCAGCCCATCGGCACGTTCCAGCTGATGCAGGGCAAGCTGGCCGACATGTACGTGACGATGAATGCCGTGCGCGCTTATGTCTATGCCGTTGCAAAGGCTTGCGATCGCGGCGCCACCACGCGCGAGGATGCGGCCGGGGCGATCCTGTTCGCAGCCGAGAAGGCCACCTGGATGGCGCTTGAGGCGATCCAGACGCTCGGCGGCAACGGCTATATCAATGATTATCCCACCGGCCGCCTGCTGCGGGACGCCAAGCTCTATGAGATCGGTGCAGGGACGAGCGAGATCCGCCGGATGCTGATCGGCCGGGAATTGTTCGACAAGACCGCCTGATGGCGCTTTCGCGGGGCCATCCACGCCAAAATCGGAAACGCGCGGGCGCCAGCGGGCGGCTCGCGCGCTTCTACATCTTCGCGCTGCAATAAGACTAGGCTATTGCTTGGTTGAAGAGGAGCGCACATGGACGATTTTTACACGCTCTCGAAGATTCTCGGAATCCTGGCAGCTCCGTCCAACATCTTGGTGCTGCTGGCTGTTTTCGGCGTGATCCTGCTGCTGACGGGCCTGCGCCGGACGCCGTCCCTGATTCTCGCCTTCGCGGTGCTCGGCATGTTCCTGACCGGCTTCTCGCCGCTGGCCAATTATCTGGTCTCGCCGCTGGAAGAGCGTTTTCCGCCTTATGTTTCCGACGGAAAGCCCATCGACGGCATCATTATGCTGGGTGGCGCGGAGGTGCCGGACGTGGCGCTGGCGCGGGGCGTCACGGCGGTGAATGATGCGGCGGAGCGGATCATCGTGTTCGCGGCCCTGGCGCGGCAATATCCCGATGCCCGGCTGGTGGTGGCGGCGGGCTCAACGGCCGCGGGCGAGAGGGTGGCGCCGGAAGCGGAGGCTGAACGCAAGGCCTTGCAGGATGTGGGCGTCGATCTTTCACGGGTGGTGTTCGAGCAGCGCTCGCGCAACACCATCGAAAATGCCGCTTTCAGCAAGGCGTTGGTCGACCCGCAGCCGGGCCAAAGATGGCTGCTGGTGACCTCCGCCTTCCACATGCCCCGCGCCATTGCTTGCTTTCGCGCGGTGGATTTTCCGGTGATCGCTTATCCCGTGGACTATCGCACTGTCCGCGCGGATGTACTCGATACCCCGTTCACGCGGGTGGCGCAGGGGCAGGATCTGATGGACATCGCGACCCGCGAATGGGTGGGCCTTGCCGCTTATTACCTCGCCGGCAAGACCAAGGTGCTGTTTCCCGCGCCCTAGGATGTACCGCTCTGGCGGCGCCCTGGCCCCATACGGGCAAAATGTTTCACGTGAAACAACGGCTTAGCGCGGACGAACAATGGTTTCGTGAGGCTTCGCCGCGCCTTGGCGGCACACCAAACCGGCTTTTCGGCCGAATGTTCGCCCGGCAATTTCGGCGACCGTGCGCGGCTCGCGAAACGGCTCAATCCTCGCGCGGCAGGCCGAGCCGGTAGACGCCGCGGAACTCCTGCGGGTCCACGGGCTTTCCCTTGCGATAGATCACCAGCCGGCCTTCGAGC
>NCHM01000418.1 GCA_002257205.1 Rhizobiales bacterium 24-66-13 | reverse complement strand
CGGCCTCACCCGCGTGCCCACCTCGTTCCTGCCCATCGAGGACCAGGGCTATGTGGTGCTGGCGGTGCAATTGCCGGATGGCGCCTCCACCGAACGCACCCAGGCGATCGTCGAACGCGCCTCGGACATCGCCCAGAAGACCCCGGGCGTGAAGGTGGTGCTCGGCATCACCGGCATCTCGGCGCTGGACAATAACGCGACCCTCAGCAGCGCCGGCGTGCTCTATGTGACCTTTGACGACTGGAGCGTGCGCGAAGAGCACCAGGGCCAGGATCTCCTGTCCATCTACACGCACTTGAACAAGGAACTGGGCCAGATCCAGGAAGCCAGCATTGCGGTGCTGGTGCCCCCGGCGATCCAGGGCATCGGCAATGCCGCCGGCTTCACCATGCAGCCGCAGATCCGCGACGGCAATTTCGACTATGTGCTGCTGGACCGCGTGGCCAATGCGATCATCGACAAGGGCGAGGCGCAATCCTCCCTGTCGCATCTGTCCACCTCGTTCCGGGTGGGCGCGCCGCAATTGCAGGTGGACGTCAACCGCATCAAGGCGGAGACGCTGGGCATCACGGTGAACCAGGTGTTCACCGCGGTATCTACCTATGTGGGTTCCGCCTATGTCACGCAGATCAACAAGTTCGGCAATGTGTTCCAGGTCTATGCCCAGGCCGAGGCCAAGTCCCGCATCTCGCCGGAGGATCTCAACAATCTGAAGGTGAAGGCGAGCAATGGCACCATGGTGCCGCTGGGAACCTTGATCGACATCCGGGTGATGCCCGGCGCGCCGCTGATCTCGCTGTATAATCTGTATCCGACCGCCACCATCGTCGGCACCAATGCGCCCGGCTTCTCCTCCGGCCAGGCGCTGAGCGTGATGGAGCAGATTGCCAGCGCCACCTTGCCGCCGGGCATGGGCTTCGAATGGACCGCCATGTCCTATCAGGAGAAGCAGGTCGGCTCGCAGATGTACTACGTCTTCGCGCTCGCCATCCTGCTGGTCTACATGGTGCTCGCCGGCCAGTATGAAAGCTGGATCCAGCCGCTTTCGGTCATCCTGGCGGTGCCGCTGGCGTTGCTCGGCACCGTCGGCGCGCTGGTGGGGCTGGGGATTGCGAACAATCTCTATACCCAGATCGGTCTCGTCCTGCTGATCGCGCTCGCCTCCAAGAACGCCATCCTGATCGTGGAATATGCCCGCGAGAAACGGGCGGAGGGCATGGACATCATGGAAGCGGCGGTGGAAGCCTCGCGCCTGCGGTTCAGGCCGATCCTCATGACATCGTTCGCCTTCATCCTCGGCGTGCTGCCGCTGGTTTTCGCAACCGGCGCCGGCGCGAACTCGCGCAAGTCCATCGGCATCGCGGTGGTGAGCGGCATGCTCGCCTCCACCTGCCTCGCGGTGCTGTTCGTGCCGTCCTTCTACACGGTGCTCCTGAGGCAATACGCGCCACAAACTCACGCTTTCTTGGGCCGATGCGCTTGTCTAACCTCAAGCCATGCCGTGCCAACCGGAGCTGGTGACCTGAATGACGATCCTCGCGAGCCTCCACCACGTCACCAGCTATTCCTATGACCGGCCGATCATGCTCGGCCCGCAGACCGTGCGCCTGCGCCCGGCGCCGCACAGCCGCACCGATATTCCCGCTTATTCGCTGAAGATCACGCCGGCCGAGCACTTCATCAACTGGCAGCAGGACCCGTTCGGCAACTGGCTGGCGCGGCTCGTGTTTCCCGAGAAGACCACCGAGTTCAAGGTCGAAGTGGACCTGCTCGCGCGCATGTCGGTAATCAATCCGTTCGACTTCTTCATCGAGGAATATGCCGACCATTTCCCCTTCACCTATACCGCCGACCTGAAGGCCGAGCTGACCCCCTATCTCGCGCTCGAGGATGGCGGGCCGGCGCTGGACGCCTTCGTCGCCGCCGTGCCGCGCACCAAGACGCGCATGGTGGACTTCCTGGTCGCGCTTAATCAGCGCGTCCAGGCCGAAGTCGGCTATGTGATCCGCATGGAGCCAGGCGTGCAGACGCCGGACGAGACGCTGAAGAGCAAGCTCGGCTCCTGCCGCGATTCCGGCTGGCTGCTGGTGCAGGTGCTGCGCCGCCTCGGCCTCGCCGCCCGCTTCGTCTCCGGCTATCTGATCCAGCTCAAGCCCGACGTGCCGGCGCTCGACGGCCCCTCCGGCACCGATGTGGACTTTACCGACCTGCACGCCTGGGCGGAAGTCTATCTGCCCGGCGCCGGCTGGATCGGCCTTGACGCCACCTCCGGCCTGCTGTGCGGGGAGGGGCATATCCCACTCGCCGCCACCCCGCATTATCGCTCCGCCGCGCCGATCACCGGCGGCGTCGAGCCGGCGGAAGTGGAATTCGATTTCGAAATGTCGGTGGCCCGCGTCGCCGAGGCGCCGCGCGTGACGCTGCCGTTCTCCGACGAGAGCTGGGCCGCGCTCAACACGCTCGGCGAGAAGGTCGATGCCGACCTGATGACCAATGACGTGCGCCTGACCATGGGCGGCGAGCCCACCTTCGTCTCGATCGACGATTATGAGGGTGCCGAATGGAACACCGCCGCCCTCGGCCCGCAGAAGCGGGTGCGGGCGGACGATCTCGCCCGCCGCCTGCGCAAGCGCTTCGCCCCCGGCGGCCTGCTGCATTACGGCCAGGGCAAATGGTATCCCGGCGAGCCGCTGCCGCGCTGGTCCTTCGGCCTGTTCTGGCGCAAGGACGGCAAGCCGATCTGGCAGGACGAAAAGCTGATCGCCGACGAGGCGCATGATCACGGCGTCACCACCGCCGACGCCGAGCGATTCGCCATTGCCCTTGCCGAGCGCCTCGGCCTCGGCCGCAAATATGTGCAGCCGGCCTTTGAGGACAATGCCCACTTCCTGCTCAAGGAAGCCAATCTGCCGGAGAATCTCGAGCCCGGCGACAAGCGGCTGGCGGACCCGGAATCCCGCATCACCCTGGCGAAAGCGCTCGCCGAGGGGCTGGGCAATGCGCGCGGCTTCGTCATTCCGGTGCAGCGGCTGAACGCGCGCGGCGGCCAGGGCTGGCTGAGCGAGGTGTGGAAATTCCGCCGCGGCCATCTGTTCCTGGTGCCGGGCGACAGCGCCATCGGCTTCCGCCTGCCGCTGGATTCCCTGCCGTATCTCTCGCCCATCCTCTATCCCCACACCGTTCCCGCCGACCCGATGGAGCCGCGCGGCCCGCTGCCCGATCCCGACGAGATGGCGCAGGGCTATGAGCGCGACGCGGCCACCGGCCATGTGCCCTCCGCCGAGCGGGCGCGGCAGATCCTGTCCGATTATCTGGCGCGCGCGCCGGAGCCGGCCGACCAGGCGGTGCGCACCGCCGTGTCGGTGGAAGCGCGGGACGGGCGGCTGTGCGTGTTCCTGCCGCCGCTGACCACGCTGGAAGATTATCTCGCCTTCGTCTCGGCCGTGGAATCGGTTGCCGCCGAGCTGAAGATGCCGGTGCATCTGGAGGGTTATCCGCCGCCGTTCGACCCGCGCCTGCAGGTGATCGGCCTCTCGCCCGATCCCGGCGTGCTGGAGGTGAACATCCATCCCGCCTCCGATTGGAAGGGATGCGTGGAGACCACCCGCATCGTCTATGAAGAGGCGCGCCTCGCCCGCCTCGGCACCGAGAAATTCATGACCGACGGGCGCCACACCGGCACCGGCGGCGGCAATCACGTGGTGGTGGGCGGCATCACCCCGGCGGACAGCCCGTTCCTGCGCCGGCCGGACCTGCTGAAGAGCCTGCTGCTCTATTGGCAGCGCCATCCCTCGCTGTCCTACATGTTCTCGGGCGTGTTCATCGGCCCCACCTCGCAGCATCCGCGCATCGACGAGGCGCGGCACGACAGCCTGTACGAGCTGGAGATCGCCTTCTCCAAATTCCCCGCGCCGAGCACCGACCTGCCGCCGCCGCCCTGGCTGGTGGACCGCATGCTGCGCAACATCCTGATCGATGTGACGGGCAACACCCACCGCACCGAGATTTCCATCGACAAGCTCTATTCGCCGGACGGGCCCACGGGCCGCCTGGGCTTGGTGGAATTCCGCTGCTTCGAGATGCCGCCCGACTGGCGCATGAGCCTTGCCCAGCAATTGCTGCTGCGGGCGCTCATCTCCGCCCTCTGGCGCAAGCCGCTGTCCGGCTCGCTGGTGCGCTGGGGCACGGCCCTGAACGACCGCTTCATGCTGCCTTATTACGCCTGGTCCGATTTCCAGGACGTGCTCGGCGACCTGCGTGATGCCGGTTATGATTTCGACCCGCTGTGGTTCCAGGCCCAGTTCGAATTCCGCTTCCCGAGCTTCGGCAAGGTGCAGCGGGCGGGCGTGGATATCGAGCTGCGCCAGGCATTGGAGCCCTGGCATGTGCTCGGCGAGGAAGCCGCCGCCGGCGGCACCGTGCGCTATGTGGACAGTTCCGTGGAGCGCGTGCAGGTGCAGGTGGACGGGTTCAACCCGGCCCGCCATGTGATGACCTGCAACGGCCGGCGGGTTCCGCTCGCGCCAACGGCGCGCAGCGGCACGTTCGTGGCCGGGGTGCGCTACAAGGCGTGGGATCCTTATTCCGCTTTGCATCCGACCATTCCGGTGCACACGCCCTTGGTGTTCGATCTCATCGACACCTGGAGCGGGCGTTCGCGCGGCGGGTTCGTCTATCACGTCTCCCATCCAGGCGGCCGCAGCTACGACACCTATCCGGTGAATTCCTACGAGGCGGAATCGCGCCGTCTCGCCCGGTTCGTGAACCATGGCCATACGCCCGGCGTGCCCCATGTGCCGGCGGAATCCGCGCCCGACGAATTCCCCACCACCCTCGATCTGCGGCGGCCCGGCGGAATCTGAACATCCCCGCCGGCGGCAAACGCCTGCCGGCGGAAAAAGAAATCGTTCCAATTCGCAGATAAGTTCTTTCCTCGCGGGAAAAGTTCGTCAAGCTAGAGCCGGATCTGCCCATATTCGATAAGTTAGAGGGCGATTCACCGCCCATGTGGAACCACCAAGTGGTTCCACATGGGCGGATCGCGCTCTAGGGACGCTGGCGATGGGTCCGCCTCATGCGGGCACATCGCCGGTTTCGCGTGCGGGGCCGGCGGAGCGCCGGTTTGCACCGTGCGTGCAAGAAACGGCATCGACCAAGCCCGCATCGGCCAAGCCCGCATCGGCTAAGTCCGTATGGGCCAAAGCTGCCCAGCGAAGCGGCAAACGGTGATGCGGCGAACGGCGGGCGGCGTGAACCGGCGGTCATGAGTCATACGAGCGGGCTCTCGGGAGGAAAAGCCAAGCGTGGACAAAGTGAGCCTGGCCGAGGACACCAATCGCGATCCGTTCGCAGCCGC
>NCHM01000417.1 GCA_002257205.1 Rhizobiales bacterium 24-66-13 | reverse complement strand
CGCTGGCAGCGATCGGGCCAAGCGGCGGCGCGAACGCGCAGTCCACCAGCGTGCCGAACAGCGGCTTCTTCGTCGGCGCGGGCGCGAGCTTCAATTCCACGCAGTTCACCGATCAATTGCTCTATTCGCAGGGCGTCTCCAGGATTTATCAGGGCGGCGTGCAGGTGGGGGCTGGCTCCGCCGGCGGGGCCGTGATCCCCGATTTCGGCAATGCCTCCACGTTCGCCGGGACCGGGCAAGCGGGCTATTTTCAACATCTTCAAGGGAGCGATTGGCTCTGGGGCGCAAAGGTTTCGTACAATTACCTTGGCGCCAGCGCCGAGAACAAGACACTGGCGGTGCCGCAGGCTGGTTCGTTCACCGGCAGCAGCCCGGACAGTTTCAGTGGCAATGTGGTGGTGCAGTCCTATACCACCAACGTCACCAACCAACTGGCATTGATCCCCTTCGTCGGGCGATCGTTTGAGAAGAGCTTCGTGTATCTTGGCGCGGGGCCGACACTGTCCCAGGTCAAGCACGACATGAACGGCACCATCGGATTTGCCGCCATCAACGGCAGCCACTTCAATATCACGGGCACGCCGGCGAACTTCTCGTCCTCGCAATGGGTACTCGGCGGCGCAGCGGTCATTGGCGCCACTTATTTCTTCGCGCCGACCTGGTTCCTGGATCTCAGCTATACCTATGCTGTAACGCAGACGAAGACGAATACCTACGGCGGGCCGTTTTCCAGCTCGACCGACGGCTATGACGATATCGGAATTCTGAGCGGATACTTTTCCGGTGGCACGACAACGCACGCGCTGACGATCTCGCTCAATAAGACGTTCTGAGTCGAAAGGCCGGGGGTAATCGGTTCCTCTTTTTCCGTGCAGCGCACGATTCCTGAAATCAGGATGCAATGCAACAAAATGGCTTTATGCAGGGAAACTCTGGATCGACTGTGTTCAAAAGAGCACGCGCTCCTCGGTTTTACAGTCGCTGACGTGGTGTGTCGCGAATTAAAGCCATATCACTGGATTTCATCTGCGGCTCTGTTAATGATTTTAGCGTTGTGGTTTTGGGTTGGGAATTGCTCGTCATGAATAAGGCTGCCATTCGCGGACGCTTGCTGTCGTCCTGTGCGTATTTTTCCATGGCCGGCCTTGCCGCGTGCGCCTTTGGCGCGCAAGCCAATGCCCAGCCGCCGGCGCCGGCACCCACCCCCTATACGACGCTGAATTACGGCGCGACCGGCACCTTCCTGACCGGCATTCGCGGCAATACGATTGTCGGCAATTACGTGGTGCCCGGCACCACCGCCACCGGAGGGCTGCTGTACAATATGACATCCGGTCAGTGGTCGGCCATGCCGGTCGCCACAGCCAATGGGGTGAATTATCCCGGCGCCATCGGCTCGTCGCCGTATGGGCCGAGCTTCGGCAACCAGGGCGGCGTGCTGCGCACCGTGGGCAGCTATATCACCGCGGCGTCTTCGCCCTACGATCTCAGCTATCTCTATGATGGGGCGGCAGCGCCGAACCAGCAGATCACCCAGCTGGCGTATCCCAGCGCGCCCGGCAACCCGACCCTCTACACCATCGCCCACAGCACGTTCGGCGACCAGGTGGTGGGCAATTACGACACCCGCCTCGCGACCGGCAATTCGATGATCTACACGATCTCGACCGGCACCTATGTGACCAACAACAAGCCCGGCGCGGCCAGCACCACCGCCTATGGCGTCTATGGCAACATGATCGCCGGCGGCTATTTCGATGTGCCGGGCGGCGGCATCGGCGCCGAGCACGGCTATCTCTACAACCAGACCACCGGCACCTGGGCGACCTACGACCATCCCGGCGCCGTCGTCACGCATCTGGAGGGCATCACCGGCGCCGGGCGTTCCGGCGAATATAATATGGTGGCCGACTGGGTGACGGTGGACGGCGAAGTGCATGCCGGCGTGCTGCATGTGGACGCGCTGGGCATCCCCACCTGGTATGAAATCAATATCCCGGGCGCGTCGCTCGTGTCCTCGAACTCGGCCTATGGCGATACGGTTGTGGGCATTTATCTCACCCCCGGCTCCACCACGCCCAACGGCTATGTCGCCACCATCGCGGGCATCTACAATCCCATCCGCAACACCGGTACGCTGACCTCAAGCGCCGACAATTCCGCCGCGTTGTCCGGCAGCATCGGCGACGACATCGTCAACAGCGGCACTGTCAAGGTCAGCGGCAATGGCGGCGTCGGCATGCGCGGCGAGACCTATGGCGTGCTCACCAACACCGGCACCGTCACGTCCAGCGGCATCGCGGGCGCGGCGGTGGACCTGCACGGCCTCTACGGCACCTTCCTGAACTACGGCACCTTGCAGACCACCATCGAGTCCGACGCCGTGCGGAGCGGCCTCGACGCCAGTGGTACCGTCATCGTCAATATGGGCATCATCGACGGCCGCATCGCCGCGACGGCGGGGCTGGACAAGAGGTTCGAGAACAGCGGCTGGCTCGGTGTCAGCGGCAACGGGCCGTCGATCACCCATCTGTTCGGCGGCACCTTCGTCCAAACCTCGGCCGGCACGCTCTCCTTGCGGGTCACGCCCGGCAGCAACGACTTCTTCGGCATAACCGGCGTTGCGCGGCTCGCCGGCACGCTGGAGGTACCCTTCCTCACCTCGACGCTGTCCAATAGCTACACCCTGCTCGCCGCAACGGGCGGCACGACGGGCGGGTTCGAGACGCTGACCACGCCCGGCCTGCCCACCTATGTGAGCGCGGCGCTCGCCTATTCCGGCACCACCGTGGCGCTGAACCTGACCTCGCAGATGGCCCGGCAGGCCGGCCTCACGGCCAACCAGTCCGCCGTCGGCGGCGCGGTGGATCTCGGCTTCAACAGCGGTATCCTGCCGAACGCTGCGACCCCCGGCGCTGCGGCGCTCAACGGCCTCTACAGCCTGAGCGCAAGCCAGCTTCCGGCGGTTCTGAAGGGGCTCTCGGGCGAAGCCTATGCCAGCGAGCAATCGGTCCTGATCGGCGACGGCATCTACGGCCGGCAGGCGGTGATGGATCGCCTGCGACAGGGCGCTTATGCCGGCCAGGCCGGGGCGATGGGTGCGCTCGCTTATGGCGGGCCGGCGGCCATGTCCTTTGCCGGTCCGGAAGCCGCCGCGCAGCCGGCGCCCACCACCGCGCTTGGCGCACTGGCCTATGCCACCAAGGCGCCGGCCGTCGCTCCGGATCCCACCACCGGCAGCACCACCATCTGGGCGCAGGGCTTCGGCGGCTGGACCAATCTCGACGGCAACGGCAATGCCTCCAGCGTGAGCGAGAGCATCGGCGGCATCATTTCCGGCGCCGACATCCGCGCCGGCGACTGGCGCATCGGCGCGGCGCTCGGCTATTCCCAGTCGAACGCCAATGTGGACGCGGTGGCCAGTTCCACCGAGGTCAACAGCATGCTGCTGGCACTCTATGCCGGCACCAGCGCCGGCCCCTTAAACCTGCGCCTCGGCGCGAGCTATGCCTTCAACCAGATCGATGCGACGCGCACCGTCTTCGTGCCGGGCCTCGCCCAGCAAGCCAATGCGCAATATGACGGCGGCACCGCGCAGGTGTTCGGCGAGGTCGGCTACGGCTTCGCGGTCCAGCAGGTCGCGTTCGAGCCGTTCGCGGGCCTTGCCTGGGTGCAGCTCAACACCGATAGTTTTGCCGAGAGCGGCGCGGTGGCGGGTCTGTCCGGTGCGTCGGCTTCGGCTGGGGTGGGTTATTCCTCGCTCGGCCTGCGAGCCGCGACGTCGATCGCGCTCTCCAACGGCATGGTGCTGGCGCCCCACGCGTCGGCGGCCTGGCAATATGCCTTCGGGGATCTCGACCCCACCGCGCAGCTCGCCCTGCGTGCCCTGCCGGGTGCGAATTTCACGGTCGGCGGCGTGCCGCTGGCGGAAAATACCGCGCTGCTGGAAGTGGGCGCGGA
>NCHM01000416.1 GCA_002257205.1 Rhizobiales bacterium 24-66-13 | reverse complement strand
GGCAATGTGGAGGTGCTCACCGGCTCCCACAGCCACGGCCAGGGCCATGAGACCACGTTCGCCCAGCTGGTTTCCGCCCGCCTTGGCATTCCCATCGACCAGGTGACCATCGTCCATGGCGACACCGACAAGGTGCAGTTCGGCATGGGCACCTATGGGTCGCGATCCGGCGCGGTCGGCATGTCCGCCATCTCCAAGGCACTGGACAAGGTGGAGGCGAAGGCGAAGAAGATCGCCGCCCATATCCTCGAAGCCTCGGAAGGGGATATCGAGTTCAAGGACGGCCATTTCACCGTCAGCGGCACCGACCGTTCGCTCGCCTTCGCCGCCGTGGCGCTGAACGCCTATGTCGCGCACAAATTCCCCACGTCCGAGATCGAGCCGGGCCTAAAGGAAGGGGCGTTCTACGACCCTGTCAATTTCACCTTCCCCGCCGGCTGCCACATCTGCGAGCTTGAGGTGGATCCCGAGACCGGGACCACGGAAATCGTCAAATGGGTCGCGGTGGACGATTTCGGCGCCATCATCAATCCGATGATCGTGGAAGGGCAGGTGCATGGCGGCATCGCCCAGGGCGTCGGCCAGGCATTGCTGGAAGGCGTGCGCTATGATGCCGACGGCCAGCTCGTGACCGGCTCCTATATGGATTACACCATGCCGCGCGCCGGCGACCTGCCCTCGTTTGTGGTCGGCATGACCGAGACCCGCTGCCCCTCCAATCCGCTTGGTATTAAGGGCTGCGGGGAGGCCGGTGCCATTGCCGCGCCGCCGGCGGTCATCAATGCTTTGACGGATGCCCTCGGCACGGAGGATATACCCATGCCGGCGACGCCCGCGACGCTGTGGAAGATCGCGCAGGACCAGATCGCCCGCCGCGCGGCCGAGTGAGGGAGACGCACCATGTATGCCTTCGATTATCAGCGCCCTGCCGGTCTCGACGAAGCCCTCGCCGCCCTGCGCGCAGGAGAAGACGTGAAGCTGCTCGCAGGCGGCCAGACCCTGCTGCCGACCCTCAAGCAGCGGCTCGCCCAGCCCTCCGCCTTGGTGGATCTCGCGGCCATTCCCGAGCTGAGTCGCATCGAGCACAGCCAGGATCTTCTCACCATCGGCGCCATGGCGCGCCATGCCGATGTCGCGGCCTCGCCCATGGTGACGGAGGCTATTCCCGCATTGGCCGATCTTGCGGGCCTGATCGGCGATCCGGCGGTGCGCAACCGCGGCACCATCGGCGGGTCCATCGCCAATAATGATCCGACCGCCGATTATCCCGCCGCCTGCCTCGCGCTCGGCGCCACCATCGTCACCAGCGCCCGCCGCATCGCCGCCGAGGATTTCTTCATCGGCCTGTTTGAAACCGCCTTGGCCGAGGATGAAGTGATTCTGGCGGTGGAATTCCCCGTCGGGGCGCGCGCCGCCTATCGCAAGTTCCGCAACCCCGCCTCGCGCTATGCCATGGCCGGCGTGTTCGTGGCCGCGCGCGACGGCGACGTGCGCGTGGCGGTGACCGGCGCCGGGCAGGGCGGCGTGTTCCGCTGGAGCGATGCGGAAGCGGCCCTGTCGGCCGATTTCTCCCCGGCCGCGCTGGATGCGCTGACGCTCGATCCCTCCGACGTCATGGCGGATCTGCACGGCAGCGCGGAGTATCGCGCGCAGCTCGTCAAGGTGATGGCCAAGCGCGCGGTGGCGGCGATCGCCGGCTGAGGTGCCGGTGATTCCGGCGTTTCTCCGCCGGGTCGCCCCACATTCTGGCCGGTTCGACTCCGTTCGGGCGCTGTCGATCGGCTGGTGTGCGCTTGCGAAAATTGGCCAGGCCAGCCACAGCATCGGGGCAAGAGTGAATGCTGACACCTAGGCTGGCCCCATGACCACTGCTGCGCTTCCCTCCTCCATTGAGGCGACGGAAACCCTTCTCTCCGGCGCCGGCTATGTGCCCGACCGTGCCCTCGCGACGGTCTTGTTCCTCGCGCTGCGTATGGGCCGGCCGTTGCTGCTGGAGGGTGAGGCCGGCGTCGGCAAGACCGAGGTGGCGCGCACGCTCGCGAAGGCGCTGGGGCGGCGGCTGATCCGTCTGCAATGCTACGAGGGGCTCGATCTTTCCGCCGCCGTCTATGAATGGAACTATGCCGCGCAGATGATCGCCATTCGTCTCGCGGAAGCCGCCGGGGAAAGCGACAAGGGGGTGATTGCCTCCGACGTATTCTCCGAACGCTATCTGCTGCGCCGGCCGCTGCTGGATGCGCTGATGCCCGATGCCGCCGGCCCGCCGGTGCTCCTGGTGGACGAGCTGGACCGCACCGACGAGGCGTTCGAAGCCTTCCTGCTCGAAGTGCTCTCCGATTTTCAGGTGACCATACCGGAGCTTGGAACCATCAAGGCGGCCCATCCGCCGCTGATCATTCTCACCTCCAACCGCACCCGCGAGATCCACGACGCCTTGAAGCGGCGCTGCCTCTATCATTGGGTCGATTACCCGAGCGCGGAGCGCGAACTGGCGATCCTGCGGGCGCGCCTGCCGGGCTTGCAGGAGCGCCTGTCGCGCGAGGTGGTGGGGTTCGTCCAGGCGCTGCGGAAGGAAGATGTGTTCAAGGTGCCCGGTGTCGCGGAAACCCTCGATTGGGCTTCCGCTTTGGTGGAACTCGATGCCGCGGCGCTCGATCCCGCCGTGGTGGGAGATACGCTCGGCGTGCTCCTGAAATATCAGGACGATATCGCCGGCACGGATGCAGGGCGGATCGAACGGCTGATCGCGGAAACGCGCGAGGCCTTGCGGCCGCGCGAATGAGCGAAGCCGTGCCGGCTGCCGGGAGCGAGGGCCGGCTTTCCCACAATATCGCCTATTTCGGCCGCGCGCTCCGCGCCGCCGGCCTTCCGGTGGGCCCAGGCACGGTGCTCGATGCAGTCCAGGCGGTGGACGCCGCGGGCATCGGCGCGCGGGAGGATTTCTACAATGTGCTGCGGTCGGTGTTCGTCAGCCGCCACGAACATCAGGAGGTGTTCGACCAGGCGTTCCAGCTGTTCTGGCGGCGGCGCGCCCAGGCCGAGCGGCTGATCGCCATGCTCTCGCCGCCCGCACCGGGGGCTGAGGCGAAGGACAAGGCGAAAGTGCGCAAGCGCGTAGAGGACGCGCTGTTCGCCGGCGTCGGTCGCGAGCACCGCACCAAGAAGAGCGAGATCGAGGTTGAGGCCCATTTCAGCGCCTCCAGCGCGGATGTGCTGCGCACCAAGGATTTCGCCCAGATGAGCGCCGAGGAGCTGGCGCAGGCGCGTCGCCGCATCGCTCGCCTGCGCCTCCCGGACAATGAGATTGCGACCCGTCGCCTGAAGGCGGACAAGAAGGGCAGGACGTTCGATCTTCGAGCCTCCCTGCGCGCTTCGCTGGCGAGCGGCGGCGCCTTCATGGCGCTGCGCAAGCGCGGGCCGCGGGCGCGGCCCCGCCCCGTGGTGGCGCTGGTGGATATTTCAGGCTCGATGGCGGACTATTCGCGGCCGGTGCTGCATTTCCTCCATGCGCTCACGGAGCGGCGCGGACGGGTGCATACGTTCCTGTTCGGCACGCGGCTCACCAATGTGACGCGCGTGCTGCGCCATCGCGATCCGGACGAAGCCCTGGAGAAGGCCGGCCAGACCGCGCGGGACTGGTCCGGCGGCACGCGCATCGCCGCCTCATTGCGCGCCTTCAACAAGATCTGGTCGCGCCGGGTCATGGGGCAAAATCCCATCGTCTTGCTGATCACCGACGGGCTGGAGCGCGACGCCGACGCCATGCTTGATGTGGAAATGGATCGCCTGCGCCGGTCCGGGCACCGGCTGATCTGGCTCAACCCCTTGCTGCGCTACGACCGTTTCGAACCCAAGGCGCGCGGCATCCGGGCGATGTTGCCCCATGTGGATGCGTTCCGGCCGGTACATAATCTGGCGAGCCTGGAGGCCCTGGTCGCGGCGCTCGCCGAGGAGGCGGACGAGAGGGCGC
>NCHM01000415.1 GCA_002257205.1 Rhizobiales bacterium 24-66-13 | reverse complement strand
TGGGCGGGGTTGCGCGGCGCGGTCTCCATCTTCCTGGCCACCATCCCGATGCTCGCCGGCCTGCCGGGGGCGCACACCTATTTCAACATCGCCTTCATCGTGGTGGTGACCTCGCTGCTGCTGCACGGCTGGACGCTTGCGCTTGCCGCGCGACGGCTCGACGTGGCGCTGGCCGATCCGCTGCGCGAGCCGCAGCGCTTCGAGATCGACCTTCCGGGTCAGAGCGAACACGAGCTCGTGGCCTATCCCGTCGCGGCGGGAACCGTCGGCATCCGCGCCGACCTGCTGCCGGAATGGGCGCGCATGGTCCTGGTGGTGCGCGAGGGCAAGGTCCTCGGCCCGGAGGAAGCGGGTCTCCTCCTGGCGCGCGACTATGTCTATCTGCTGACGCCGCCACAGCGGGTTCACCAATTGGATCGGCTGTTCATGTTGGAGGAACTGGTCTGGGGGCAGGATGCCGCCTTCCCATTCGCCGGCGAGATTCGGCTGGGCGACATCGGCGAGCTTTACGGCCTGCCGATTCCCCTGAGGGATCAAGACTTCACCGTTGCGGCTGCTTTTGCCGACCGCACCGACGATCGCCCCGCGCCCGGCATGCGGATCGTGTTCGGCCATGCGGCCATCGAGGTGCGGCAGGTGGAAAATGGCCGTGTGACACTGGCGGCGCTGCGTCTCGAGCGCGACGATGCCGGACGCGGGACGCAATTCATCCAGGGATTTCTGCGCCTGGCTCGCAAAGGCCGCAATCAGTCGGACACATTTTGAGCGCCACGTGTGCGGCGCGGAACGGCCGCGGCGCAGCCAGGGAGGTACCGGATGGTGCGATTGTTCATGCGGGGACGCAGTGAAGGGCAGGGCGCGCGCGATGCGAGCCGCACGCTCGCCGAAAGCGTCCGACGCATTCTAAGTCTCGATGAGGATGCCTCGGTTTCGGTGAGCGAGATTGCCTGCGGGGACCCCGCCTGCGGCGGCGCCGAAACCGTGATCCTCGTCATGCGGGCTGGCGAGCGCACGCGGGCGGCCAAGCTGCTGAAGCCCCTCTCCACCGTGACCGACGAGGAACTCGCAACCGCACTGGTCCCGCTTTCCGCCCCCGAGGTGAAAACCGCGTAGCGCATAGGCATGAGGCGGAATTTGAGCGTGCGCCTTGACGGGTGCCCGGATTCCCGCTTTGCCACGCGCCGGTTTGAATGCCCATTCCCAGAACGATCGCGTGTGTCCCATCATGACCCAGCCAGCCGCCGCCCCGCTCCGCGCCGGGCGAAGCCTCAATCCGGTCTATACCGACTTGCCGACCACCGTCTTCGAGGTCATGTCGGGCCTTGCCCGCACCCACGAGGCGGTCAATCTGGGCCAGGGATTTCCCGATGATCCAGGTCCGCTCGATGTCCGCCAGGCGGCGGCAGACGCCGTGTTGAACGGCTGGAACCAATATCCGCCCATGATGGGCTTGCCGGAATTACGCCAGGCAGCGGCCACGCATTATCGCCATTGGCAGGGGCTCGATCTCGATCCCGAAAGCGAAATCATGGTGACCTCGGGGGCGACCGAGGCGCTGGCGGGGGCCTTGTTCGCGCTCATCGAGCCGGGCGACGAGGTGGTGCTCTTTCAGCCGCTCTATGACGCCTATCTGCCGCTGGTGCTGCGGGCCGGCGGCGTACCGCGCCTGGTTCGCCTGGAGCCACCGTCCTGGCGGATCACGGCCGAGCAGTTGTCACGCGTATTCAGCCCCCGCACCAAGCTGGTGCTGTTCAACAATCCGCACAATCCCACGGGTGTCGTGCACAGCCGGGAGGAGCTTCAGCTCCTGGCCGATCATTGCATCGCCTTCGACGCGCTCGCGGTCTGCGACGACGTATGGGAGCATGTGGTGTTCGACGGACGCCGGCATCTGCCGCTCATGGCGCTGCCGGGCATGCGGGAACGCACCGTCAAGATCGGGTCCGCGGGCAAGATTTTCGGCATGACCGGCTGGAAGGTCGGCATGGTCTGCGCCGCGCCGGAGCTGATGCGCGTTCTGTCCAAGGCCCACCAATTCCTCACCTTCACCACGCCGCCGAACCTCCAGGCGGCGGTCGCTTATGGCCTCGGCAAGGACGACGGCTATTTCGAGGACATGCGCGCCCAACTCCAGCGCGCGCGCGACCGTTTGGCCGGCGGCCTCTCCGCGCTCGGCTTTCCGGTGCTGCCGAGCGCCGGCACCTATTTCCTGTCCATCGACCTTGCCGCCCTCGATCCTGGGCTGGACGATGAGGCATTCTGCCTGGATCTCGTGCGCACCTATGGCGTCGCTGCAATTCCGGTGTCGGCCTTCTATGCACAGCACGCGGTGCGCTCGGTGGTGCGTTTCTGCTTCGCCAAGCGCGACGCCACCCTCGATGCGGCCCTTGAGCGCCTGGAAAAGGCGATGACGGTATATGGGTGAGCGATCTTTTCCCGCGAACGTCATGTGGTTTTGACCGATCACGGATGCGTCAAGCCGGGCGCAGAGGGCCAAAAGTCGCTTTCCTCAACGTCCAATCAGGGTCAAATGGAGGTCGGCTTACGGAAGGTCGGGCCGATTTCGCTCGAACCTGCGATGTGCGGCATTCGCATTGAGGTGTTTATGGGTTTGGGACGCAGTGCGAACGGGCGCCGGATACTTATGGTCGTTCTCGGTTTTGCCGCGATCGGCGCGGTGGCCTATGCGTGGACCCATGGTCTGATCGGAAAAACAGGCGGAGCCGCGAGCGCTCAGGCTCAGCAGGAACGCCGGGTTCCGGTTCTGGTGGCGCCGGCGATCCAGAAGGACATGCCGTTGCGCCTTGAGGCGCTGGGCACCGTGGAACCCCTGGTAACGGTGGCCATCCGCGCCCGCGTGACCAGCCGGGTGGAGCAGGTGCTGTTCGAGGATGGTGCCGCAGTCAAAAAGGGCGATGTCCTGCTGGTGCTCGATGCGCGCGAGGTCGACGCGCAGATCCGCCAGGCAGAGGCGACCCTCGCCAAGGACAAGGTGCAGCTCGACAAGGCGCTGCGGGATGTGGAGCGCTACAGCGGCCTGCTCGCCCGCAGCGCGGTATCCCAGGTCCAGCTCGACGACGCCAAGACCACCGCTGACATGCAACGGGCCACGGTCGAGCAGGACGAGGCCAATCTTCAGAACCTGCGCGTACAGCGCACCTATTATGAGATCGCCTCGCCGGTGACGGGCCGGATCGGCATTTCCGGCGTGCGCCCCGGCGCGGTGATCCGGGTGGACGATACGCTTGCCACCGTCCGCCAGTTCAAGCCGATTTATGTCACCTTCGGTGTTCCGGAACGCTATGTGGGCGAAGTGCGCGCGGCCATGGGCAAGGCGGACGTGGATCTGCGCCTCCAGGGGAGCAACGACCGCATAGGCGGCGGTCGCGTGGTGGCGATCGACAATACGATTGATCCCCAGACCGGCACGCTGATGGTGCGGGCGCTGTTCGCCAATGACGATGAGCGCCTGTGGCCGGGCACCCTCGGCGACGTTTCGGTGACCCTGCGCATGGAGCCGGACGTGATCGCCATTCCCGCTGAAGCGGTGCAGAACGGGCAGAAAGGCACGTTTGTGTTCGTGATCGAAAAGGGCTTGGCGCAGGTGCGCCCGGTGTCCGTTGCCCGCACGGTGGACGGCGAGGCGGTGATCACGAAGGGCCTCTCCGATGGCGAGACCGTGGTGACGGAAGGCCAGCTTTCGCTGCGCGCCGGCAGCCGGGTGGATGTGAAGACCATAGCGCCGCAGCGGCCGGCCGGGAGCTGAGCCATGTTCGCGGAACTGTGCATCCGCCGGCCGGTCCTGACGACGCTGATGATGTTGTCGCTGATCGTGTCCGGCCTGTTCGCCTATCGCCTTCTGCCGGTTGCGGCGTTGCCGCGCGTGGACTTTCCCACCATCAACATCACCGCGACCCTTCCCGGTGCCAGCCCGGAAACCATGGCCTCGGCGGTGGCGACGCCCATCGAGCGCCAGCTTTCGAC
>NCHM01000414.1 GCA_002257205.1 Rhizobiales bacterium 24-66-13 | reverse complement strand
GTGGCGAGGCACGCGCCCATGGGGAAGCCGCCGCCGATGCCCTTCGCCACCGCCATGATGTCGGGCAGGATGCCCGAGGTCTGGTAGGCGAACAGGCTTCCACTGCGCCCGACGCCGCACTGCACCTCGTCGAGGATCAGCAGCAGGCCATGGGCGTCGCACAGCGCCCGCAATTGCGGCAGGAAATCCGGCGAGGGCACGCGCACGCCGCCTTCGCCCTGGATCGGCTCCACCAGGATCGCCCCGGTTTCCGGCCCGATGGCCGCCTTGACCGCCTCGATATCGCCGAATGGCACATGGTCGAAGCCCGGCATATTCGGGCCGAAGCCTTCGAGATATTTGGCATTGCCGCCGGCGGCGATGGTCGCGAGCGTGCGCCCGTGGAACGCGCCCTCGAACGCGATGATGCGATTTTTCGCCTCAGCGCCGATCACATATTGATAGCGGCGCGCCATCTTGATGGCGCACTCCAGCGCTTCCGCACCGGAATTGGTGAAGAACATGGTGTCCGCGAAGGTCACCGCCTTCAGCCGCTCCGCCAGCCGCTCGCCGCCGACGATGCGGAACAGGTTCGAGGTGTGCCAGAGCTTTCCGGCCTGTTCGGTCAGGGCCGAGACCAGATAAGGATGGGCGTGCCCGAGGATGTTGACCGCGATGCCGGCGGTGAAATCGAGAAAGCGTCGCCCGTCCGTCGTGACGAGCCAGCAGCCCTCTCCCCTTTCAAAAACCAGGTCGATGCGCGCATAGGTCGGCAGAACGGGGGTGATCACAGAAACCCCTCCTCTTGGGGTGGGGCGAAACGCGCAGCGTCTCGCCGGACATCAGAAACGCCAAAGGCCGCCCTCGCGGGGCGGCCCGACAAAAAGGGATTCTAATGATCGCGCGCGGGAGGTCAACAGAGCGCAGCCGTTAACCTGATCGTAACGACTTGGGGACAACGGCGCGGGAATGCATTCCGACTCTGTGCGGGCGGGCGTGCATATTGTAGTTTGCTCGTGGCCGACCACGACATCTCGTGCAGGCCTGTTCCCCAAGTGACGTTGGGCCCTGCGAACCCGCGTGCAATGGCGCGCCTGGGTGCGGGAGAAGAGTCGAAGGAGGAGAGCGATGAGCTGGAACGACGAGCGCGTCGAACTCTTGAAGAAGCTCTGGGGCGAAGGGCTTTCCGCAAGCCAGATCGCCGGCGAGCTGGGCGGCATCACCCGCAATGCGGTGATCGGAAAAGTGCACCGCCTCGGCCTCTCCGGCCGAGCGAAATCAACGGTCCCCGCGGCGCGGCCGCGCAAGGCCCGGCCTGAAGCGCCCGCCAACAAGCCCGCGCCGCAGCCACAAACCATCGGCAACACCGCGCTCGCCCCCGCACTGGAAGCCTTCGTGGCACCCGCGCCCGCGCCGCGTCCGGTCACCGGCGGCAATGTCGTCGCCATGGGCCAGCGCTGCACGATCATGAACCTTACGGAAGGCACCTGCCGCTGGCCGATCGGCGAGCCGGGCACGGAAAACTTCTATTTCTGCGGCGGCCGCAGCCTCACCGGCATGCCCTATTGCACGACCCATGCGCGGATGGCCTATCAGCCCACGCAGGATCGCCGCCGCGACCGGCGCGTCGCCCGCATCTGAGCGGCGCCCGCGCGACCGTGGAGCCGCGCGGCCCAAACGTTTTCGAGCGACCCCCTTTCCTGTCGCTCGAAAACGCCCGGCTTTTTGTTTAACGCATTCTCTTCACGCGAACCGGTGCCCACTTCGCTCGAAAACGCCGGCCTGTTGCGTGAGCGCGTTTTCTTCACGCGCACCGGTGCCCACTTCGCTCGAAAACGCTTTTAGCGCACGGGATAATCGCTGCATTTGTAGCCGACGAAACAGGCCGGATTATCCTGCGTCGGCGCGTAGGTCGGCCGCGCCACCCCGTCGGGATCGCAGAAGCTATTGTCCCGGACGACCCGGTGGAAGGTTTCCGGGGCCGTTTCCAGAATAGCGCCGCCCGCACGCGAGACCAGGGATGCAACATCCGCGCAATGCGCCTCGGGTGTGAATGCGCTTGCCTGCGCGCGCGTCACCGGCAGCGCGAGCAACAGCGCGAGGAGGCCGAGAACGGCCAGCGCGGCAGGGCACGCGGTTCGTCCGGACTGCGATGCGCCCTCACCACCCGCAACGGGCCGCTGTGGACGCGCCTGACGGCCATCGAGACCGCTGCGGCCCGCAAAGGGCTGGTCGGGCGCGAGGGCCTGGTTGCGCGGGAAGACATCATTGCGCCACAAGATATGGTTGAGCGAGAAGATATGCCGGGCCATGAGGAGGCTCCCTATCGCCGGGGAGGGAACCCCTCCCTGACGGGCATATGGGTCTTGGCCTGGAGCGCCGCTATTGTCCGCGCAGTCACGATCTCTCGCTTTTGAAACCCGCCGCAGACCGTGGACCGGCGCGCGGCGGGCGTGAATGCGACAGGACATGCGGGCACGCGCCCGCACCTTCGGCCACATCGCTCAATGGACGCGGGCGAACATCTCGTTGAACGAATAGCCGGCGCCGCGCACGGTGCGGATCGGATCCGACTGCCGCCCCCGGTTGATCGCCTTGCGCAGGCGACCCACATGCACGTCCACCGTGCGCTCGTCGATATAGACGTCCTGCCCCCACACGCCATCGAGCAATTGCTCGCGGGAGAACACCCGTCCGGGACTTTGCATCAGGAATTCCAGCAGGCGGAATTCCGTCGGCCCAAGATGGACCTCGCGGCCGGAGCGGTGAACCCGGTGGGTCTCCCGGTCGAGCTCGATGTCGCCGGCCCGCAGCAAGGTGGCCACATGCTCCGGCTTCGCCCGCCGCAGCAGCGCCCGCACCCGCGCCAGAAGCTCGGGCACGGAAAAGGGCTTCACCACATAATCGTCGGCCCCGGTGGCGAGGCCGCGCACGCGTTCCGTTTCATCGCCACGGGCGGTGAGCATGATGACCGGCAGCCGCTCGGTTTCCGGTCGGGTCCGCAGGCGGCGGCACAATTCGATGCCCGACAAGCCCGGCAGCATCCAGTCGAGGATGACGAGGTCCGGCACGCTTTCGCGCAACCGGGTCTCGCCCTCATCGCCTCGCCCGACGCTTTCGACGAAATAACCTTCCGACTCCAGATTGTAGCGGAGCAGAAGGGTCAGGGGTTCCTCGTCCTCGATAATCAAGATACGCGCAGGCACGGATTTTACCCCTGAAGGCTATGCCCCGGGAAAGCGACGGTCGTCTCGCTGGAGACATCCGCCTTCGGGCGCTCTTCGGACAACATCTGCCCTGAAACCATATAATAGATGGTTTCCGCGATATTGGTCGCGTGGTCGCCGATGCGCTCGATATTCTTGGCGCAGAACAAAAGGTGCGTGCACACCGAGATGTTGCGCGGATCTTCCATCATATAGGTGAGGAGTTCGCGGAACAGCGAGGTGTACATGGTGTCGATGCCGCTGTCGCGGACCCACACATCCACGGCCTTCGCCTGGTCGGGGCTGGCATAAGCGTCCAGCACTTCCTTAAGCTGCTCCAGTACCAGGTCGGACATGTGCTCGACGCCGCGCACCAGCTTCTGGGGATGATATTCCCCCTCGATGGCGAGCACCCGCTTGCCGACATTCTTCGCGAGGTCGCCGATGCGCTCCAGGTCGGAGGCGATGCGGATCGAGGCCACCACGTCGCGCAGATCGCTCGCCACCGGCTGGCGCTTGGCGATGCAGATGATGGCCTTTTCCTCGATCTCCCGCTGCAGCAGATCGACGCTCGCATCGAGCAGGATCACCCTCTGGGCGGCAGCGGTGTCGCGGCGGATCAGAGCATTGACGGCATCGGCCACCATGCGCTCGGACTGGCCACCCATTTCGACGACCTTGCGGCCGATCTCCTTCAGCTCGGCGTCGAAGGCCGAGACGGTATGGTCGGACATCTGGCAGATCCTTGCTTGGTCAGCCGAAGCGGCCGGTGATGTAGTCGCGGGTCTTGATCTGCTTGGG
>NCHM01000413.1 GCA_002257205.1 Rhizobiales bacterium 24-66-13 | reverse complement strand
GCGAATTGCGAGGCCAGGATCGCCGGATTCCGCGTCAGTCCGGCGCCGATCACCCCGTCGAGCTTGGCCGGCAGGCGGCGTTCCACGGCGGTGGTGGGCGGCACCAGCTTGCCCGGCTCCACGCCGATCACCTGATGATAGACCGCGCGATAGGAGGAGAGGTTCGCAATCGCCTGCGCCACCTGATATTGCGCGCTGGCAACGCGCGCCTCGGCCTGCGCCACGTCGGTGCGGGTCACTTCGCCCACGTTGAAGCGGTCGCGGGTCGCGCGCAGTTCCTGGTTCAGGGCGGCGAGATTCTGCTGCTGCAATTCCAGAAGCGCGATGCCCTGGATCACATCCATGAACGCGGTCACGCCGTTCAGCAATACGCTCTGCTCGGTGTTGCGCAGCAGCTCGCGCTGGCCCTTCACCTGCGATTCGGCATTGCGGGTCGTGTTGGCGGTGAGAAAGCCGTTGAAGATCGTCTGGGTCACAGTGAGGTTGGCGGAGCGCGGCACGAGGGTGCCCGTGGTGCTCAGGCCGGCCGACTTGGAACGGGCATATTCGCTGCCGGCGCTCACGCCGGCCGAGATGTTGGGCCGATAGCCGGACAAGGCCTGCGGCACGTTTTCGTCGATGGCCCGCGTCCCGGCACGCTGCGAATTCAAGGTCGGGTTGTTGATATAAGCGGCAGCCAGAGCGGCTTCGAGAGTCTGGGCGGACGCACTGGCAGACCACGCCGTCGCACTAAGGGCGCAGGCGGCGGCCAGCACAATGATGCGTCGGCGAACATGTGTCGCAAGCGACATGAATATCTCCCCGACCAACGCGAGGCCGCACGACAAAGAGTGCGGCGCCTGACGCGCGGAACTTAAGCTGACCTTAACTGCCTGTCCGGTCGGAGGGAACCGACCGGTTCGATACCTCGGCGCTTTTCCGCACAACCGCGGCAGAAGCGCCACAGGTGGATCAAAAAGTGAAGCGCGGCGGGGCTTCGAAGCCGGCCAGCAGGGGCACCGCGGCGTTGAATACGACGCGCTCACTCATCGCGCCGTTCACCTTGGTGAACACGGCCGCGCGGCCGGCGCCGCCACGACCCACCACGGTCACGAGTCGGCCACCTTCCTTCAGCTGGGCGAACAGCGCCTCCGGCACGACTTCGACCGATCCGTTGATGAAGATCACGTCGTAAGGAGCCTCGGGCGCCCAACCGGCGGTCAGCGGACCCTGGAAGGCGGCGACGTTGGCAACCGAGAGGTCGGCGAGAATCGCGGTTGATTCGGCGATCAGCTCGGCATCGTCGTCGAGTGCGACCACCTGCCCCGCCAGCCGTCCGAGGATCGCCGCCGAATATCCGGTGCCGACGGCGATATCGAGCACCAGGTCGTCCGGCTGCACGTCGGCGAGCTGGAGCAGCTTGGCCAGAACCATCGGCTCCACCAGATAGCGCGCGGGCGAACCGGCGCGGGCCGGGCGGATGACCAGATCGTCGTCGATATAGGCGAGGGACTTCAGATCCGAGGGCACGAAGCGCTCACGCGGGATCTCCAGCATTGCGCTGACGATCCGCGGATCGGTCACATCATTGGCGCGGACCTGGCCGTCCACCATGCCGCGACGCAATTCGGCGAAATCGATCATGTCTGGCCCTCCGACCGCAGCCGTGACGGTTTAACCCTCACCTGCAAGAGCCACAGACCTGCCACTTTTGCAAGTCGCCGGAACGCGAGCTTAGCGGCTCGCGTTCCGGCATCCGGCGGTGTTTCAGCGCCTCAAGTGCCGGTGCCTTACTTGGCTGCCGTGTCGGCAATGCCGGCGATCGTGATCTGGCGGAAGATCACGTGATCGCCCACCTTGATCTTCTTGAACTCGTCCCGGCCCTCGGGAATCTGGACCGCGACTTCGTTGCCGCCCGGCCCCTTGACCGTGACGGTGCGGGTGTCGAGGGCGACGGCGGTGACGGTCGCGGCGATTTCGCGGCGGTCGGTGACGATCGCGGCGGGCCGCGCGCCGGCGGGGGCGCCGTCCAGCGTCTTCACGTCGACGGGAATCGGCGTGCCGTCGTTGGGATGCACGACCTGGATCTCGGTCACCTGCTCCATGCCCGCGGTGACGATGTCGCCCACCTTGATCTGCGGGAAGTTCTGCATCTCCTCGCCGGCCTTCAGCGCGACCCAGTTCCCTTCCGGACCCACGAGGGTGATCATGCGGGTCTTGGCATCCACGGCGGACACCTTGGCCGAGATCGTCGTCTTCACCACGAAGGCGACGGTGAGAATCGGATCGGCAGCAAATGCGAGCGTCGGCAGCAGCGCAAACGCGCCGGCGGTGAGGAGTTTGCGCATGTTCATGGGCCTGGTCTCCCGAAGCGTCCGTCTTCCTGCGAGACGGAGCCGGGTTGGCTTGCCGCATGGTCAGGTCTCGCGCAAGCGCCAAGCCTGAGCTTTGTCGTCGCGCCCCCGGCCGCTCTCCGACACGCCGCCGGCGAGCCCCGCGCGACGGCGGCGCGGACCCACGTGGGGGATCGCGCAAGAGGGCATGAAAGGAGGCTACCCACAGGCCCCCTTGCCCCCAGCGGCCGACTGCTTTAGTTAGCGCCGCTACGAGGCCACGTGGCGGAGTGGTTACGCAGCGGACTGCAAATCCGTGCACCCCGGTTCGATTCCGGGCGTGGCCTCCAGTTTCGTGCGCGGCACTTTCCCTTTTGCGATGCCCATCTCGCCCGGATGCACGAAACTGAACCGCCGCTTGAGTGGCGAAGCATGGGCGTGGCACGCGGTTGGTGCCCGGAGATCTTGATGAGCATTTCGCCGCTGAAGCGCCTCGGCGCCTATATGCAAAAAGATGAGACCATGCGGCTCATCCATCGCCTCTTCATCTCCGACGGCCGCCGTCACTGGAAAGGATACGCGACAGCGTTCTCCTTCATGGGGCTGATGGCCGCTTCCACCGGCGCCATGGCCTATCTCATGAAGTCCGCGGTGGATTCGATCTTCGTCCACCCCACCGCCGAAGCGGTCTGGGCGGTGGCGATCGCCATGATGCTGCTCTCCATGGTCAAGGGCATTTCCGCCTATGCCCAGTCGGTCACCATGGCCAAGGTCGGCAACCGAATCGTCGCCGACAACCAGAAGCGGATCTTCAATCGCCTCCTCGACCAGGACGTGACCTATTATGCCGCGCGCCATACCGCCGACATCACCATGCGCTTTTCCATCGGCGCGAACTCGGCCCGCGACGCGCTGAACCTCGTCATCACCTCCATCGGCCGCGATATGCTCTCGCTGATCGCCCTGGTGACGGTCGCGATCCTCCAGGACCCGTTCCTCGCCATCGTCGCCTTGGTGGTGATGCCGATCGCGGTGATGGGCACGCGCAAGCTGGTGAAGAAGGCCAAGAACATCTTCAAGCGCGAGTTCGCCAGCGGCATCAAGCTCAACACCACCGCCATGGAATTCATCCAGGGCGTGCGCACGGTGAAGGCCTATACGCTGGAAACCATCATGCGCGGCCGCGTCTACAGCTATGTGGACGATGTGGAGCGCGCCTCCAACAATCTGATGAAGACCCAGGCCAAGTCGAGCCCGCTCATGGAGACGCTCGGCGGCTTCGCCATCGCGGGCGTGATTCTCTATGCCGGCTACAACGTGGTGGTGCTGAACAAGACGCCCGGCGAATTCTTCTCGGTGCTCACCGCGCTGCTGCTGGCCTATGAGCCCGCGAAGCGTCTCGCGCGCTTCAATGTGGAACTGGCCGGCATGATGGTCGGCACCAACATGCTGTTCGAGATCCTCGACACCCCCGGCGCCGAGCAGGAGCCGGCGGACATGCCGCTGCTTCCCGTCGGTCCGGGCCGGGTGGATTTCAAGGATGTGGAATTCGCCTATCGCCCCGGCGAACCGGTGCTGCGCGGCATCTCGCTGACGGCCGAGCCCGGCCAGACCACCGCCCTCGTGGGCACGTCCGGCGGCGGCAAGAGCACCATCATCAGCCTGATCGAGCGATTCTATA
>NCHM01000412.1 GCA_002257205.1 Rhizobiales bacterium 24-66-13 | reverse complement strand
CGAGATCGCGCTGGTCGGCGGGGCCTATAATGCCGAGCGCGAGGACATGCTTCTCCTCTACGCGCTGAACGATTTCTGCATGAAGAACGGCTTCCGGCCAATCTTCGGCGCCGATGGCGCGCCGGGCATTCCCTCCGGCTCCATGGGCGCGTTTCTGGTGCTGGAATCGCCCGAGCACGCCACCGCGCGCGGCGCCAAGCCGCTGGCCAAACTCTCCGGCGTCTGGTCGGAACGGGCGCGGCGCGATGCGCCGGGTAGCGTCGCGGAAAAGGTGACGGCCCTGCTCGCCAAGGCCGGCACGACACCGGGCACCGCCGTATTCTCCGGCGCCACCGGCGCACGCGGCGCCACCGAGGCGGAAGCGCAGGCCCTGCGCGCGGCCTCCCTGCCGGTCCGTTCGCTCGCCAATCGCATCGGCCATGGCTTCGAGGCGCAGTTCGCCGCCGGCCTCGCCCTTGCGGCGCTGGCGGTGAATGAGGGCACGCTGTTTCCCGCTTTGCCCGGCGATACGCTGGAAAACGGCAGCGGCGCCGTGTCCCGTGTGATCGTCACCGCCGTCGGCCACTGGCGCGGTGAAGGCGCGGGGCTGGTGGAACGGGTGGATTGAGCCTTATATCTCACGCATAAAGCGGGCGGGCATCGGGGCTGGCGAGGGGCGCGCCGGAAGGTCCCATGAAGTCCGCCCATGCGGGTGGAGGTGCGACGTCCCCCTCCCTCGCCGCCCCGCCGCCGTCCGTCACGGACACGGCCCCAGGACGTGCGGACGCTCACTCCGGTAGTGACGTCCTTGGAAGGAGGCGCCCGTGGCGCAGGCATATACGGACAAGTTCGGCCGCCCCATCGTGGTGGTGACCGGCATCGGCATCGTGACCTCGCTGGGCCAGGGCAAGGCGGACAATTGGCGCCGCCTGACCGCCGGAGAATCCGGCATCCACACCATCACCCGCTTTCCGCTGGAAGGCATGCGCACCACCATCGCCGGAACCGTGGACTTCCTGTTCGACGGCCGCGTGCCCGCGCCCGATCTCTCCCAGCGCCTCGCCACCCTGGCGGCGGAAGAAGCCATCGCGGAAGCCGGCATCGGCTCCAAGGGCTCATTCCCCGGCCCGCTGTTCGCCGCCGTCCCGCCGGTCGAGCTGGAATGGCCGGAAAAGCGCGCGCTGGCCGAGGTCGTCCCCAACAAGCCCCTGGTCTATCACGATCTTCTCGACGCGGCGGAGACCGGCAAATTCTCCGCCTGGCACGAGCGCTTTCTGTTCGGCTCGGTGGCGGACCGGCTCGCCGACCATTTCGGCACCCAGGGCCAGCCGATTTCCCTCTCCACCGCCTGCGCCTCCGGCGGCACGGCGATCCAGCTTGGCGTCGAGGCGATCCGGCGCGGGGAATGCGATGTCGCGCTTTCGCTGGGCACCGACGGTTCGGTCCATCCCGAGGCGCTGATCCGCTTTTCCCTGCTCTCGGCGCTGACCACCGCCAATGACAAGCCGGGCGAGGCGGCGCGCCCGTTCGCCAAGAATCGCGACGGCTTCGTGATGGCGGAAGGCGCGGCGGCCCTGGTGCTGGAGAGCCTGGAGCACGCCACTGCCCGTGGCGCCAAGATTCTCGGGGTGCTGGAAGGCTGCGGGGAGATGTCCGACAATTTCCACCGCACCCGCTCCAGCCCGGACGGCAAGCCCATCATCGGCTGCATGATGAACGCGCTGAAGGATGCCGGCATCACCCCCGGCGACGTGGATTACATCAACGCCCACGGCACCTCGACGCCCGAGAATGACCGGATGGAATATGTCGGCATGAAAGCCGTGTTCGGCGAGGAGGCCCTGGCGGGCATCCCCATCTCGTCCAACAAATCCATGATCGGCCACACGCTGACCGCCGCCGGCGCCATCGAGGCGGCGGTCTCGCTGCTGACCATCGCCAACGGCCGCATTCCGCCGACCATCAACTATAACATCCCCGATCCGGCGATCCCGCTGGACGTGGTGCCGAACGTCGCGCGCGACGCCACGGTGAACCGCGTCATCTCCAATTCCTTTGGTTTCGGCGGGCAGAATGTGTGCCTGGTGCTGACGGGGGAGCCGGCGTGAGGCACGGCATCAGCCGCTGGCCGGCGCCGATTGGCATCGCAGGGCGCGGACATCCATGACCGCGCCCGAGAACAAGCGCGTCCTCGTCACCGGCGGCGGGCGCGGGCTCGGCGCGGCGATCGTGCGCGCGCTGGCGGCGACCGGCTATGACGTGACCTTCACCTATCGCAGCGCCGGCCCCGAGGCCGAGGCGCTGCTTGCGGAGATCCGCGCCGCCCATCCCGACGCCACCATCGACGCTAAGGCGGTGGACCTCGCCGACCGCGCCGCCGTCGAGGCCCTGGCGCAGGAGATCGAGGCGGATGCCGCCTATTACGGCTTCTGCCACAATGCCGGGGCCTCCTACGACACGCTCGCGGTCATGGTGGACCAGGACAGGGCCGAGCAGGTGATGCAGGTCAATCACCATGCCTTCGTGCGCCTCACGCGCGCCCTGGTGCGCCCCATGATCCGCGCACGTGTGGGCAGGATCGTCGCCATTGGCTCGGTGGCGGCATTGCAGGCCAATCAGGGCAATGTCGCCTACGCCGCCTCCAAGGCCGCCCTGCTGGCCCATGTGAAGGGCCTGGCCGTGGAGAGCGCCAAACGCGGCGTCACTGTGAATTATGTCGCCCCCGGCTTCATCGACACGGCCATGCTCGCCAAGTTCGCCGATTATCGCGACCGCATGGCGGCGCAGATCCCCGCTGGGCGTTTCGCACAGGTGGATGAGGTCGCCGCGCTGGTCGGGTTTCTCTTCTCGCCGGGAGCAAGCTATATCACCGGGGCCGTGATCCCGGTGGATGGGGGCCTCTCGGCCCAGCTTGCCGTCCATCGCTGACCTTCAGGACCAAAATGCGCGCCCTTCAGCTCGTCTCCGACCGCAATCTCCAGATCGTCGACATGCCCGAGCCCGACGCCCCCGGCGCGGGCGAGGTGCAGATCCGCGTCAAGGCGCTCGCCCTCAATCATATCGACGTGTGGGGCTGGCGCGGCATGGCGTTCGCCAAGCGCAAGATGCCGCTGGTGGTGGGCGCGGAAGCCGCCGGTGAAGTGGTGGCGCTGGGCGCCGACGTGCGCGGGCTGAAGGTGGGGCAGACGGTCGCCATGTACGGCGCCATGACCTGCGGCCATTGCAAGCAATGCCTCAAGGGCCGCGACAATCTGTGCGAAAGCGTCGGCGGCGTGCTGGGCTTCCACATCGACGGCTTTGCCCGCGACGTGATCAACATGCCCGAGCGGCTGGTGATTCCCGCCCCCGAGGGCGTCTCCTTCGAGGAGGCGGGCTGCGCCGGCATCACCTTCTCCACCGTCGAGCACATGCTGTTTGATAATGCCAAGCTGGAAGCGGGCGAGACCGTGCTGGTCCATGCCGGCGGGTCGGGCATCGGCTCCGCCGCCATCCGCCTCGCCAAGGATATCGGCGCCACCGTCATCACCACGGTGGGCGACGACGAGAAGATGGAGAAGGCCAAGGCGCTCGGGGCCGACCACGTGATCAATTACCGGGTCGACCGGTTCGAGCACGAGGTCCGCAAGATCACCAAGAAGGTGGGCGTGGACGTGGTGTTCGAGCATGTTGGCGCCGACACCTGGAACGCCTCGCTGCTGTCCATGAAGCCGGGCGCGCGGCTCGTCACCTGCGGCTCCACCTCCGGCGTCAGCGTGCAGATGAACCTGATGCAGCTGTTCCAGCGTCAGTACAAGATCTTCGGCTCGTTCGGCGCCACCATCCGCAATGTGGCGGACGGGCTGGAAAAGATGGGCCGGGGCGTGAAGCCGGTGATCGATACCGTGGTGCCGCTGGAGCGGTTCAACGAGGGCCTGGAGCGCTTGGAGAGCCGCAAGGTGTTCGGCAAGATCGTCGTGCGCTTCTAAGACCCTTGCGAGGAAACCGGCCGTGTCGCCGCTGAAGATCCTGTGGGGCCG
>NCHM01000411.1 GCA_002257205.1 Rhizobiales bacterium 24-66-13 | reverse complement strand
GATCATGGTGGCGCGCGGCGACCTCGGCGTCGAACTCTCGCTGCCCGAGATCCCGGCGATCCAGAAGCGCATGATCGCGGAATCGCGCCGCTACGGAAAGCCGGTGATCGTGGCGACCCAGATGCTGGAAAGCATGATCACCGCGCCCGTCCCCACCCGCGCGGAAGTCTCCGACGTCGCCACCGCCGTCTATGAGGGCGCGGATTGCGTGATGCTCTCGGCCGAGAGCGCGGCCGGGCAATATCCGGTGGAAGCGGTCTCCTTCATGGACGACATCATCCGCCATGTGGAGCGCGACCCCGGCTATCGCCAGACGCTCGACGCCACCCAGGCCGAATGGGGCAAGACCATCGGCGACGCGGTGACCAAGGCCACGTATCAGACCGCCATCGCGGTGGATGCCTCCGCGCTCGTCGCCTACACCCTCTCCGGCACCACGGCCCTGCGCGCCGCGCGCGAGCGCCCGCCCATGCCGATCCTCGGCATCACCACCAGCCTGGAAACCGCCCGCCGCCTCGCGCTGTCCTACGGCGTGCACGCGGTGCACGTGGAAGAAGACATCCACTCGTTCGGCGAGATGGTGGACACGGCCGTACGCATCGCGGTGGAAGAGGATCTCGGCAAGTCGGGCGACCGCCTCGCCATCACTGCCGGCGTGCCGTTCGCCAAGCCCGGCACCACCAACATCATGCGCGTCACCACCATCGGCGACACCAATCCGCCGAGCAAATTCGACGGCGTGCAGAGCTGATCGCGTTCGGCCGGGCGGCGCACGGCGCCTCCCGGCCTGCAATCCGCGCGCGCTTTGGAAGAAATAAAAACCTGAGCGCGCAGCGGGACAGGGGATTTTGTCGCATAAAATAGTCAAAGCGCGCCATTTTGGATGCAGTCATCCTTTTGCGCGCGGGCTGGAATGCTTTTGAGATAGCGTCTTCGATTGAGATGCGGGAAAATTCGCCGGTCGGCACTCAGGATCGCGCATGCCCGTCGAAGTCGAACGGAAGTTTTTGGTGATATCCGACGCCTGGCGGGAGGATGCGCGCGGCGCGCGCTTCTCGCAGGGGTATTTGTGCATCGGTGCCGAATGCACCGTGCGTATCCGCCGCGCGGGAGACAAGGCCTTCATTACGGTAAAAGGCCGTACGGAAGGCATGTCCCGGCCGGAATTCGAATATGAAATCCCTCTCGACCATGCCGAGCTGATGCTCGCCGAGCAATGCATGAAGCCGCTCATCGAGAAGACCCGCTACGAGGTGGATTTCGCCGGCAAGGTCTGGACCGTCGATGTGTTCGAGGCCGAGAACAAGGGCCTCGTGGTGGCCGAGATCGAACTGGCCGACCCAGCGGAAACGGTCATGCTGCCGCCCTGGATCGGCGAGGAAGTGACCGACGACCCGCGCTATCGCAATTCCTCGCTGGTCAGCGCGCCGATTACCGGCTCCTACGAATCCGCCGATCTGTGACCCTCGGCCGGTCGCCGACCCGCTGACGGTGCAAAGTGAGGCGCACTGTACCTCAGCCGGATTTTCCGCCGCCCTGCGCCGACCCGCCCTGCGCCAATAAGGCTTCCACCGCCAGCAGGTCGCGCCACACCAGCCGCTTGCCCAGTGGCGTGCGCAGGAGATAGGCGGGGTGAAAGGTCGGCAGCGCGCGAATCACCCGCGTGCCGGTATCATAATCCACCAATTTCCCGCGCATCCTGGTGATGCCCTCGCTCACCGCCAGCAGTGCCTGGGCGGAGGGGCCGCCGAGGCACACCAGGATATCGGGGTCCGCCAGCTGGATCTGGCGGCGGATGAACGGCAGGCAGATGGCGGTTTCCTGCGGGGTCGGCGTGCGGTTTCCCGGCGGCCGCCAGGGAATCACATTGGCGATATAGGCGCTGGTGCGGTCGAGCCCGATGGCGCCGAGCATCAAATCCAGCAGCCGGCCCGAGCGACCGACGAAGGGAAGGCCCTGCTCGTCCTCGTCGCGGCCCGGCGCCTCGCCCACGAACATGATGCGCGCTTCGGGATTGCCGTCGGCGAACACCATGCGAGTGGCGGTGCGCTTCAAGGGGCAGCCGTCGAACACCTCCATGATGGCGCGCAGATCCTCCAGCGTCGCCGCCGCATGCGCCATGTCCCGCGCGGCCATTTCCGCCATGTCGGGCGGAGCCGCAGAGAGCGTTGGCACGGCTGGCGGATGGCTTGTCGCGCCGCCTGAGGCGCGCGCGGCGCCGGCTTGCGCGGCATGTCCTTGCGCGGCGTGTCCTGGGGCGGCGTTTCCTGCGGCCGCTTGGGCGGGCGCGGCTTGGCGGGGCGCTGCGGATGGCTGAGCCGCCGGACGGGCCGAGCCGGCGCTTCCCGGCGTGCCACGGGCCGGCGTGCCCTGCGCCCGGGCGGCGGCGGCCGCCGCCTGGGCCGCCGCGCTTTCGGCGAAGCGATCCACCGGCGTTTCGCCGAGCGCGACATCCACCCCCGCCTCCAGATGGAAGGCCAGGATGTCGCGCCAGTCGTCGAGGGAGGAGGAAGCCATGGGCACCGGATGAAACAAGGGACGCCCAGGATAAAGCGGAACGGGCGCGGAGGGAACGCACGGATCACGCCCCACGGATTCCCCGCCCCTCCCAACGCTGATAAAACGCGCGAATTCTCCCCTGCGTGAAGCTGCCGCGCACAGGGGCGAATTGTCAGATGGCTTCAACCGTGGAAGAACTCCAAGGATAAAAGATTGACGTATGCGGGAGCAATCGATGACCGAGGCGGAACTGCCGGAACGCGAAGGCATGGACTACGACGTGGTCGTCGTGGGGGCAGGTCCTGCCGGTCTTGCCACGGCCATTCGCCTGAAGCAGCTCTCCGCCGAGCGCGGCGAGGAGATTTCCGTCGTGGTGGTGGAGAAGGGCTCGGAAGTCGGCGCCCACATCCTCTCCGGCGCGGTGGTGGATCCGATCGGCCTCGACCTGCTGTTTCCCGACTGGCGCACGGAAGCCGACGCGCCCCTGGTGACGCAGGTGAGCGAGGATCATTTCTATTTGCTCGGCCCGGCGGGCGGCGTGAAGCTGCCCAATTTCACCATGCCGCCGCTGATGAACAACCACGGCAATTATGTCGGCTCGCTCGGCAACATGTGCCGCTGGCTGGCGCAGAAGGCGGAGGCGCTCGGCGTCGAGATCTATCCCGGCTTCGCCGCCGACGAGATCCTCTATGACGACAAGGGCGCGGTGGTCGGCATCGCCACCGGCGACATGGGCGTGGACAAGCACGGCAAGCCGAAGGGCGAATTCACCCGCGGCATGGAATTGCGCGGCCGCTACACGGTGTTCGCGGAAGGCGCGCGCGGCCATCTCACCAAGCAATTGATCGCCAAATACGCGCTCGATGCGGGCAAGGAGCCGGGCAAGTACGGCATCGGCCTGAAAGAATTGTGGAAGGTGAAGAAGGAAAAGCACCATCCCGGCCTGGTGCAGCACGCCTTCGGCTGGCCGCTGGGCAATTCCACCGGCGGCGGCGCGTTCCTCTATCATATGGAGGACGAGCAGGTGATGGTGGGCTTCGTGGTCCACCTCAATTACCAGAACCCCTATCTCTCCCCGTTCGACGAATTCCAGCGCTTCAAGACCCACCCCACCTTCCGCGACACGTTCGAGGGCGGAAAGCGCATCTCCTATGGCGCGCGCGCCATCACCGAGGGCGGGTATCAGAGCGTGCCGAAGCTCTCCTTCCCCGGCGGCGTGCTGGTGGGCTGCGCGGCCGGCTTCGTGAACGTGCCGCGCATCAAGGGCAGCCACAATGCGGTGCTCTCCGGCATCCTGGCGGCGGACCATCTCGCCCCGGTGTTGGCCGAAGGGCGCAGCCATGACGAGCTGATCAGCTATGAGAATGCCTGGCGCTCCTCGGCCATCGGCGCGGACCTGAAGAAGGTGCGCAATGTGAAGCCGCTGTGGTCGCGGTTCGGCACCTTCATTGGCATCGGCCTCGGCGCGCTGGACATGTGGACCAACACGTTCGGCTTCTC
>NCHM01000410.1 GCA_002257205.1 Rhizobiales bacterium 24-66-13 | reverse complement strand
CACCTTCTTCACGTCGCGCGCCATCTCATCTCTCGAAATACAGGGCCTTGAAGAGCGCGCGGACTATAGGCCGGAGCGTCGCCATGGCAAGGGGAGGGCGCGCAGGGCATGGGCGATCTTGCGCATGGCGGTGCGCGAAACCCACCAGAGCGCGCGCATCAGGGCGAGCAAGAGCGTGTTCAGCGCAAGGCCGAGCTTGCCGATGCCGTCCTCCAGCGTCGCGCTGGAGAGCGCGCCCTTGCGGTCGTAGAGGAGCCAGCGCAGCGCGACGATGACGAGGATGGTCAGCAGCGCAGAGAACACCGTATCGGTGAAGAAATGTCCGCCGAAGGCGATACGCAGGCCGCCCGCCGCCATGCCGAACGCCAGCGCCGCCCCGACCGCGACGGGCCGCAAAGGCGCCGGGGCCAGGCTCGCGGGCGCCAGCATCCAGAAGCCGAGCGAGCCCTCGCCGGACACGAAGGAGCAATTGCCGGGGCAGGTGCCGTCGGTGGAATACCAGGGGCTGAAGACGTCCTTGCCGCCGAAGGTTTCCACATGCACCGGGCGGGGGCGGCCCCAATATTCCTTCAGCACCCCGTTCACCAGCAGGCCGGGCGCGAGCGCCATGGACAAGGCCAGCAACAACGCCGCGCGCGCGCTCATGAACATGGGCGCCTTGGGAAACAGCAGCTTGAGAATGATCGCCGCAAAGGCGGGCCCCGCGAACAGCCAGGGAATGATATTGCCGGCACTGCGCAGCATCTTGCCGAGGGGCGAGGCGGCGATCTGGAAACTGCGCGAGCCCGCGTCCCAGAACAGCCCGGTGATCGCGAGATCCCATTGCGGAAACACCGTGAAGAGGATCGCGACGGCCGCGCCGGTCACGAGGGCGAAGAAGAGCACGAGCTTCAACGGATCACCTGTGTTTCCCCTCAGTGCCCCTGCGCGGTGCGTATCCGCCCGTTTCCCGGTACGGTTTGATCCAACCCCTTGCGGGGATGCGCGGACCGGCAGCAAACTCCGGCCGATTTAGCCCGAGGAGGGGCCGATGACCAGGGCCACGCTGGATTTCTACTATGAGTTCGCCTCGCCTTATTCCTATCTCGCCGCGAGTCGCCTCGCGCCGCTGGCGGAAGCGGCGGGCGTGGGTGTGGAATGGAAGCCGTTCCTGCTCGGTCCGATCTTCGCCGCCCAGGGCTATACGACCTCTCCGTTTAACGTTTACCCACTGAAGGGTGCGCATATGTGGCGCGACCTGGAGCGGCTGGCCGCGCGTTATGGCTTGCCGCCCGTGACCCGGCCGGAGAATTTTCCGGTCAACGGCCTGCTCGGCGCGCGCGTGGCGACGCGGCTCAACGATGCGTCCCGGCCGGCCTTCACGCGCGCCCTGTTCCGCGCCGCCTTCGCCGAGGGGCGCGATATCTCCGACCGCACGGTGGTGCGGCAGGTGCTCGCCGGCCTCGGCCATTTCTGCGACGAAGTGATCGACCAGGCGGAGACGCAGGCCAACAAGGACAAGCTGCGCGCGACGGTGGAGGAGGCGCGGGCGCTCGGCATATTCGGCGCGCCCACCTTCGTCACGGCAGACAAGGAGTTGTTCTGGGGCAATGACCGGCTGGAAATGGCGCTGGACCATGCACTGCAGATCGCGGGCGTGCCGCGGGCAGTTGCCCAATAGCCCGCTGCCTAGTCAGCCCGCCGGCGGTGTTTCGGCGGGCGGCGGGGGTGGAGGAAGCCGCCCCTGGCCGGAGGAGAGCAGCATGGGCTTCCAGAAGCCTGCGCTCCATCCCGCCACCAGCCAATAGGCAAGTCCTCCCGCCAACCCCGCCGCGAGGATGTAGAACGGGTCCGCCACGGGCATGCGCTCGCCACTGAGGGTGGGGAAGAGTTGGGCGCCGACAAAAGCGGAAGCCGCGCCGTTCGCCACATGGAACATCCAGGAGCGCACGGCGAACATTTCCGAAAACAGCACGCCGATGGCCGCAACCAGCCACATGGTGGAGACCAGGAACACCACCAGGAACCCGGCGGTGAACAGCGCGTCCACCAGCATCACCACTGTATCCGGACTTTCCGGCGCCGTGGCGAAGAGGGTGCCGATGCGCCATTGGCCGAACAGGATCACCGCGGTGCCGGCGCAGATGGCCACCACATATCCGGCTGGAATGAGGATGAGCCGCAGCAGGAGACGGAAGACGGAATCCATGGGGTCGCGGGGCCTTAAGCCTGATGCGGAACGATTATTCGGCTGCCGCCGCCATGGCGCGCAGGGCCAGGCGCTCGCGGGCGGAAAGCTTTTCCGTCTCGCTCTTGAGCTGACCGCAGGCGGCGAGAATGTCGCGTCCGCGCGGGGTGCGCACCGGGCTTGCATAGCCGGCGCGAAACACGATGTCGGAAAATTTCTCGATCGTCTCCCAGTCGGAGCACTCATATTGGGTGCCGGGCCAGGGATTGAACGGGATCAGGTTGATCTTGGCCGGAATGCCGTCCAGCAGCCGCACTAGGGCCTTGGCGTCCGCCGGACTGTCGTTGACGCCCTTCAGCATCACATATTCGAACGTGATGCGCTTGGCATTGGAGGCGGCCGGATAGGTGCGGCACGCCTCAAGCAATTGCGCCAGCGGGTATTTCTTGTTGATCGGCACCAGAACGTCGCGCAAATCGTCGCGCACCGCGTGCAGCGAGATGGCGAGCATGGGCGCGACCTCACGGCCGAGCCGCTCGATTTCCGGCACCACGCCGGACGTGGAGACGGTGATGCGCCGCTTGCCAAGGCCGAGGCCATCGCCATCCGACAGAATCTCGATGGATTCAGCCACGGACTCATAAGCATAGAGCGGTTCGCCCATCCCCATGAAGACGATATTGGTGACGAGGCGATCGCCCTCCGTCGGCAGGCCGGGGCCGACCGCGCGGTCGCGTCCGGGATAATCGCCGAGCCGGTCGCGCGCCACCATCACCTGCGCCACGATCTCGGCGGCGGACAGATTGCGTACCAGACGCTGGGTGCCGGTGTGGCAGAATGAGCAATTGAGCGTGCAGCCCACCTGGCTGGAGACGCACAAGGTGCCGCGGTCGCTCTCGGGGATATAGACACACTCGACCTCGTGCGGCTTCTCGCCGGGCGTGTCCGCCGGCAGGCGCAGCAGCCACTTACGGGTGCCGTCCTGCGACACCTGCTCCACCACGATCTGCGGCCGCTCCAGCGAATAGGCCTGCGCCAGCGTCGCCCGCAGATGCTTGGAGACGTTGGTCATCTCGTCGAAATCGAGGGCGCCGCGCAGATAGATCCAATGCCAGAGCTGGTTGACGCGCATGCGCAGGTCGCGTTCGGCGACGCCCACTGCTGCGAGTGCGCGGCCCAGCTTCTCCCGGTCCAGCCCCACGAGCGAGGGCAGGGAAACGGGCGGCGCGGCCGGCGAAGCGGCGGGGAGGGTGTCGATCACGAGCGTCATTGGGTCACACATAATGGTTTCGCGCCCGCCATGCCAGCCGCACGACGGACGCGATCCGATCCTTCAGGCCCTTTAGATGCAAGGATTGCGGCGCGGTTCGGGCAAAGCGCCCGCGCCGGGGCCGCCGCGCGCGGCTATTTGCATTCCTGCGCAACGCGGTCGAGCGCCTGGGCGATGCCCGCGAGGCCGTATTTGTCGGTGGTGGTATTGCCCCGCGCGGAGATGCTCACCACCGTCACATCCCTGCCCTTGCGCAGCGCCTCCACCATCTTGCCCTCGTCCGCGACATTGCGGACCCAGGCGCCTTCCGACTTCGTATAAAGCGCGAAGGTCTGCGTGCCGACGGTCAGCTTGGCTTCGCTCGCCTCCTTGAGCCCGAAGCCCATGGTCAGGCTGATCTCATTCTTCACATTCTCGGCTGGGCGGGTGGAGATGAAGAAGTAAGCCGGATCGCGCTTCAGCCCGGCGGGCAGGCGGTCCTTGGGCTGGGAAATGGAGGACGGCAAGGCGTGTGCGGAACGGAGCCATGACTTCTCCTAGATCTGAACGCGGTGCAGGAAAGGCAGCGCAGCGGGCTGCTTCAATGCCCCTAAATGTGGACGCCGACAAAAAAATGGCACACAGACTGCTTTTGCTTTCTTAACGCTCTGGCATCCTTTGCGGCCAGGGCCGTGAGTTGACAAGACGCCATGGGCGCCATCCCCGGTTTCGAGGGAAGGATCGCGCGGTTCCGCCGGTTTCGGCAAGGCTGCGGCGGGCCGTTCTGCGCCATGGGGCGAGGATGATGGGGATGGGGGCATGAAGGCTGTCATGTGTGTACGCCACGGGCCGGCGGAGCAATTGGTGGTCCAGGATCTGCCGGACCCCGTGCCGGGTCCCGGCGAGGTGGTGGTGGATGTGGCGGCGGTCGGCCTCAACTTCTTCGATACGCTGATCATCCGCGACCTCTACCAGCACAAGCCGCCCCTGCCATTCTCGCCCGGTGCGGAATTCTCCGGATATGTCAGTGCCTTGGGCGAGGGCGTGGACAGTCTTCGGATCGGCGACCGGGTGGCCGGCTACATGACCAGCGGTGCCGCGCGGGAGAAGGTGGTGGTGAAGGCGCAGACCCTTGCCCCGGTGCCGGACGATCTCGACCTGGTGCGCGCGGCGGG
>NCHM01000013.1 GCA_002257205.1 Rhizobiales bacterium 24-66-13 | reverse complement strand
CCCATCGCCAGTGCCATGGCGCCGTTTCAGTTACGATAAACTCAGAAACATCGTCGAGAGGCGACATTCAGCCAAGGCTTGCATTGATTTCCTCCAATCGTGCCATGCCTGGGCACAGTTCCTTTTGCGACAGCGCATTGAGGGGCGTATCTGTCGTGTTGAGATCGGCGTGCAATTCATCCTTGTCGCTTGCAACATAGAGCAGGCCCGTCACGATCTCGGACTTGGCCTCGTGTTCGAGCAGAAAGTCTATTGCGGCGCGGCGATCGTGCACGCTGTATTCGGCGTTCAGCTTTCTCAGCCGGAGCCAGGACCCGTCGTGCTGTTGAACCAATTCGAGCTTGCCGGGCTCGTAGTCGACCGTGATCGGCGTGCGCCCGACGATCACGTCTATCCGATTGACCGCAATGTTGTGCTCGCGGACATAGTCATAACTCTTGGTGGAGCCCTCGTGGTTGTTGAAGGCGACGCAGGGCGAGATGACGTCGACAAAGGCCGCGCCTTCGTGCTCGATCGCGCCCTTGATGAGCGAGACGAGCTGCGCCTTGTCGCCGGAGAACGAGCGGGCGACGTAGCTTGCGCCGAGCTGGAGTGCCAGGGCGGTAAGATCGATGGGCTTGTCGATGTTGACGACACCCTGCTTGGACGTCGATCCATCATCGGCGGTTGCGGAGAACTGGCCCTTGGTCAGGCCATAGACGCCGTTGTTCTCGACGATATAGACCATGTTGACGCCGCGGCGCAGCGCATGCGCGAACTGGCCAAGGCCGATCGAGGCGCTGTCTCCATCGCCTGACACGCCGAGATAGATGAGGTCGCGATTGGCAAGGCTGGCCCCGGTCAGGACCGACGGCATGCGCCCGTGCACGGAGTTGAAGCCGTGGGAATTTCCCAGAAAATAGGTCGGCGTCTTCGAGGAGCAGCCGATGCCCGAGATCTTGGCCACTCGGTGCGGTGCGATCGATAGCTCGAAGCATGCCTCGACGATCGCAGCAGTGATGGAATCGTGGCCGCATCCCGCGCACAGCGTGGAAATCGCCCCCTCATAGTCGCGTCGCGTATAGCCGAGCGTGTTTTCCGGCAGTGCGGGGTGATGGAATTTTGGCTTGGCGAGATAACTCATGCGACTGCCCTTTCGCTCTGCTTCGCGGCTTCGCCGAGACGGGCGGCGATGGCGGCCGCGATGAATCGGGCGGTGATCGGCGTTCCGTCGAAATGCAGCACCGGCGTCAGCTTCGCAGGATTGACGCCGCATTCCGTGATGATCAGCGTGCGAAGCTGGGCGTCGCGGTTCTGCTCGACCACGAACACCGCCTCATGTGTGCGCAGGAAAGCGTCGACATCGCGGTTGAAGGGAAACGCCCTGACCCGCATCCGGTCGAGAGCATGGCCATCAGCCACCAACAGATCGACTGCCTCGTCCATGGCAGGAGATGTCGAGCCGAAATAGATCACCCCGTAGCGCGAAGGGGTGCTGGCCAGGGTGATGACGGGGCCGGGAACGAGATCCTTTGCTGTCTCGAACTTCTTTAGCAGCCGTTCCATGTTGTCGACATAGGGGCCGCCCTCTTCAGTATAGCGTGCATAGCGGTCCCGGGTCGTGCCGCGGGTAAAGAAGGAGCCCTTGCGCGGATGGGTGCCAGGGTAGGTACGATAGGGAATGCCGTCGCCGTCGACGTCGAGATAACGGCCGAAGTCCTTGCCGGCGTCGAGATCGGCTGCGGTCATCACCTTGCCGCGGTCGTAGACCCGGTCGTCGTCCCAGCGCAGCGGCGCACAGAGCCGATGGTTCATGCCGATGTCGAGATCGAGCATGAGCAGGACCGGCGTCTGCAGCCGGTCGGCGAGATCGAAGGAGAGGGCGCTGAACTCGAAAGCCTCTGCCGGCCCCTCCGGGAAGAGCAGGACATGCTTGGTGTCGCCGTGCGAGGCATAAGCCGCGAGCAGGATGTCGGACTGCTGCGTGCGCGTCGGCATGCCCGTCGAGGGGCCGCCGCGCTGCACATCCATGATCACGGCCGGGATCTCGGCGAAATAGGCTAGCCCGAGAAACTCCTGCATCAGCGAGATGCCGGGTCCGGAGGTCGGCGCGAAGGCCCGCGCGCCGTTCCAGGCGGCGCCGATCACCATGCCACTGGAAGCGAGCTCGTCCTCTGTCTGGATGATGGCGTAGCGCTTCTTTCCGGTCTCGGGATCGATCCGGAAGCGCGCGCAATAGGCGGAGAAGGCGTCGGCGATCGAGGTCGAGGGCGTGATCGGATACCACGCGCAGACCGTAGCGCCGCCGAACACCGCGCCGAGCGCCGTCGCGGAATTGCCGTCGATGAAGATGCGCCCGCCGACGGCGTCCGCGCGCCGAACGCGCAGGCCGATCGGACAGGGGAGATTTTCGATCGCCCAGTCACGGCCGAGATGGAAGGCCCGGACGTTGGCCTCGATGAGGCGCTCCTTGCCCGCGAATTGCCGGCCGATAAGCGTGTCGATCTCACCGGTGTCCATCTCGAGCACCGCGGCGAGAACACCAATATACATGATGTTCTTGAAGAGCTGCCGTTCCCGCGGGTCGTTGTATTCCTTGTTGCAGATTGCGCCCAGCGGAGCGCCGAGGACGGTTATATCCTCGCGGAACTGGGATTTCTGAACGGGACGCGTCGAATCGTAGATCAGGTATCCACCCGGTTCGAGCCCGGCCTGGTCCTTGGCGAAGGTCTGGGGGTTCATCGCCACCACGAGATCGGTTCCGCCGCGTGCGCCCAGATAGCCGGCCTCGCAGACGCGGACCTCGTACCAGGTCGGAAGGCCCTGGATGTTCGATGGGAATATGTTGCGCGCCGCGACCGGCACGCCCATTCGCAGCACCGCCCGCGCGAACAGCTCGTTGGCGCTTGCGGACCCCGATCCATTGGTGTTGGCAAAGCGGACGACGAAGTCGTTGACGCGGCTTATCGCGAGCGTGTCGGGCATGTGTCACCTGCATGGGTCATGTCGATGAAGTATTTCTGCATGCTCCAGGCGCCGGTCGGGCAGCGCTCGGCGCACAATCCGCAATGCAGGCAAAGGTCCTCGTCCTTCACCATGACGCGTCCGGTCTTCAACCCGTCCGCGACATAGAGATCCTGGAGCGGGTTCAGCGCGGGCACCCGTAGCCGCAGGCGCAGCTCCTGCTCCTCGCCGTTCTCGGTGAAGGTGATGCAGTCCATCGGGCAGATGTCGACGCAGGAATCGCATTCGATGCAGGACGGCCCGCTGAACACCGTTTCGACATCGCAGTTGAGGCAGCGATCTGCCTCGGCGAGCGCCAGGGCCGGGTCATAGCCGAGTTCCACCTCCGTGCGGATGTCCTTCAGCGCGGTCTTGTTATCGCGCGAGGGCACCGGAAAGCGGTGGTCGAGCGTGACCTCGCTGTCATAGGCCCACTCGTGGATGCCCAGCTTTTCGCTCTCGATCTGCACATGGGGTAACAGGCGTTCGCCGATGTCCTCGCCTGACAGCAGGCGGTGGATCGACAGCGCTGCGTCGTGGCCGTGGGCGACGGCGCTGATGATGTTTTTCGGGCCCCGCGCCGCGTCGCCCCCGAAGAACACCTTGGGGTGGGTCGAGGCGAAGGTCGTTTCCGCCACGACCGGCATGTCCCATTTGTCGAAGTCGATTCCGATATCGCGTTCGATCCATGGAAAGGCGTTCTGCTGACCGATTGCGATTACGACCTCGTCGCAGTCGATCTGCCGCGGCGGCTCGCCCGTCGGTACGAACGTGGAGCGGCCGTTTTCGGTGACGGTCGTGACTGGTTCGACCAGCAGGCCCGTCAGGCGACCGCCCTCGACGATGAAGGCTTTGGGCGCGAGATCGGCCGAGATGGTGATCCCCTCGTGGAGGAGCGCTTCCTTCTCCCAGCTTGCCGCCGGCATGTCGTCGAAGCCCTCGCGGACGATGACGCTGACCTCCTCGCCGCCGAGGCGCCGGGCAGAGCGGCCGCAATCCATGGCGGTGTTGCCGCCGCCGATCACGACGACACGCCGGCCTGTGCTTGTCACATGCCCGAACGACACTGACGCCAGCCAGTCGAGTCCGATGTGGACACTGCCTGCCGCTTCTTTCCGGCCGGGGATGTCAAGGTCTCGGGCGCGGGGGGCGCCGGAGCCGATGAACACGGCATCATAACCCTCCGAAAGCAGCGCCTTAAGGCTGTCGATGCGCTTGCCGGAATGAAAGGTGACGCCGAGATCGAGGATATAGCCGCATTCCTCGTCGATCACGGAATCAGGCAGCCGGAATTTCGGGATCTGGCTGCGTATCATGCCGCCGGCCTTGGGGTTGCCGTCGAACACGGTGCAGTCATATCCGAGCGGCGCAAGATCGCGCGCGACCGTCAGCGAGGCGGGACCTGCGCCCACCAGCGCGACGCGCTTGCCGTTCGTGTGGGCAGTCGGCCTGGGGAGGCGGTCGCGGATGTCGTCCTTGAAATCGGCCGCGACCCGCTTGAGCCGGCAGATCGCCACCGGCGCCTCCTCGACCCGGCCGCGCCGGCAGGCCGGCTCGCAGGGCCGGTCGCAGGTGCGCCCGAGGATTCCCGGAAAGACGTTCGATCTCCAGTTGATCATGTATGCGTCGGTATAGCGGCCCTGCGCGATCAGACGGATGTATTCGGGAACCGGCGTATGCGCCGGGCAGGCCCACTGACAGTCCACGACTTTGTGAAAATAGTCAGGTGCGGAAATGTCCGTCAGTTTCATCTCATCATCTCCTGCATCCGGGGTGCCTTCACGCGCGACGTCAAAGGTCTGCCGCCAAGACTGGGAGCAGGGTGCTGCCGGATCTTAGACATATCCGATCCATTTCCAGTAAGTTGCGCCAAGCAGCATGACGAGCGCGAAGGCGATCACTGTGAGCACGAGGCCGGTGCGCACGAAGTCCTTCGCCTCGAAGGTCTCGGTTCCGTATGCCACCATGTTCTGCGGCGCGTTCACCACGAGGATGAAGCCGAAGCTGACGACGAACTGCAGCAGTATGGTCATGCCGATGATGTTGATGCCGGGGGTCGATACGCTCTGCAGCACGGCGATGACGATGGGGATCATCGCAGAGGCGAGTGCCGTCGCGCTGGCGAAGCCGAGATGGATCACGATGAGGAACAGGCTGAGCACGGCGAGGATGAAGAGAGAGGTTCCGCCGGCGAGCCCGAACCGCTCCACCACGATGCCGGCGAGCCAGACCGCGCCGCCCGTCTGGAGAAGCGCGGTGCCGAGGCTGATGCCGATACCGAACAGGATGACCGTGCCCCACGGGATCCGCGGCTGCGCCTCTTTCCACGTCATGATGCCGATGCCGGGCACAAACATCAGCGCTACCGCGGCGACCGTCGTCGACGAGGTGTCGAACGGATGCAGGACCCCTTCCGTCGACCAGAAGGCGAGCAGGGTGAGCGACAGGGTGAGCAGCTTCTTTTCTGCCGTCTTCATGGGGCCGAGCTCGGCGAGCGATTTGCGGATCGCCGCCCGTCCGCCCGGGACTTCATCGACCTCTGGCTTCATCATCCGCGTCATGACGAAATAAAGCACCACCGTCATGATAACGGCGAAGGGCGCAGCGGCGACGAACCATTCCAGCCAGGTAACGGTGTAGTTCAGGGTTCGCTCGATGAAGCCGACGGCCACCATGTTTTGGGCGGCTGCCGTTTTGATGCCGATATTCCAAATGCTGGCGGTGTTCACCGTGGTGATCATCAGCATGCCGGCGAAGGCGCCGTTCTTGTTCACGCCGAACGCCGCGATGATGCCGAGCATGATGGGAACGATGCTGGCCACGCGGGCCGTGGTGGATGGCACGAGAAAAGCCATGACGATGCCCACGATGATCGCGCCGATGACGACGTCGCGGCTCCGGGTGCCGGTGCGCGAGAGGATGACGAGGGCAATGCGCTTGTCGAGCCCGGTGATCGTCATCGCGGCGGCGAGGAACAGCGCCGCCGCGACCAGAACGAGCGCAGTATTGGCGAAGCCGCCAAAGGCCAGGCCGAGCCCTCTGCTGGTGCCCATCAGCACGTCAGGATTCGTCTGAGAGGGGGACAGCCCCAGCAGGAACGGCATCAGGGCAGCGATGATCAGGGCCGAGACGGCGTAATCGACCGCTTCCGTCATCCACACGATCACGGCGAAGGCCAGCACCGCCAGCATGCGCTGGCCCGCGACGGGCAGCCCCTCCGGGGTCGGGAGCATGATGACGATGATAAGCGCCGCAAGACCCGTAAGCAGGCCCCAATGCGAGCGGAGCCAAGATGGCTCCTGAGGCGCGCGGCCAGACTGGGACCTCGAACCTTGCTCTGAAGGGGCGGCGATATTGCGATCTGTCGTTCCGGACACGATGTCGAAATCCCCTTGCATTGCCAGCGCAAACACTGGCCGGGGGGAACACCGGAAACCTTAATCGATATCAAAGAATCTACTGATCGCGGCATTCGACCGTTTGGACGTTGTACGAACAGCGGACTGAAACACTTTCTCGGGGCGGGCTGTTTTGAAGATGAAAAAGGGGAATCGTGAGCCTGTTGATCAACGGTATTGCTGGCTCTGTTGTTCGCGACTTTTGAATGGCGTATTAATTAGAATGATTATAAGGAAGGGCATTCGCCCGCCGTGGCAGTCGGCGACCAGCCATCCAGAGGTTCGACGTGGGTCTGTTCACCGGCCTGGCCACGGCCCGCGCCAGACTGTTGCTGGTCGTCATCGCATTATTGGGCTGGCGGGCGGCGGGATCGCCTTTCTGACGGACAATGGCGCTTGGGCTGAACGCCTCTGGTCTGCAGGGACGCTCCCCGTTCTGGCGGCGCTCATCATCGAGATCTTCTCTGCCCTCCGACGCGGCCAGATCGGGCTCGACATCGTTGCCGGCTTGTCCATGTCGACGGCGCTCGCCTTCGGCGAACCGCTCGCCGGCAACGTCGTGGCGTTGATGTATGCTGGCGGCCAACAACTGGAGAGTTTCGCCGAGGGCCGGGCGCGGCGAGAAATGACGGCGCTGCTCGGGCGCGTCTCGCGGACCGCCATGCGCTATGCCGGCAATCTACTCGAGGAGGTGACGATCGAAAGCCTTCGCCCCGGCGATCGCATTCTGGTGCGCCGTGGCGAGGTGATCCCGGCTGACGGGAAGGTCGCGGCGGGTGAAGTGCTGCTCAACGAGGCGGCGCTCACTGGGGAGGCGTTGCCAGAACGCAGGCTCGCCGACGAGGAGATCCTGAGTGGTTCCACCTGCGTGGGTGACGCGTTCGATCTCGTCGTGGCCCGCGAGGCGGCGGAAAGCACCTACGCCAACATCGTCCGTCTGGTCGAGACGGCGCAGAAGAGCAAGGCGCCGATGGTACGCATGGCGGACCGCTATGCGATCTGGTTCCTGCTGTTCACGGTCGTTCTCGCTGGCGCGGCATGGGGGCTGAGCGGCGATCGCCTGCGCGCCTTGGCGGTTCTGGTCGTTGCCACCCCCTGTCCGCTCATCCTGGCCGTGCCCGTGGCGATCATATCGGGCATGTCGCGCGCGGCCGCGCGCGGCGTCCTCGTCAAGAACGGCGGGGCGCTCGAAGCGCTGGCCAGGATACGCACGGTCATTCTCGACAAGACCGGAACGCTGACTTTCGGCCGGGCCGCCGTCACCGGAATCCGGACCGTGGAAGGCTGGGACCAGGACGAGATCCTGCGGCTCGCTGCCTCGCTCGATCAGGCCTCGGCCCATGTCACGGCAGAGGCGCTGGTGACGGCGGCGCATGAGCGCGGGCTTGTTCTGTCGAGCCCTTCCGAGGCTCAGGAGACGGCAGGCACCGGCATCGAAGGCATCGTCGAGGGCCGGCGTGTCGTGGTCGGCGGCAGCGACTTCGTCCGCTCCCGCAGTGCCGCGGGCAATCCGCGTGCATTGGGGACCGGGCTCGCTCAGGGAACCGTGGTGGTCGCCGTGGCCGTGGATGGCACCGTGGCGGGCATCATCACGCTCGCCGACCCCATCCGCCCCGATGCCGCAGGCGTGCTCGCCGCGTTCCGCAAGGCCGGCATCCGCCGCATCGTCCTTGCCTCCGGCGATCGCGACGATGTCGTGGCGGATGTCGGACACCGGCTGCAACTGGACGCCGCGCAGGGTGAGCTGGACCCGGCCGCCAAGGTGGAGGTCGTCCTGCGCGAACGAGCCGCCGCCGCGGTGATGATGGTCGGCGACGGGGTCAATGACGCGCCTGCGCTCGCCGCGGCTGATGTCGGCGTCGCGATGGGCGCCCGGGGTTCGGCAGCGTCCTCGGAAGCGGCCGACATCGTTCTCCTTGTCGACCGGCTCGACCGGCTGGCCGACGCGCTTTTCCTGGCTCATCGCACGAAGCGGATCGCGCTGCAGAGCGTCATCGCCGGGATCGGTCTGTCGGTCATGGCGATGGCTGTTGCCTCCCTCGGGTTCCTTCCGCCGGTGCAGGGCGCGCTGACGCAGGAACTGATCGACGTCGCCGTCATCCTAAACGCGCTCAGGGCGCTGCGGCCAATCCCGGCCGGAGGCACCGATGAGCATTCCTGATGATCGTCCGCAGGCGGACAGGCGGGACTGGGGCACGCCGCCCGAAGTGTTCCACGCTTTCCTCAAGCTGGGCCTCACCTCCTTCGCCGGGCCGATCGCCGATCTCGGCTATTTCCGCGACGAACTCGTGGTGCGCCGGAAGTGGATCGATGCGGCCGGCTACGCCGATCTCGTCGCGCTCTGCCAGTTCTTGGCAAGCTGCTATGTGCCGGGATCCGACGGCGGCATTGAGTAACTTAACGCGTACAGAAATCGCTGTTCGCCGATCCGGCGACGTTCCTCGAACGCAGCCCATGGCGTCAGCATCGGCTCACCGATCGCGCCGGCGTGGGTGGCATCGAAGCTGTACCTCGCATCCGGCGTCGGGCTTGGCAGGCCATCGGGCTGGCTGAGCCCGAGGCCATCTTTAACCTGCATCAATGACATGCGGCGGAACGCAGGAGACCTGTATTGGGCGGGCGTGATGTCGCGCGGAAAAGGAGAGACGAGACGATGAGCACAGAGCAGGAAAGTCCGGCCGACAGCCCTCTCAAGCTGAAGATCGAGCACCGCGCATATGAAATCTGGGTGGGCGAAGGCAGTCCGAATGGCTGCGATCTGGAGCATTGGCTGCGAGCCGAAGCCGAGGTCACATCGGCAGAACCCGAGAGCAAACTCGCTTTGAAAAGCGCCGCAGCTGCGAAGAAGGCCTCATAGTGTTCATCGGCTGCTTCGGGCGTCCATGGCAGTGCGTACTGAAAAGTGATCTTGGTGTGCTCTGGCTTTGGCCGGCGATGGTAGGCGGCAGGTTTGGACGCGATCGAGCCTTTGTGCGATGCCGGGCTGCCGCGATATCCGGCCAGTCTGGCTGGAATGGGAATAGGGGACCTTCATGAAAGCCCTCGAACCCTTCCTCTATCACACGACTGTCGCGTACTTTTCGATGGAGATCGCGCTCCGTCCAGACATTCACACCTATAGCGGCGGGCTTGGCGTCCTGGCGGGCGACATGGCCCGCTCAGCGGCTGATCTGAATCTCCCGATGGTCTTCGTAACCTTACTCAGTCGAGAAGGCTATGTTCGCCAGGAGCTGAGCGCCGGTGGCGCGCAGATCGATAAGCCGAATCCATGGACGCCGACGGACTCGACACATCCGCTTCCCGCCATGGTGGCCATTTCCATCGAGGGGCGGAGCGTCTGGATCCAGCCGAGGCTCTACCGCCTGGCATGCCCGATCGGGCACGCCGTTCCGGTGTTGCTGCTGGACACCGACCTCGACCAGAACGCTGCTGAGGACAGGAAAATAACCGACCGCCTCTACGGCGGCGACGATGCCTATCGGCTGAAGCAGGACATCGTGCTCGGGATCGGAGGCCTGCTCGCGTTGCGCGCGCTCGGCTTCTCGATCCGCACCTACCATTTGAACGAGGGACATGCGGCGCTTCTTGCGCTGCAGTTGCTTCGGGAAACACGCCGACCGACCGACGATCTCGCTCCTGGCGGAAGTCTCTATGATCGCGGCGTGGTGCGAGAAAAATGCGTATTTACGACCCATACTCCGGTCGAGGCAGGGTTTGACAAGTTCGACTACGCTCTCATCGACCGCGTACTGGGCGACTACCTGGAAGTCGACGAGTTGAAACAGCTGGCCGGCCAGGATCGGCTCAATATGACGCAACTCGCCCTGAATCTGAGCGGCTATGTCAACGGCGTGGCGCGGCGGCATGCAGAGACCACCCGGAAGATGTTTCCGGGCTATCAAATACGCTCGATCACCAATGGTGTTCATGCCCACACGTGGACGCATCGGGCACTGGCGGAACTCCATGTGGCGCGGTTCCCGCACTGGGCTCACGAGCCCGAGATCCTGGCCTTTGCGGACCAATTGGCTGATGAGGATGTGTGGAACGCCCACCAGGTGGCAAAATCGGAACTTGTCGAACACGTCAGGAATGCAACTGGCACGCTGATGCATGCGGATGTTCCGCTTATCGGGCTTGCGCGGCGGATGACGGCCTATAAGCGACCGGATTTGCTTTTCAGCGACCTCGAGCGATTGATGACAATTGCCCAGGACCAGCCGTTCCAGGTCGTCCTGGCCGGTCTTGCTCACCCGCGCGATGAACCCGGGCACCGGTTGATCGAGAGCTTTCACCGGCACATCGAGCGGCTTGCCGGTGTCGTGCCCGTGGTATTCCTGCCCGGCTACGACATGAAACTTGGCGCTGCGATGGTTTCGGGCAGCGACATATGGCTGAATACGCCACTTCCACCTCTGGAGGCTTCTGGCACCAGCGGCATGAAGGCGGCGTTGAACGGCGTGTTGAACTTCAGCGTCCTTGACGGCTGGTGGATCGAGGGTTGGGTCGAGGGAGTTACCGGATGGGCGATCGAAGGACATCCGCCGGGAGCAGGAGACGCCTCGGCGCTTTTCGACAAGCTGCAGTCCGTCGTTCTTCCGCTCTATTACAATGACAGGGCGCGCTGGATCTGGATGATGAAGCAGTCGATCAGCAAGATCGGCGCGACCTTCAACAGCCAGCGCATGATGCGCCGCTATGCGACGGAAGCCTATATGCGCTGACCACAGCGGCCGACGCTGGTTCGACTCGAGCGGTGAAAAGGCCCCGATTGCTTGTACCGATTCCGGGTAGAGAACGCGGGGCCAGGTGCCGAGATCGATCAACGCAGGGTTCTGCAATGCAGAGGGACGTGGGCTGAACGATGAACGCAAAGGATCTGATGACAGAGGTGCCGACGACCGTGAGTCCAGAGCACAGTGTATGGCACGCGACTCAGATCATGCTGTCTGAACATGTGAGCGGGGTCCCCGTACTTGCCGATGATGGCCTGCTTGCCGGCATTGTGACCGAGGGCGACCTCCTGCGGCGCACGGAGCTCGGAACCGCAGAGGCGTTCCCCAATCCCTCGCAAGACGCCGATGCGGTTGCGAGGGCCTATGTGAAGAGTCGGAGCTGGAAGGTCGGCGATGTCATGACGAAGAATGTCATCACGATCGACGAGAACGCCGCTGTGCACGAGATCGCCAAGCTGATCGACCAGCATGACATCAAGCGCCTGCCGGTCATGCGCAAGGAGCGACTGGTTGGCATCGTCAGCCGGGCTGATCTCTTGAAGGTCATTGCGACCGGCAAGCCGGATGCCGAGATCCGAGGCGACGAGGCTGTGCGGCGCGCCATTGTCGCACGCCTCGCCGAAGCCGCTTCGGTTCTATCAGCCCAGCCGGTCGTCGCCGTCGAGGGCGGGATCGTGCATGTCGCAGGTGATATTCGGTCCCAAGACGAGCATGATGCGATTCGCATGATCGTTGAAGGTGTTGCCGGACCAGGGTTCAAGGATGATCTCAGTATCTCGAAAAAAGGTCCTGTAAGGCTATGATCTGAGATGTGCCTGTCCGCAGAAGCGAGCTTCACGGCCGCCGCGATTCTGATGCCTGCCGGAGTATTGAGCACCTATCGCGCCTGGCAGACCGATCGGCGATACCTCGCGATCGCTGCCCTGCCATTCCTGTTCGGTCTCCAGCAAGCGACGGAAGGGCTCGTATGGACTGCCGGACAGTGGGGCGATCAGGACCTCGTGACGCGCTATTCGCTGGCCTACATGTTCTTCACTTGGCTCGCCTGGCCGGTCGGCGCGCCGGTCTCGACCTACTTCATCGAGCACGGGCGGCGCCGGAGCCTCTATTTGTTCTTCGCTATCGCCGGGGGCATGCTAGGCGCACTGCAATATGTGCCGTATTTCGCGCATGAAGGCTGGCTGACGACAACGTTCCTCGAAAGGGCAGTCCGCTATCAGGATGTCAATCTTCTCGACTTCGTGGTGACGCGCGAAACAACCTATGGCATCTACGCTGCGCTCGTCACCGTTCCATTCCTGTTGTCGCGTGACCGTGCCGTAAAGGTCTTTGGCTTGCTGGTCCTGGGTGTTCTTGTGGTGACATACACATTCTTTGCCTATGCCTATATCTCCGTCTTCTGCTTCGGCGGAGCGCTCATGTCGCTTTATCTTGTCGCGATGACATTGCGTAAGCCGCGAACCGGTTCGGCTATGGGGACTGTCTGACAAGCCCCCAGACCGGCACTGCCAAGTCGCTTGCGGAGACCTAGCGCCATCGCTCGATTGGGAAGACTCCACGAGGCGCAGGGCGGCTGCGGAAATGCTGATGAAGCAGCGAGCTGGAAGGAGCTGGCGAAGAGACCGGCATCGCCCACAGGCGCAATTCGATCTATTTCCATCGATGATGACACTGCAGGACGGGAAGCTTGTTCTTCGCTTTTCCAAGGTCAGGCCTTACGAGTGGACGTCCGTCCGAGGTGGCCCCTTTCGAGGGGAGCGATGGGAGCTTTGCTCGGACGGCTCTCGGCCTGTGGCTCACGCAGTTCGACGTCCGCATCGGCGAGATTGGCGATGATCGGGCAGTCTGGTCGTCCGTCGCCATGGCAATGCTGAGCGAGGTTGCTGAGCGTCGCGATCATGTCCTCTATGGCCTGCCTTTTGTCCTGCAGGTCCCGCACGTGCTGGAGGGAGATTGCCTTCACATCGGCGCTGCTGCGATCCCGGTCGCGCCAAAGCGCGAGAAGATCGCCGATCTGTTTGACAGAGAAGCCGAGGTCCCGAGCCCGACGGATAAAGCGGAGCGCATGAACGTCATTGTCCGAATAGTCACGATACCCCGATTCCTGTCGGGTTGCCGTTTCCGTAAGTCCGATGGATTCATAGTATCGGATCATCTTGGAGTTGACGCCCGAACGCTTCGCTGCCTCACCGATGTTCATGTTCCAAACTCTCCTACTGCGGCTCGGCTGGGGTCACTCGGCCGGAACAAGCGCCGGCCGATGCGCCCGCCTCGCGGGAGTGGAGTCCACGGTCATCGGCGGTCGGAAGCGCTTCAGACGGAGCGCATTGCCGAGCACGAAGACGCTCGATGCCGCCATGGCGCCTGCCGCGAAGATCGGCGAGAGCAGCGTTCCGTTAAACGGATAGAGGATGCCGGCCGCCACCGGGATCAGGCTGGCGTTGTAGGCGAATGCCCAGAACAGGTTCTGCTTGATGTTGCGGATCGTCGCCTTGCTGAGCGCGATGGCGTTGACCACGCCGCGCAGATCGCCTGACATCAGCACAACATCGGCCGCTTCGATCGCCACATCCGTGCCGGTCCCGATCGCGACGCCCACATCGGCCTCGGCGAGCGCCGGAGCGTCGTTGATGCCGTCGCCGACAAAGGCCACGGTTCCGAAGCGCTGGCGCAGCGCCTTGATCGCCTTGACCTTGCCGTCCGGCAGAACCTCCGCCATCACCTCGTCGATACCGAGTTGCCTGGCGATGGCGGTGGCGGTTCTGGCGTTGTCGCCGGTGATCATCGCTACCTTGATCCCCAGCCGATGCAGCGCTGCGATGGAATCGCGTGTCGTCGGCTTGATCGGATCGGCGACGGCAATCGCTGCCGCGAGCCGGCCGTCGATCGCGGCATAGAGCGGGCTCTTGCCCTGGCTCGCCAGACTCTGGCCGACCGGCTCGACCTCCGCGAGGTCGTAACCGAGCTTCTTCATGTAGCGATCCGCGCCAATCTCGACTTGACGGCCATCGACGGTCGCAGCGACGCCGAAACCCGGAACCGCCTCGAAGTTCTGGACGGTCCCAAAGGTGAGAGCGCGCAGCTTCGCGGCGGCGACGATGGCCTCGGCAATCGGATGCTCGGAGCGTTCCTCGACGGCGGCGACGAGAGACAGGACGTCGGACTCCCCGAACCCGTTGATCAGCGAAAGGTCGGTCAGCTCCGGCCGCCCCTTCGTCAGCGTGCCCGTCTTGTCGAGCGCGATGGCCTTCGCGCTCCTCAGCGTCTGGAGCGCTTCGCCCTTGCGGAACAGGATGCCCATCCTCGCGGCGCGTCCCGTGCCAACCATGATCGACGTCGGCGTAGCGAGACCCATGGCGCAGGGGCAGGCGATGATCAGGACAGCGACGCCGTTGACCAGCGCGAAGGCGAGCGCCGGATCGGGACCGAACACCAGCCAGATTGCGAAGGTCAGTGCCGCGATTCCTATGACGATTGGCACGAAGACGCCGGTCACGCGGTCGACCAGCGCCTGGATAGGTAGCTTGGAGCCCTGCGCGGCTTCGACCATGCGGATGATCTGCGCCAGCACGGTGTCGCCGCCGACCTTGGTGGCGCGGAAGGTGATGCTGCCCGTCTTGTTGATCGTGCCGCCGACGACTGCCGCGCCCGCGCCCTTCTGAACCGGGATCGGCTCGCCCGTGATCATGGACTCGTCCACGAAGGAAGAACCATCGAGCACGTCGCCATCGACCGGCACCCGCTCGCCGGGACGCACCTGCACAATGTCGCCGGCAACGACCTCGGACAGGGCAACCTGTACCGCTTTCCCGTCGCGAAGGACCTGCGCCGTTTTTGCCTGCAGGTCCATCAGCTGTCTGATCGCTTCGCTCGTGCGCCCTTTTGCACGCGCCTCGAGCCAACGGCCGAGCAGGATCAGCGCGACGATCACAGCCGCCGCTTCGTAATAGACGTTGTGGGTGCCTTCCGGCAGCAGGTGAGGCGCGAAGGTCGCGACCACGGAATAGGCCCAGGCCGCTCCGGTGCCGAGGCTGACCAGCGTGTTCATGTCAGGGCGGCCGCGCAGCAGCGCCGGGACGCCCTTGATGAAGAAACGCAGACCGGGGACGAACAATACCAGCGTCGTCAGAGCGAACTGCAGATACCAGTTCCCCTGCTGCCCGATGGTCTCCATCACCCAAATATGGATTGCCGGAACCAAGTGGCTGCCCATTTCGAGAACCACGACCGGCACGGTAAGGACCGCCGCGAGCAGCAGCGCATTGCGCAGCGACCGCATGTCCCGCTCGCGCCGAGCGGCCTCCCGATCCTCGGCAACCGCCCCATTCGTCACCAGACGCGAGCCGTAGCCGGCGCTTACTACCGCAGCAATCATATCCGAGGCGGAAACAGAATTGTCGAGATACCGGATCCGCGCCTTCTCCGTGGCGAGGTTGACCGATGCATCAAGAACGCCGGGAAGCGCCTTCAAGACCTTCTCAACGCGTCCGACACAGGACGCACAGCTCATTCCTTCGACGACGAGTTCCGCCGTCTCGCTACCGACCTCGTAGCCGGCGGTCTCGACCGCGCCGACCACGGCAACCGGGTCGGGTTGTGCGGAAAAATCGACCTCGGCGCGCTCCGTCGCGAGATTGACCGACACGCGCGTCACCCCTGGCAGTGCCTTCAAGGCCTTCTCGACCCTCCCCACGCACGAAGCGCAGGTCATGCCTTCGATGCGTAGCCGCAACGTTGCGGATGGAGAGGCGAATGCGGTTGAGGTCGGCATGTCGTCAGCTCCTTGAATCACAGCTGACCGCGAACATGGTGCTTCCAACAATGGGAAGGTCAACGCCGACTGGTGCATTTTTTCGGCGGGCAGACCTATTGACCTTCCCATTGTTGGAAGCACCACCTTCACTCACGGAGTGCCAAATTGAGGAAAAAAGCCATGGTCTATCTGAAAATCCCCAACATGAACTGCGGCGGTTGTGCTGCGACCGTCACCAAAGCTCTCAAGAGCATCGACGTCGACGCCAGGATTGACGTCGACACGGCGCTGAAGACCGTAAAGCTGGAGAGCAAGGCAGACGTCGAACAAATCAGCGCGGTGCTCAAGTCGGCAGGCTATCCCGCAGAGGTTCAGCCCGGCTGACGCGCCTTTCTCTCGGGGCAAGGACAGGCGCTGGTCCGCTGGCCTGGAGCGGACCGGCGCTGTAGTGCGTTGTTCGGTGGGGAAACGCTGGGAGCCGTCCACCATTCCGGAGCCATCCCGATGCGCCGTGAAGCCGAGATCAACGACGCCGAGATCACCGAACTGTGCTCTCAGATCATGCCGTCCGAACAACATGAGATCGAGCAGACGGTGGGAGTTCTGACGCGACTTCAGGCACGGAGCTCCGTCCTCGGCAAATCTGCGGTCCGGGTGCGGGACGACGGTATATGCCCGCGCCTCGTCCATTCAAGAGCCTATCACGGCTGACGGTCCCGGCCACTCGAAATGCGGCAGCGTCGCAAAGGCAGCGTAGCCGAGCGCAATGGCCACCACCGTAGCGGCCGCCAGCGGGAGCCAGAAGCGAACCGGTCCCGCAACGGCGGCGACGGCCAGGCGGCCAATGGCATTCGTAGCGAGCGCCAGAAGCACGGCGTGTCCGACCGCCTCCATGGTTGCCGGCTGTCCGAGCAGCCGCAACGCGCTGAGCACTGCCACGTCGACATCGAATATTCCCGAGATGGCGGAGGTCGCCACCATCCCGCTGCTGCTTCCGACCGAAAGAGCGGCGCTCACGGTGGAGACGACCGCGAAGAGCGCCGCGAACAACATCAGCGGCCCCACCTCGAAGGGGTTGCGCGGCGGTTGCGTACCTTCGCCCGAAATGGTGTGGCGCGACAGCAGGAGGAGAATGCCGCAGGTCGCAAAGCCGCCGATTGCGGCCAGGATGGCCAGACCCGCGACGCCCAGCACCGACGGCGCGACGATGGCGACGATTGCCGTGACCCGTATCACGGATACGCCCGCCGCGAGGATCGCGGCACCTGCCAGCGGCCAGGGATTCGTTCCGGTCTTGGCGATCCGCGCCAGCGACAGAGTTACGGCGGTGGACGAGATGACGGCTCCGGCAAGACCGCTGACCAGAATACCCCGGGTCGTGCCGAGAGCCGGGACCGCGATGTAGCCGAGGAAGGAGATCGCCGCCGTCAGCACGGTGAAGAGCCACACCTGCCGGGGATTGAAGCCGCCCCAGGGATCGACGGCTCGATCGGGCAGCAGCGGCAGGATGATCGCCGTCATCACCGCGAGCACCAGAGCCGAACGAAGCTCGATCCAGGAAATTCGCCTGAGAAGCCCGTGCAGAAGCTCGCGACTGGCGAGAACCGCGGCGAGCGCGGCCCCACCGGCGGCGGCGGCGCGCTGATCCCCGACGACGGCAAGCGCCCCCAAGGCGAACACGCCCAGCGCGGCGATGATGCCGGTCACGCTGTAATCCTCATCGTGGAGGGACTCGCGTGCCTTGTACCAGGCGAAGACCGCGGTGAAGGCGAGGAAGCCGGCGATCAGAATGGAGGGAGCATCAAGGCTGGCGCTGAGAGCCGCCACCACGCCGCCGAGCAGTCCGGAGATGCCGTATGTTCGGATGCCCGCCGCGCGGCCGCCATCCGGCGTGTCGCGCTCGCGCCACCCACGCTCCAGGCCGACGAGCAAGCCAATGGCAAGTGCCAGACCGAGCTGCAGGATCAAGAAGTCCATGGCGTGGCCCGTGATGGATAAGTCACGTCATCAGCGCAGCTGATCATGACGGTCGCCTGTTCGTCTGAGCAGCACCTTGTCGCACCGATAGAATTGATCCCAAAGCGCTGCCACGACGCCGGCGAGAACCAATTGCCGCCTCATGCCTCGACCTTGACGATATCGCCGGACCGGGCGGCGTATTCCAGGGCATAGGCGAGTTCGGCACGCGTCTCGGCATGGACATGAAGCATTGGCTGGCCCTTGTCGATCTCGTTGCCCAGCCGCACGTCCATGCGAACGCCGGCGGCCTTGGCCTCGGGCGCTCCAGCGAGTTTTGCAAGCCGGGCGAGCTTTCGATTGTCGATATGGACGATGCGTCCTGCATGCGGGGCCACAAGCGGATGGACGTTGGACGCAGTCGGAGGTGTCCGCATCCCGCCCTGCGCCTCACAGATGGCTTCGAACTTCGCCCAGGCGCGCCCGTCGGAGAGCGTTTCGAGCGCCAGCCGAGTCCCTTCACCCGTTGCCACTTTTCCGCCGATTTCGAGCGCTGCACCCGCAAGCGTCGCGGCGCGCCTCCTGAGATCGTCCGGCGCATCGCCGGCATTTTGAAGGACAGCCAGGACATCGAGAGCCTCGAGCGCCGGCCCGATCCCCCGGCCGACCGGCTGTGAACCATCGGTCTGGAGACATATCGCGGTCAGGCCGAAACGCGCGGCGACCGCCCCCATGCGTTCGGCGAGGTGACCGGCGAGTTCCTCGCTGCGGACCTTGGCGGTCGGGCCGACAGGAATATCGATCACCACATGGGTCGAGCCCGCGGAAATTTTCTTCGACAGCACGGACGCGATGAGCTGGCCTTCGGTATCGACATCGAGCTCACGCTCGACGCGCACGAAGATGTCGTCGGCGGGACTGAGATGCACCGCGCCACCCCAGGCGATGCAGCCGCCTTCAGCCTCCACCACGCGCCGGAGCGTCGCAATGTCGAGGTCGACTGGAGCGAGCGTCTCCATCGTATCGGCCGTGCCTGCCGGCGAGGTTATCGCGCGTGAAGAGGTTTTGGGCATGATGAGGCCCTGCGCTGCGACGATCGCGACAATGATCGGCGTGGTGCGATTGCCCGGCAGGCCGCCGATGCAGTGCTTGTCGACGACGATCGGGGCATCCCAGCGCATACGCTCGCCAACCTCGACCATCGCGCCGGTCAGATCGGCGGTCTCCTGCTCGTCCAGAGGCAAGGCGGCGCCCGCCGTCAGGAATGCGGCAAGATGCACGTCGGTGTATCGTCCGGCGACAATGTCTTTGACAATCGCCGCGAAGGCGGATGCGTCGAGGCGGTTGCCGTAGATGCGCCGGCGCACGCTTGCCAACGATTCGATCGCCGGCGCATGTGTGACTTTAACGGCTTCGCCGTCCGCAATGCCGAGGATCGTCCAGGCGGTCTCAGAAAGAGCGACCTCGTCGAGCGCGATCAATTCGCCGCCCTCTATCTGAAAGAGCGTTGCCTGCACCTCCCGATTGCCTGTCGAAACAAGAACCTGCGAGCGTGCGGCAAGGCCCTCCGAACGGCAGACATGGCAGTCTGTGCGCATGATGACCACGGCCTGATGCTGGGTGTGCAGGCCAAGACGCTTGGCGCGGAGCATCGGCTGTGCAAGGGCGTCGGTCCGTTCGAGGGCTGCGGTCATAGATCGAACACCTGATCCTGACGGGGAACGCTCGCGCTCCATCCGAGATCCCTGTCGATGCGTACGCGCAGCGCCTCAGCGGCTTCGGGCTCGCCATGCACGATGAAGACACGCGAGGGGCTGTGACGGAAACCCGAGAGCCAGTGCATCAGGTCGTTGGCGTCGGCGTGAGCCGAGAGCATCGTCAGATCGTCGACCTCTGCGCGAACGGGAATCCATTGGCCGTGGATCTCGATCTCGCTTGCACCCTGCAACATGGCACGTCCGCGCGTTCCGGCGGCCTGGAAGCCGGAGAACAGGATGGTGTTCTTCTGTTCGGGCGCGAAAGCCTTCAGATGATGGAGCACGCGACCGCCGGTCGCCATGCCGCTCGCCGAGATCACCACCTTGGGATAGGGGCTCGCCGTGATCGCCTTGGACCCTTCGACATCTCTCGTATACGTCGCAATTCCGCAGATCGCGCCGCAGACCTCCGGTGTGAGGCGATGATCAGCACGGTGCGCATGAAGCAAATCGGTCGCGTCGATCGCCATAGGGCTGTCAAGATAGATCGGAATGTTCGACAGCCTGCTGGCGGTCTTCAGCTTCCACAGATGATAGAGCAGCGACTGTGCGCGGCCGACCGCGAAGGCCGGGATCACGACGGTGCCGCCGCGTTGGACTGTGCGCTCGATCACCGCGCCGAGAACCTCGGTGATGTCGCCCGGTTTATGAATGCGATCGCCGTAGGTGGATTCGATGACAATGAAGTCGGCTTCCGAGACTGGCTCGGGATCCGGCATGACCGGATCGCCGTAGCGTCCGAGATCGCCGGAGAAGGCAACGCGACGGCCGGCCCAGCCGATGTCCGCGGTTGCGGCGCCCAGGATGTGCCCCGCATGACGGAATGTCAGCGTCGCGTCGCCCGGAAGCTGAACGGTCTCACCGAAGGGGACGGGCGAGAAGAACTCAAGCGCACGTTCCGCATCGCGAATGCCGTAGAGCGGCAAGGCGGGCTTGTGCTTCGAGAATCCCTTGCGGTTGGCGTATTCGGCATCCTTCTCCTGCAGATAGCCGCTGTCTTTAAGGATCAGCTCGGCCACATCGCGCGTGGCCTCGGTTGCGAAGATGCGGCCGCGAAAGCCGTCGCGCACCAGCTTCGGCAGATAGCCGGAATGGTCGAGATGGGCATGGGTCAACACGACGGCGTCGATGCTGGAGGGCTCGACCGGCAAGGGCTCCCAATTCAGCTCGCGCAAGTTCTTGAGGCCCTGGAACAAGCCACAGTCGATCAGGATGCGCTTTCCATCATGAGTCAGGAGATGTTTCGAGCCAGTGACGGTGCCGGCACCGCCCAGCGAGGTCAGCGTAAGCATGGCGGCCTTCAGATCGCGGGTTGGAAAAGATCGGCGGGGTTACCCCTACTGTCGACGGCGGCGCGTTCGGCGGGCGTGAGCAAATCGTCGCGTGACCAACCGGCAAGCGGGGTCGCCGCATCGATCAGGTGAGCCCAGGAGCAGCGATTGGCGAACAGCATGCCGTCGACATCGAGCGTGCCGCCCCGGCTGATATAGCCGCGCGCGGCGGTTCTCAGCGGTCCCCCGTCCAGCCGCCTCAACAGACCAAGCATCGGCTCGGGCCGCGTATGAGTGACGATGACGCGGGGAAGCTGCGGGGGAAATAGTGCGGCGAGATCCTCGTCGCTCGCGGTGAAGGCGGCCTCGATCGGGTCGCGCGGCGCACGGAAGCGACCCGGTTCCGCCAATGCCGTCACGACGGCTTTGAGGCCACGGGCCGAGAGGCGTCGTGACGCCTTGAGCGCCTCCTCGAGCTGATAGGCCCCGATCGCCACCAGTTGCAGGTCGGCTTCGCCGGGATTGCCATCGATATGGGCCGCGCCCTCGGACACGAACCGGCCAGCCGCCTCGCCGTCGAGCCGGTGCGGCATGTCGCGCTTCGATACGATCAGGCAGGCTACCTGGCCGCGTCCGTCATAGACCGATCGCAGCGCGGCCATTGCGCTGTTCGCGTCGACTGGAAAGAGCACCCGGGCTGTGTCCGACATCTCGCCGAGCAGTGCCTCGCCAATCGTCGGGTCCTGGTGCGATTGCTCATTCTTGGAGTTCTCCCAGGTGTGGGAGGTGACGACGAGGGGCACCGAGATCCAGCCGGACTCCTGACCGACCTCGCGACGACGCCGGGCGAAGACGATCTCCTGACGGAGGCCGCCCAGCATCTTCATGGCGAAGGCCTCATAGCTGACGATCAGGTTGAGCCCGCCTTTGTTGGCGAGCGCCGCACCTGCAACTGCTTCCTCGTTGAGCGCGGTGATGACGGCGCCATCAACGGCTTCGGCTACCCCGGGCTCGGCGACGTTGACGCGATGCCGCAGACGATCGAGCGCGGCGCCCATATGGTTGGAGCGCAACTCGTCGGGATTGCCGAGCCGCGGCCGTAAATCCGGATTGGCATCGACGGCGCGCACGAACCAGCGGTCTAGCGCATGCATGGCGCAGTCCGGAGCATCGCCCACGCGGATCCATTCGGGTTCGGGGAGCTGGGGTGACGGCGGGCTTCGCAGTGCGAGGGGATGGCGGCTTTCGAGCGGCCGGTTCTGCGGGTCGTGGATGGCAAGCGCGCCGACCGCGCGGTCAATCTCTTGCAGCGGAACGAAGAGCGCTGCTGCAGCTTCGTTGAAGGCGTTTCGTGCCGCGTCATCGCGCGACGGGTTGCCGTCGATCGGAAGGTTGTGCGCCGCATTGGTGCCGGCGCCCGGAAAGCCGAACCCCTTGATCGTCTTGGCGATCACATAGGGGATGGGCGCGGGATAGACGTGATCGGCATCGGCGGCGAAACGTCCGAGCCGCTCCTCGGCCGTGAGGATCGCCCAGGCGAACGCGGCCGGGTCGCGGCCGTCGATCGCGAAGGGATCGAAGCCGTTATGGCGAAGATGGGCCGCGAGCCAGTCGGCCCCGCCCTGCTGGTCAATCTGAGCGCGCTCCTCGATGCGGCGTCCGTTGAGGATCATGATGGGGATCGCGAGGCCGGAATCCTCGGCGCGCCACCAGCGGGGTGTCCAGTCGGAGCCGCGCTGCTCCTCGAAGGCGCCGTCACTCAGGAAGGCGATGAGACTCTCTCCGGGAAGCGGCATGTGCACATATTGCACCTCCGCGAAACCAAGATAGCCTCCCTCCGAGATCGCCCCGGCGGTGTTGGGACCAGCATGGCTGCCCAGCGGGACCGCGGCGCGACCCTCCGCATCGATCGCATAGGAATAGAAGTCGGCCGCGAGCTGAGAGAGCCCCTTCTCGGTCCGGTCGTAGCGGCCTTTCTGCGTCGGCGAGACGTCGCCAGTCAGCGCATTGACGGCCTCGATCGCTGCGACGCAATGGCCTTGCCCCATCAGCCATGAGCGGGTCTTGGCGGTGATCGTGTTGGCGGTGAGATAGCCGACAAAAGCAGGAACCATGTTGAGCGAGCCACCGGTATGGCCTTCAGGCGTCGGCTTGAACGCATCGGCCGGCAGCGGCGCGCCGGAGAGATTGACCCGGCTGGCATAGGTCATGTGGACGACGGTCCACATCGCCGCGCAGGCCAGACGGTCGGCAGCGGCGAGCAGCCGGTAGAGCCTGTCGGGCGCCATGTGTCCCGAGGCTGCGAGTGCTGCAACACGCTCGACCGTCTCGGCGCTGTGCTCGATGGGCCCGTAGCCCTTATGCCAGATCGCGAATGCGTCCGATGTCATTTCACTCATGTTGCGCTATCACCTTTTCCTTGTCGTGGGACCGGCGTCCGCGTTCGACTGACGCCGCTTGTCCATGGCGGAGGATCGCTGGCCGGAAAGGAGTCGATGCCGGCGCGTTCGACTTCATCGAGCGGTTCGGCCGGCCGCCTGTGGCGGACAATATCCCGCGGGACATTCCGGGCGGCCGAGATGGCGGCGGCTATCAGGGGTGCGAGACGGATGGCGTTGCTCGCATGCAGGACAGAATCGCTCGAAACGATTCTGTCGGCGACGGCCAATAAGCGCTGGTAGGAATCCTCGGCGAAGAGGCCATGGATGACGGCGCAGACGGGCCGCGCGAACCCCTGGAGCGGAAGCTTGCATGCGGCTTCAAAGAGCGTGTCGCCGGACGACGCGATGTCGTCGACGAGGACCGGCCGGAGGCCGCTCCATTGCGAGAGGTCGGGGAGCTCGACGTCGACGCTGCGGTCGCCGTGCCTGGTTTTGCTTAGAACGGCATGGGGTGCGCCGATGCGCGCGGCAATGGCCGAGACCCACTGCTCGCTTTCCTCGTCCGGCCCGATGATGAGAGGCTTCTGCACCTCAGCCGCGATCCAGTCGGCGAGAAGCGGCGCGGCATGAAGCGTCTCTGTCGGGATCGTGTAGAGTGCGGAAAGAGCGGCATAGCGATGAAGGTGCGGGTCGACGGTCACCAACCGGTCGAAGGTCGAGGACACGAGGCGGGCAAAGGTCTTCGAGGTCACCGCTTCGCCGGGCAGAAAGCGACGGTCTTGCCGCATATAGGCGAGATAGGGCGCAACGAGCGTGACCTCGCGCGCACCGAGCGACCGGGCCGCATCGGCCGCGAAAACGAGACGCAGGAACCCGTCATCCGGCGGCGCCAGGGTGCAGACGAGATCGACGGGACGGTTCGCAATATTGGAGAGAATCCGAACGTAGGTCTCGCCGTCGGGAAAGCGGCGCGTCTCGATCGCACCCAGTTCCCATCCCCCGGACTCGGCAAGATGTCGGGCGAAGATTTCGTTTCCGGGCAAGGGAAGGATCAGGCGCATGGATCATGTTCCTCATTTCTTCCGGTAGAACCGCAGAAACTGCGCGTTGATGGCGACGATGACGGTGCTGGCCGACATGAAAACGGCGGCGACGGCTGGGGTCATCAGGAAACCCGTTCCGAAGGTGATGCCGGCCGCCATCGGGATGGCAATTGCGTTGTATCCGGTCGCCCAGATCAGGTTCTGTACCATCTTGCGGTAGGTGGCGCGTGACAGGCCGAGGATCGCGGCCACATCGCGCGGATCGCTTCTGACCAGGACGACGTCGGCCGATTCCACGGCAACGTCAGTGCCAGCGCCGATGGCGATCCCGAGATCGGCCACGACCAGCGCCGGCGCGTCATTCACGCCGTCGCCAACCATGGCAACCTGCAGTCCGCGCGCCTGCAATTCCTTGATCTTCTCGGACTTCTGATCCGGCAGCACCTCGGCGAAATATTCAGCTATGCCCAGTTCGTCCGACACCGCTTGCGCGACCCCCTTGGCATCGCCAGTGAGCATCACGGAGTTGATCCCGAGCGCCTTCAGTTCGGCGATGGCCTCCTTCGATTCCTGCCGGACGATATCGGCCAGCGCGAACAGCGCGCGCGGCTCGCCGTCGCGGACGAGCACGACCACTGTCTTGCCCTGGGCCTCCAATTGCTTGAGCCGCTCGTGGCCGATCGCCTTGCCCTGCCTTGCGAGGTGGCCGGGGCTGACGATACGGATGTCGGCGCCGTCAACCTTTGCGACGATGCCCTCTCCGGTGATGTTGCTGACCTCGCTTGCCTTCGGGACGGTCAAGTTGCGATCCCTGGCCTCGGCGACGATGCCGTGGGCGATCGGATGCTCGGACTGGCTCTCGGCCGCTGCCGCCAAGGCGAGTTCTTCGTTCTCGTCACCGCCGGCGAGCAGCACGATGTCGCTCACGCCAAACCGGCCCTCGGTCAGCGTTCCGGTCTTGTCAAAGACCACCGCATTTAGATTGCGCGCGCGTTCAAAGGCCGCGCGGTCACGGATCAGAAGTCCGTTTCCGGCGCTGAGCGAGGTGCTGACGGCGACGACGAGCGGAACGGCAAGCCCGAGCGCATGCGGGCAGGCGACGACCATCACCGTCACCATGCGCTCGAGCGCGAATTCAAGCGACGCGCCGAGAACGAGCCACCAGACGAAGAGCGTCCCGAAGCCTACGGTAAGGGCGATGTAAGTGAGCCACGAGGCAGCACGGTTGGCGATGTCCTGCGTCCTGGAGCGCGTCGCCTGCGCCTTCTTCACGAGATCGATGACCTGTGCGAGATAGGTGGCATCGCCCGTGGCGGTCACCTCGATGGTCACGGCGTTGGCGCCGTTGATCGCGCCGCCGATGGCGGTGGCACCGACGGTCTTGGAAACCGGGCGGGATTCGCCGGTCAGCATCGCCTCGTTGAAGCCGGACGACCCCTCGATGATCTTCCCGTCGACGGGCACCTTGGCGCCCGGGCGGACGAGAACCCGATCGCCCGGCTGCAATGCGGAGATGGGGACCTCTTGCATCGAGCCGTCGGCGCCGATCTTCGTAGCGCTGTCAGGCAGCAGCCGGACCAGTTCCTCGAGCGCGCGCGATGCACCCATCACGGAGCGCATCTCGACCCAGTGGCCGAGAAGCATGATCGCGACCAAAGTCACGAGCTCCCAATAGAATGGCTCTCCCGGAAAGCCAAAGGTGGTGGCGGCCGAGAAGAAGTAGGCGGCCGAGATCGCCAGCGCGATCAGAGTCATCATTCCGGGCTGCCCCTTGCGCAGCTCGGACAGGAAGCCGGTGAGAAACGGCCAACCCCCATAAACATAGACGATCGTTGAAAGAGCGAAGAGAACCAGTCCATCTCCCGCAAAGGCCAGCGTCTCGGCAACGCCAAGCCAGTGCTGGATCATCGGCGACAGAAGCAGGACCGGCGGCGTGAGAAGGAGTGTGACCCAGAACCTTCGGCGGAAGTCGGCGACCATCGCACCATGATCGTGCCCGGCATGCTCGGAATGACTGGAACCGGCCGCTGCCACGATCTTGGGATCGGTGTGACGATCGTCTTGGCGCCTGCCGCCAGCGTGATCGGCATGACCATTGTGATCGTGGGCATGTGGCCGGTCAGAGGTCATTCTACGAGATCCTGCTGTTTGCTACGGCCTTTGGGAGACCATGGTGCTTATGGAATGCTCGACGAGGTTCGGCCCGCGCGCCAGCGACGTGAGCGCCATTTCGTGCCGAGCCTGCTTGGTCGCCGGTTCCCCACGGCACGTCTTTGATCGAGGTTAAGTTCGCCGATGGGCCAAAAGGTCATAGGTGAAGCTCAATCTCGGTGCCGTACTCCGACGGTCGAGCGGTAGCGGCCTGCCGTGTCGGATCGTGCGAGGCTCGGGCGGCAGACGATTGTCGAGACGGTAACCCCGACCCACGGACGGAGAGTCGCCGAGCTACCCGGCGTGCGCCAGCTTGAGCATGCCGGACCTCAGAACCGCTTGCATTTGCCGCCGTTCCAAAACTCCAGTGCCGGAAAAAATGTCGCCGACACGCTACCATCATTTGTGCGACAAACCTGCGCTTCATCCTCCCCTGGCTGAGTTCGCTCGACCGGAATCCGCACTACGGCCGCCATGAACCTTCACCATAGGGCTCCTGCATACGCGGCCGATCGACGTGGGAGGCGAGATGGGTCCGGTCCCGAGCGCGGGATGAAGCCGGCTATCGACAGGCCGCGCCCATGCAACCGGGACTGGAGCAGACGTGGAGACGATCTCAGTTGCCTTGATCCTTCTGCTAGCCGTTGTGATCAGCGGTGCGCTCGCGCGCATGTCGCCGATCGCCCTACCGCTTCCCCTTTTTCAGATCGCGCTCGGCGTGGTCATCGCGTCGGTGGCCAATCTCGGCGTCGAACTGGAACCGGAGATTTTCTTCCTGCTGTTCCTGCCGCCGCTCCTGTTCCTGGACGGCTGGCGCATCCCCAAGGAGGGTGTGTTCCGGGACAAGGGCACGATCCTGGAGCTTGCCTTCGGCCTGGTCGTGTTCACCGTGGTCGGCGTCGGCTTCCTGGTGAACTGGATGATCCCGGCCATGCCGCTGGCGGTTGCTTTCGCGCTGGCGGCCATCGTCTCGCCCACCGATCCGATCGCGGTGTCGGCCATTGCTGCCAGAGTGCCCATTCCCAAGCGGCTGATGCACATCCTCGAAGGCGAGTCGCTGCTCAACGATGCGTCGGGCCTGGTCTGCATGCGCTTCGCGGTTGCCGCGACCCTGACCGGTACATTCTCCCTCGCCGAGGCCGCCGGCACATTCCTCTGGGTTGCGATCGGCGGCATCGCGATCGGCACGGGAGTGACCTGGTCGGCGACCAAGGCGAAGAACTGGATCTCGCGCAAATTCGGGGAAGAAACCGGCTCGCAGATCCTGATCAGTCTGCTGATCCCCTTCGCCGCCTATCTTCTGGCCGAGCGTCTTCATTGTTCGGGGATTCTCGCCGCGGTCGCGGCCGGCATCACCATGAGTTATGTGGAGCAGACCGGACAAGCGCTCGCCGTCACCCGTGTCCGTCGCAGCGCCGTCTGGGACACGGTCCAGTTCACCGCCAACGGAATCATTTTCGTTCTGCTGGGCGAGCAGCTCCCTCAGATCCTGGCCGGGGCGGCGCAGGTCGTGCACGAGACCGGGCATCACGAGCCGGCCTGGCTCCTCGTCTACGTCGTCTCCATCAACCTGGCGCTTGCGGCATTGCGGCTTCTTTGGGTTTGGACCTCGCTGCGTTTCACCTTGTTCCGGGCTGCGCGCCGGGGTGAAGCCCTTGTCACGCCGAGTTGGCGTCTGATCGCCGCCATGTCGCTTGCAGGCGTGCGCGGAACGATCACGCTCGCCGGCGTTCTGACCTTGCCGCTGGTGATGGCCGACGGGACAGCGTTTCCGGCGCGTGACCTCGCCATCTTCCTGGCCGCCGGCGTGATCATCCTGTCGCTCGTCGCCGCCAGCATCGGCCTACCGCATCTTCTCAAGGGGCTGGAACTGCCGCCGGAGCCTTCGCATCAGGAAGACGAAGACCGCGCCCGGATCGCCGCGTCGGAGGCGGCGATCCGGGCCGTCGAGCGGGTCCAGCATGATATGGGCGAGGGACGCAGCGACGCCGATCTTTACGTGGATGCCGGAGCGCGGATCATGGAGCTTTACCGCCAGCGCATCGATGGCCGTTCCAAGACTGGCGAGGAGCGCGAACTCGCCCGGAAGATCGACGAGATCGAACGCAGGCTGCGCCTGGCGGGCTTGCGTGCCGAACGCGACGAGATCTATCGCATTGTTCGCAGCCGGCGCCTCACAGACGAGGCGGCGCGCAAGCTGGTCAGGGAAGTCGATCTGCTGGAAGCAAGATTCAGAGTGACGTGAGGATCCTTTGATAAGCGCACGAAGGTGCCGCAACACGACCGCGGCGTCGCTCCAGGACGACACTCATAGGTTTTGCGGGAGTGCTGAGCCGCGCCAACAAAGGGCGCGGCTCGATTTCCGAGTGGTGCGATGCGGGGCCTGCTAGAGCCTCGGCTTGGAGGGGATCGTGGCCTCACCCGTCATCGTCGGCATTTGCGGATCGCCGGGCGGCATGGATGACATATACGCGGGCGCCTGTCCGCTCGGGAAATCCTCCTTCTGGACGTCGAGAAACTCGTGACGTTCACGCTCCTTTTGGGAAAGCGTAGACGGATAATAGTCAGCGAAAGCAGGTGCTGCAGACAGTAGCGCCACCATGCCACCGAACAGGATCTTCCTCAGGGCCATATCAACTTCCTTTTTTCAAAGCACTGTCGCGATGCCCGGAAACTGCGGGAAGAGACGCAGATGCGATGTGAAGGATTTCACATTCGGCTTCACAAAATGGTGTAAGTGAAAATATAATTGATGGTTAAATCTTCGTATATTGTAGAATATGTTCGCGGAACATGCAAGCATACGAGATCATCAGTAAATATACTCGCGCCCTATGCACATACGTATACTTACTTCCCGAGAAATGCGTTTGTCACTCTGCGGGACGCGCCGGCAGATTCTATCGATCTGGGTTCATCTTCGGGAGGAGGGGGGCACCCGCGTCGTCTCGCGCGATGCGGTCCATCCGCGTTGATAGTTCCGACCTGTTTGGTCCAGGGATTCCGACGCGGAAGGAGAAACCTGGACAAGTAGCGGCGGTTCGGCCGCTTCGAGTCGTTGCCACGTTCACGCTCGATTGGTCTGCCAGACAAGAGACACACGGTCGCCTCGATTAGCGGCTTCTATGCCTTTCGTCGAATCGATCGGCTTTTTCTGCCTTGGGCGGCCTTGATGATGTCGTTACCAGTGCGTCGATACCTTGCTTTGTTGCTTACCGCCGTCCTTGTAATGTCTGCGGGGATGTTTCATGGCGCCTTTGATAGTGGCGTTGGAGCCGGCGTTTTCGCGAGCCCCACACAGGAACTGTCCCGCGAATACGCGCTGTCGTGCCCAGATGAGAATGGAGCGTGCGGCTCCGCGATGAATCCTGGGCTGATGCCTTCGGATTGTTCCGCCACGAGCTGTGCTGTGCTGTGGCCTAGCAGGGATCTGATCTCCGCAGTGCGGAACGTGCGTCGGCTGACGTTCCGTCTCGGGCACAGCTCTGTTCACGGTTCCCAGCTTAGCCCGCTGGATCGGCCGCCTCGGCTGACCTGATAGCCGGCACTGAGGGCCGTTGGCGTGGCGGATGCATCCGCAGCGTCGATTCGTCTTTCGGTGCGACGGACGCGGTCCGTGCGACAAGCACTGGCCGCTCCAAATCTCCTCCTGTCGAACTCTCTGGGCGAACGCGTCCGCGCCTCCTGGCATTCGCTTGCATGGAGCGAAACGCTGTCGACGCGCGCGCCTGCAAGGCCAGTGTCATGAATGTCTTTTCTCTTGCAGCCCCCACTTGTTCGGAATCACCGGGTCACACCACCCTCCTCGACTTTCTGGACGACGCCCGCCTTCAGCTCGGTGCGCACAGGCGGACCATTCCGAAGGCACAACGCTTCGAGATCTCGGCCAATACCGCGTCAGTGATATACGTCGTCGCGGATGGACGCTTGCGGGTTTCGATACCAACGCTGCAGGGTATCGACGTCTTTGTGACTGACGTTGAGCGCGGTGAACTGATCGGAGAATCAGCCGCTTTTGCGGATAATATTGTGCCCCTTGTTGTCGAGGCATCCGAGACCTCGAACACGTTCGTCATCGATCGGGCGAGCTTTTTTCGGGCAATTGTGGAGCACGGGGCTTTTTCAACGGCGGTTATGCGCGTCATGTGCCGGCGGCTGTGCCGTGTGAACCGGCGCCTCGCCGATACCGTCACGCTGCCGATGCACAGCCGCTTGAAGATTGAGTTGGTGCGGTTGGCGAAATCGGGAGCGGACGGCACCTTGATGATAGACTGCCTGCCAACGCATGAGGAACTGGCTTTGCGTATTTCCTCTCAGCGCGAGGCAGTCACAAAAGAACTCACCAAGCTCATGCGGTCTGGCTTCATTGTCCGAAGTGGCCGTGGCCTCGTAATTAGAGGCGATCAGCTTTCCGGCGATTGATCGGGAGCAGTTAAGCCGCGCCCTGGAAATGGGTGCGGCTTAACATCGTTCTAGGGTCCAGACCCATAAATTGATTGGCATGGCTGTCGGTTTGTGATTCAGGGTTTCCAGGAGGAAACCGTGATGGATCGAGATCACTTCTGGCTGAGCGAGGCGCAGTTTCTTCGGATTTCGCCTTATCTCCCGACAAACACGCGCGGCAAGCCTCGTGTCGATGATCGGCGAGTGATCAGTGGCATCATCCATGTCTTGAAATCAGGTGGCCGCTGGATCGATGCGCCACCCGCCTACGGTCCAAAGAAGACGCTCTATAATCGTTACGTCCGCTGGGCGGCGAAAGGCGTCTGGTTCAACCTCTTCCATGCGCTCGCACAAGCTGGAGGGCCGCCTGTCCAGGTGCTGATCGACTCCTCGGCCGTCAAGGCGCATCGCTCGGCGTCTGGTGGCAAAGGGGGGAGAAAAATCAGGCCATCGGCCGCTCTCGTGGCGGGCGAACGACCAAAATCCATGCGTTGACTGATGAGGAATGCCGCCCGCTTGCTTTCATGCTGACGGGTGGACAAGTCGCTGATTGCACAGCGGGAATGGAGCTTCTGGATCGATTGCCACCTTGTGAGATCCTGCATGGCGACAAGGGCTATGACAGCAACGCCATCCGCCGCCAGGTCGAAGAAGCCGGCACAATGCCGAACATTCCACCCAAAACCAATCGCACCTGGAAAAACTGCTTCTCACCTGTACTTTACCGCCATCGCAACGCCATCGAGCGCATGTTCTGTCGATTGAAGGACTTCAGACGGGTCGCGACACGCTACGATCGAAACGCCGTCAACTTCCTCGCGGCCGTCTGTATCGCAGCCACCGTCAGCTACTGGTTGTGAGTCTGGACCCTAAGGGAGATCGGCCTTTCACATATTGGACTTGCCTTCGGCCGGTGAACTGAGCAACCTCTTCAGCGGCGCCGGCACGACGTTTCGCTGGGCCGGTGCGGTCAGCTGTGGCGCAGGACCCCTCGGATAAGCCCCACGCTGGACATCCCGGAACTCGTGGCGCGCGCGTTCCCTTCCTGCCAACGTCGGCGAATAGGAATCCGCCATGACAGGTGTTGTGGCAACGATTGCGAAAGCGCCAAAGGCGAAGAGTTTGTAGATTCTCACGATGATCTCCTTTGAGGCACTCACCCAGAAAGCTAAACGTTAGTGAGGAGTCGCGGCCGCCGATGTGAGAAATTTCACGTCTGGCGTTTCGGCTACATTCATTTGGCTCACTTGAAGGAAGGATGTTTGTTAGGGAGCTGCAGGTCCTCCTTTGCCCTCGCAATTTCCGCATCAAACGCATCATGATGATCGTCGTGACTACTGACGAATTCTTTTACCGAAGGCGCTGCTGATCTTTTACACCAGTTAGCAAGTCGCGCGCTTTCTTCGCTTTGCGTCGGTCCGTAGCGCTCTCTGATAGCGAGCAACACACCGATGCGCGCTGCATTCGCCGAACGGACCACAACTTCCAACGCCTCAGCTTGAGGCAAGCCAGAGATCACGTCACTTCGAACGTGCAGCATGAGCTGTTGCGCATCGCCGACACTGCCTCTTGTCCTTTCAATGATCGATGGATCATATTGAGCGCAATACACCACAAAATTGTGAGCAATATCCGCTTTCGCAAGAATTCGCACGAGACTGTCATCATCGGCGGCGAACGCTGGTGTCAAACAAGCGGAAAGTAGAATTGCGCCTGTTCCGATTTTCCACTCGCGTGTCATTGTCGACTCCATGGGGGCTGGCCTGTGTATTGAGCGGTCCTGATTTAGAAGACGCCAGTCAGGACCGCGTCTGACCCATTCGTGGTCATTTCGCGGTTCGAACCCCGGTGATCATTCGACGAAGAACCTCGTCGCGTCGGATGAGATGGTGCCAGAGTGCCGCGACGGCGTGAACGACCGCGACGGCGAGCAGCGACCATGTGAGAACCCGATGGATTGGGGCAAAGGCAGCGCTGTTCACATACATGGCGCCGGTGCCGGTAATGGGCAGCGCGAAGAGCAGGCCGTACAGTAGCGCGTGACTAACCGCTGTCCCCCAACGCGTGATCTGCGAGGAGGCCGCTGGCAGCGGCGGGACACCATGAAGATATCTGAGGCCGATACGGACTACTGCGAAGGCCAGAATAAGCCAGCCGCCCCAGGCGTGGACGCGGTGCAGGAAGAGGTCGAATGGAGCCGGCTGCATGAAGGCATGCGTCATGTGGGTGCGGGCAATGGCCCATGACGTGGGAATCTGGGTCAGGCACAGCAGGACCACGCCCCAATGCAAGAGCCGCTGGACCACGGAATAGCCTGCTGCAGGGCGTGCGACCAGGAGCGTTCTGGTTAGCCGGCTTGCCTTCCGAATGCTCACCGATCGTTCGTCCATGGTTGTGCTCTCAGCTCGGAATCGGGCTGGCGCCACGGAAGCGCATGAACAGGTTTGGCGCGTGGCTGGAACATGGCCTTCGAGAAGGTAGTTTTCGACCTCGGCCGTGTGGCAGGACCAGAGCGCCGAGGGAATCCCAAAGCGAACTTTGATTGCGTTAATCCTTGGCTCCTCGACGATCTTCGTGGAAAAGCCGGCCTTCGCAATGTGCTCGGCCCAGGCGCCGCAGCAATTGCAGGACGGGTCCTTGTAGACCGTGACCAAAGGTTGGCTGGCGGCACTGGCAGCCGCTGGCGCGAGCAGCGTCGCGCCTGCGAGCAGGAGCACGCGTCTGCGGTCCATGTTCATCGGGTGGTCCTCCAGTGGACGGGGAGCGCCGCAGCGCTCCCCGGGATAGCGAGATGTTAGTTCGCCTTGGCGATCTTGGTGACCGTCAGACGGCCGCTCACCCGATCCGCCTCGAACTTCACCTTGTCGCCGACCTTGACCGCTTTCAGCATGGCCGGGTCGGCGACGGCGAACACCATCGTCATGCCGTCCATGTCGAGGTTCTTGATCGGCCCATGCTTGAGCGTGACCTTGCCCTGGGCCTGGTCGATCTTGGTGATCTGTCCATCGACCGGAGCCGCCTGCGCCAAGGCAGCGGTCGAAAACGCGGAGATCGCCGCTGCCATTATAAGCTTACGCATAATTATGCTCCTTTGTTGAGTGCAACTACTTGACGATGATGGTGCCGGTCATGCCGGATTCCCGGTGACCGGGGATGAGGCAGGAGAAGTCGAACTCCCCGGCCTTGGTGAACTTCCAGACAATTTCGCCGGTCTTCTTCGGTGCTAGGCGCTTGGCGTTGGGATCGTCATGCTCCATGTCCGGGTTCTTCATCATCTCGGCCATGTGCTTGAGGTTTTCGTCGAGCGTGCCGACGACGATCTCGTGATCGAGCTCACCATTGTTACGGATGGCGAACTTGACCTGCTCTCCCTTGCGGATGTCGATCTTGTTCGGGATGAACACCATCTTCCCGTCCGATTCACGCATGGTGATCTGGATGGTGCGCGCCGCTTTCTTGGGATCTCCAGGCTCGCCATACGCGCGGTCATCCCCATGGGAATGGCCAGCGTCGGCCAGCGCTGCGGTCGACAGGGTAAGGGCCGCAAGCGCGGCGATCAGGAATCGTGGTTGCACGTAGGAATCCTTCTCAATGATTGCCATGGGGGGATTTTTTGCCGGGTTTCACGACGTTGAACTCGGCGGTCCTCGACTTGTCGAACGCGGCAGGAGGCTCGCGTTCGGCTCTTTTCGGTTCGCCCTTCCACTCAAAGGCGACCGTACCTTCCGGGTGCTTGAACCATCCCGGATCTTTGTAATCGCCGGATGCGAGCCCCTCGCGCACCTTGACGACCGAGAACATGCCGCCCATCTCGACCGCCCCGAACTGGGCGAAGCCCGTCATCATCGGCAGGGTGTTGTCGGGCAGCGGCATCTCCATCTCGCCCATGTCCGCCATGCCGGCCGTGCCCATCGGCATGTAGTCGGGGACGAGCTTGCGGACCTTCTTGGCGAACTCCTTCTTGTCGACGCCGATGAAGTTGCGCACGTCGTGGCCCATGGCGTTCATGGTGTGATGCGACTTGTGGCAGTGGATCGCCCAATCGCCGGGCTTGTCGGCGACGAAATCGAAGGC
>NCHM01000409.1 GCA_002257205.1 Rhizobiales bacterium 24-66-13 | reverse complement strand
CGGCGGACACCTCGCCCCACACCTGCGACAATTCCCCGAGCCCGCTCGCCGCCAGCACCGCGAACAGCAGGAACTGGCTGAGCTGGCCCGACGACATGGAGCCGTTGAGCACCGATTGGGCGCCCACCCAGAGCACGCCGACGACGCTGGAAAACACCAGGAAGATGATGACCCCGGTGAGCCAGGAGCGCGCCAAGGTGGCGCCCCGCGCGGCCGCGAAGGATTTTTCCACCGCCCGGTCGAACTGGGCGCGGGCCGCGCCCTCGGCGGTGGAGGCCTGGACCGCGCGCATGGCGCCGATGACTTCCGAGGCATAAGCGGAGGCTTCCGCAAGCGTGTCCTGCGCCGCCCGCGAGCGCGCCCGCACCTTGCGGCCGGAGGCGACGAGGGGCAGTACGATCAAGGGAATGACGATCAGCACCAGGCCCGACAGGCGCGGGGTGGTGACCACCATCATGATCACGGCGCCGATGCACATGACGAGATTACGCAGCGCCACCGAGGCGGAAGAGCCCACCGCCGACTTGATCTGCGTGGTGTCTCCCACCAGCCGCGAGGTCAGCTCGCCGGCCCGCGCGGTATCGAAGAAGGCGCCATCCAGCGTGGTGAGGCGGGCGAACACGGCGGCCCGCAGATCCGCCACCACCCGCTCGCCGAGCGTGGTCACGAGGTAATAGCGCGAGGCGGAGGCGAGGGCGAGCACGGCGACGACGACGATCAGCACCGCGAAATAGCGGTCGATCAGCCCGGCATGGTCGGCGGCGAAGCCGTAATCGATCATCCGCCGCACCGCGATCGGCATGGCGAGTGTGGCGAGCGCGGCCACCGTCAATGCGATCAGCGCGCCGCAGACCCGCGCCCGATAGCGCAGGATATAAGGGCCGAGCGCCAGCAGCGGACCGATGCTGCGGCGGCTTTTAGCCGATTTGGAGGGATCGACGGCGGGTTCCAGTGCGGTGTCGGCTTGTGTCAACGGATGCTCTCGGTTATAGACCCGCCTCATTCCCTCAGGAAACGAATTCATACCGCTGCGGGCTTGAATGCTCGGCGCGGCGAGAAGGACGCAACCCATGAAGAGCGACGTTCACCCCGACTACCATTTCATCAAGGTGGTGATGACTGACGGCACCGAGTACACGACGCGATCGACCTTCGGCAAGGAGGGCGACAGCCTTCAGCTCGATATCGATCCGCGCACGCACCCGGCGTGGACCGGCGGCACCCAGCAGCTGCTCGACCGCGGCGGCCGTGTTTCCCGCTTCAAGAACAAGTTCGGCGGCCTGCTCAAGGGCTGATCGCGCAAGGTGCGGCGCTGCGCCCTGCGGGGCTCGGTCGCACCGTCTTGCCGTTCACAGATCCGCGTGCGGTATTTTTCGCCGCGCTCTCGCGCCGGCTCATCCGAGCCGGCTTTGCCATGCCTCGTGGTCCTCACCCGGTATTCTCGTCCGGCGTTCCTCGCCTGATGCTCTTCGCCGGGAGGCGTCGCGCGGGTTCAGAACTTGAACACCGAATGGGCGGCATCGCGCGAGGCGATCTTGGCCGCCTTGGCCCGCTCCAGCCGGGCGATCTCTTCTTGCAGCAGCCCGATGCGGGTCTCGATCTCATCCACCGAGAGCCGGTCGAGATCCGCCGGGGCAAGCACCGGGGAGGGTTTCGGGGCGATGGGGCGATCGTCATCCATGGCGCGCATTCCTGGCCGCTGCACTGCCGGCCGATAAAACGCCGGCCGCTGAACCGAAAGCATCCCGAAGGCGGGCAAACCCGCTCCGGATCGTCGGGCCGGATAAAAGCCGCTCGCGCGCGGCGCGTCCATCTTTCCGTTTTTTCCCCGCCCGGCATGGGGTAGTAGGGCGAACCCCGGCGCGCGCGCCGGGCCCCCTTTCCCGTCCCGCACCGTCACGGTCGGGCGCCTGCCGCCCTCTCCCGGAACCGCGCCATGACACGCTCTTCACAGCTTCCCGCCACCATGACCGCCATCAATATCACCGGCCCCGGCGGCCCCGAGGTGCTCGTCCCCGGCGAACGGCCGGTGCCGGTGCCCGGCGCGCGGGAGATCCTGGTGAAGGTCGAAGCCGCCGGCGTGAACCGCCCCGACGTGGTGCAGCGGCGTGGCCTCTACCCCGCCCCTCCCGGTGCCTCCGACATTCCCGGCCTGGAGATCGCAGGCACCGTCGTGGCGCTGGGCGCCGAGGTGACGCGCTTCAAGCTGGGCGATGCGGTGTGCGCGCTCGTCACCGGCGGCGGATATGCGCAATATTGCCTGAGCCACGAGGCGACCGCCTTGCCGGTGCCGCACGGCCTCGACATGGTCCAGGCCGCCGCGCTCCCGGAAACTTTCTTCACCGTGTGGAGCAATGTGTTCGACCGCGCCGGCCTCAAGCGCGGCGAGACGCTGTTGGTGCACGGAGGTACCGGCGGCATCGGCACCACGGCGATCCAACTCGGCAAGGCGTTCGGCGCCACCGTCATCACCACCGCCGGCTCGCCGGAGAAGTGCACGGCCTGCCTCAAGCTCGGCGCCGACCTCGCGATCGACTACAAGACCCAGGATTTCGTCGCCGAGGTGAAGAGCGCCACCGGCGGCAAGGGCGCGAACGTCATCCTCGACGTGGTGGGCGGCGCCTATATCCAGCGCAATTACGAAGCGGCGGCGGTGGAGGGGCGGATCGTGCAGATCGCCTTCCAGGACGGCTCGAAGGTGAACGTCGACTTCATGCGCCTGATGCTCAAGCGCCTGACGCACACCGGCTCCACCTTGCGCGCGCGCCCGGTGGCGGACAAGGAAGCCATCGCCAACGCCTTGACCCAGCATGTGATTCCCTTAATCTCGGCGGGCACGGTGCGGCCGCTGATCGATTGCGCCTTCCCCTTGGAGAAGGCGAATGAAGCGCACGCGCGCATGGACACCAGCGCGCATATCGGCAAAATCATGCTGATCGTCGCGTGAACGGCCAGCGCCCGTGCATGATGCGCCGCAACAGGCACAGCGTCGGCTATGCCTTGCTCGCGCCGCATCGGAGCGCTAGTCATGCGCGTTCGGCCCGGCTGAAAGCCGGGTGCGGAGGGTTGCCGTTGCGTTCTACCATTGTCTTTTGCATCGCACTGTTGGCGGTTCTCGGGCTCGGTGCGCCGGCGGCGCGCGCCGTCGAGACCATCGCCGTCCGCCTCGATGCCAAGGTGACGGACCTGCTGCCCGCGGTCGAACGCCAGCACACCGATAATGATCGCATCCAATTGTCCACCGCTCCAGGCGCCGACGGGGTGGTGCGGCGCATCGAGGTGCGCACCACCGACGGTCGGCCGCAGGGCAATTGGGTCACCTTCGCGCTCGCCAATAATACCGACGAGCAGGTGGACCGGCTGATCGTCGCACCGTTCTATCGCATGGTGGGTTCCGGCCTGTTCTGGCCCGATCTCGGCAACCGGCGCATCCTGTCGCTTACGCCCAGCCAGGGCTTCAAGCCCGAGCGCCAGGCCGCCCCCGATGCCGACGTCTTCGCCGTCACGCTCGATCCCGGCTCCACCGTCACCTTCGTCGCCGAACTGACCGGGCCGAACCTGCCCCAGCTCTATTTGTGGGAACCCAACGCCTACAAGGACAAGGTCAACAGCTTCACCCTGTACCATGGCATCGTGATCGGCATCGCGGGCCTGCTGGCGCTGTTCCTCACCATTCTGTTCGTGGTGAAGGGCTCGGTGATGTTCCCCGCCGCCGCCGCGCTGGCGTGGGCGGTGCTGGGCTATATCGGGCTTGATTTCTCCTTCTGGTCCAAGGTGTTCGGCCTCTCCCCCATCGCCGAGCAATTCTGGCGCGCGGCCGGTGAGGCGATCCTGACCGCCACCTTGCTGGTGTTCCTGTTCGCCTATCTCAACCTCAACCGCTGGCACGTGCGCTATATGCATGTGGCCGCCGGCTGGCTGGTGTTCCTCGCCGCTTTGGTGGCGGTGGCACTGGCCGATGCGCCCATGGCCGCCGGCATCGCCCGCCTCTCGCTGCTGGCGGTGGCCGTGGCCGGGCTCGGCGTGGT